>JBDGQP010000001.1:0-1821 GCA_042218975.1 Salinibacter sp.
AGCTACCAGGGCGGCCACATGGAGTACTTCACGTACATGCACGACCTGCTGGAGAAGCGTGGGGCCGGGCACATTCGCATTTACGGGGGAGGCGGCGGGGTCATTGTACCCGCCGAAAAACGGGAGCTGGAAGACTACGGGATCGCCCACATCTTCTCGCCGGACGAGGGGATGGAGATGGGGCTGCAGGGCATGATCAACGAGATGGTCGAGGCGTGCGACCATCCGATTGCAGATTTCGAGTTTCGAATGGCGACGGATCCGCCGCGCCGCGATCCGCGACGGACGGCGCGCCACCTGACGCGGGTGGAGGTGCCCAACGCCGAAGAAGCGACCGCGGTGGTGACCGATGGGGCCGAGGGGAGAAGGGCGACGGGCGAAGAGCGAGCGGCGAGAGGAGCCGGGGGAGACGGAGAGGCGCGAAAATCGAGGGTCGAGGATCGGGGGGCGGAAGGCGACGGGCAAGCGGCGACGATTCCGACGCTGGGGATCACCGGGACGGGGGGCGCCGGCAAGTCGACGCTCACCGACGAACTGGTGCGGCGCTTCCTCAATGACTTCGACGACCTGGAGGTGGCGGTCCTGTCGGTCGACCCCACCCGCCGGCGCACGGGCGGCGCCCTGCTGGGGGACCGCATCCGCATGAACGCCCTCTACGGCCGCCACGGCGACCGGGCCTACATGCGCTCCTTCGCCACGCGGCAGGCCAACCGCTCGACCAGCGAGGCCATGAAGGAGGCCGTCGCCGTGTGCCGCGCCGCCGGCTACGACCTCATCGTACTGGAGACGGCCGGCATCGGCCAGAGCGACACCGAGATCGTGGACCTGACGGACCTCTCCCTCTACGTCATGACCCACGACTTCGGCGCGCCGACGCAGCTGGAGAAGATCGGGATGCTGGACCTCGCGGACTTCGTAGCGATCAACAAGTTCGAGAAGCGCGGCTCCGAGGACGCCCTGCGTGACGTCCGCAAGCAGGTGCAACGCAACCGCCTCCGGTTCGACGAGGACCCCGAGGCCATGCCGGTCTACCCGACCATGGCGTCGCACTTCGGCGACCCCGGCGTCACGCGTCTCTACCGCGCCCTCCTCGACCGCCTGAACGACGACTTCGACTTCGACCGCACCACGCAGGTCTACGCTGGCGACGTGCCTGAGCCGGACCCGTCGGAGGTGGCCATCATTCCCCCCGACCGACAGCGCTACCTCGGCGAGATCGTGGAGACGTGTGAGGCGTACCGCGACTGGGCCGAGCGGCAGGTCGCGTACGCCCGGAAGTGGGGCGAGGCCCGTGGGGCCCGCGCGCAGGTGGAGGACTGGGCCCCGTCGGACCGCGAGCAGCTTTCGGGCCGCCTCGACGAGATGGCCGCCCACTGGTGGGACAAGCTCGACGCGCGCTGTCGCGCCATCCTGGAAAACTGGGACGACCTCGCCGAGGAGTACCAACAGGACGAGTTTACCTACACCGTCCGCGGCCGCGACTTTACCGTGCCGCTCTTCCGGGAGAGCCTCAGCGGCATCGACGTTCCGCGCGTCGCGCTGCCGCAGACCGAGGACCCCGGGGAGCGGCTCGCGTTTGCCCTCCTCGAAAACCTGCCGGGCTACTTCCCTTATACCGCGGGGGTCTTTCCGTTCAAGCGGGAGGGGGAGGAGCCGACCCGGATGTTTGCGGGGGAGGGCTCGCCGGAGCGGACGAACCGCCGCTTTCACCTCGTCTCGGAGGGCGCGGAGGCCAACCGCCTCTCGACCGCGTTCGACTCGGTGACGCTCTACGGCCACGACCCCGCCGAGCAGCCCGACGTGTACGGCAAGGTGGGCAAC
>JBDGQP010000001.1:1831-12578 GCA_042218975.1 Salinibacter sp.
TCTGCGACCGAAAGACGAGCGTGTCGATGACGATCAACGGCCCCGCGCCGATGATCCTGGCGATGTTTCTGAACACCGCCGTCGACCAGCAGGTCGAGCGGCATCTCCGCGAGGCCGGCCGCTGGGCGGAGGTCGAAGCGGCCCTCGACCAGACGCTCGGCGACGACCGCCCGGAGTACGTCCCCTACGGCCCCGACGGGCGGCCGCAGGCCATGCCCGACGGGCACGACGGCGGCGGCCTCGGCCTGCTGGGCACCAGCGGCGAGGAGCTGGTCGAGTGGGGCCTCCTGGAGCGCGAGACCTACGAGGACATCAAGGCCGAGACGCTGCGGACGGTGCGCGGCACCGTGCAGGCCGACATTCTGAAGGAGGACCAGGCCCAGAACACCTGCATCTTCTCGACGGACTTTGCCCTCCGGCTGATGGGGGACACGCAGCAGTACTTCATCGACTGGGACGTCCAAAACTTCTACTCGGTTTCCATCTCCGGCTACCACATCGCCGAGGCCGGGGCCAATCCGATTACGCAGCTGGCCTTTACCCTCGCCAACGGGTTCACGTACGTGGAGTACTACCTGAGCCGGGGGATGGACATCGACGACTTTGCCCACAACCTCTCGTTCTTCTTCTCGAACGGGATGGACCCGGAGTACAACGTCATCGGCCGGGTCGCGCGCCGGATCTGGGCGATCGCGATGCGGGACCTCTACGGGGCCAACGAGCGCAGCCAGAAGCTCAAGTACCACATCCAGACCTCCGGCCGCAGCCTGCACGCGGAGGAGATCCAGTTCAACGACATCCGCACCACGCTGCAGGCCCTGATGGCGATCTACGACAACTGCAACTCCCTCCACACCAACGCCTACGACGAGGCGATCACCACGCCGACGGAGGAGAGCGTGCGCCGGGCCATCGCCATTCAGAAGATCATCAACGAGGAGCTCGGCACGACGATGAACGAGAACCCGATGCAGGGGGCCTACCTGATCGAGGAGCTGACCGACCTGGTCGAGGAGGCGGTGCTCCACGAGTTCGAGCGCATCAACAACCGGGGCGGCGTACTCGGGGCAATGGAGTCGATGTACCAGCGCGGCAAGATCCAGGAGGAGTCGATGCGCTACGAGGAGGCGAAGCACTCCGGCGAGCGGCCCGTCGTCGGCGTCAACACGTTCACGCGCGACGACGACGCGGAGGCCCCCGAGGACGAGGCGGTCGACCTGATGCGCTCCTCCGAGGCCGAAAAAGAGCACCAGCTTCGGGGCCTTCGGGCCTTTCGGGCCCGCTACGAAGCGAAGAACGACGCCGCCCTCCGGGAGCTCAAGGAAACGGCCCGGGCGGGGGGCAACACCTTTGAGGTGCTCATGGAGGCGGTCAAGTACTGCTCGCTGGGGCAGATCACCGAGGCGCTCTTCGAGGTCGGCGGCGAGTACCGGCGGAATATGTAACGCGGCGCCCGCTCAGAGCAGGTCCGCCTTCTCGAACTCATCCTGTGCGGCGGGCAGGCGATGAAGCTCCTCCTCGTAGAGGGTGTCGATGAACGCCTGCCACAGGTCCTGCTCGTCCATCTCGTCGTAGAGGGCCTCCGCCTGCCGGAGCAGCGAGGCCGCCTCGGCGTAGTTGGAGCGTCCGCGCTGGTCGACGAGGCGGCGGGCCGCCTCTTCGTAGAGAGCGATCGCGGCCTCCGGGTGCGACGCCGCCACCGCGTCGGCGACCGACGACAAGAACGACGTCCCGAAGGCCCACGTCCGGTCGGCCCCGGCGAAGGGCTCGACGAGCGCCAGCGCCGGCCCGGGATCGTCCTCGTGCAGGTGGATCTGAACCCGGAGATTCGGGCGGCGGTCGTGGCGGAGATGCTCCAGCAACGCGGTGCGGACGTCGTCCCACCGCCCGAGGGGCTCGGCCGCGCGGCGCACCTGCTCGTAGGTCTCGATCGAGGGGCGATTCCGGAAGCGCCGGCGCGCCACCCGAAGGGCGTCGTCGTAGCGGCCGGTGGAGAGGGCGTGCTCGTAGAGCCAGTGGCGGAGGGCAGGAGCCGCTCCGTCGGCGTCGTCCAGCCGGGCCTCGACGATCGCCCGGGCCGTCTCGGGGGCGCCCTGCTCGACGAACCGATCGAGAAGGGGCCCCAGCTGGTGGGCCGGGAGGTGGGCGGCCGCGTCCGCCGCCTCATCGAACCGCCCGAGCTCGAGCAGGCGGTCGGTGCATTCGGCCCAGTGACCCGTCCGGCGACAGAGGGCGAGGTAGTCCTCGGGGGCCAGGCGGTCCCGTTCCAGGTCGAGGAGGAGATCGCCCAGCGCGCGGCGCGTCCAGCGGTCGTGGTCCCAGTATGAATCGCCGGACGGTCGGCCATACACGCCCGAGGGCTCGGAGGGGGCATCGGGGGGCGGGGGCAGGTGGCCGCGGAGGACGTCCGCGGCGAGGCGGCGCTCCTCGGCGGTCGTGTGCTCGCGGAGGGCCGAGGCCGCCGCCGTGCCCGCGCCGTAGCCCCCGCTCTCGGCGTTCCAGAGGTAGATGTCGAGAAGGGCTTCGAGGGCCCGGGAGCGGAGGTCCGGGTCGTCGACGCGGGCGAGAAGTGTGCCGAGGCCCTCGGCGCAGGCGTGGACGACGGCGATCAGGTCGCCCTCCTCGTCGTGGACGTCGTCGTACCGGTCGCAGACGACCTCCGCGACGGTCGCGTAGAGCGTGCCTGCTGCGTCCCAGTGCCCGGTGTCCACCTGCTCCTCGCCGCGCTCGAGAAGCGGATCGAGGGCCTCGGCCACCTCGCGGCCGTACCCGTAGTCGTAGGGATCGAGGCCCCCGACCTCGAACGCCTCCTCGGCGTACGACCGGAGGTCGACGGCCCGGTCGGACTCGGGACGCCGCAGGGCAAGGTCTACGGTAGATTCGAGGGACGGCTCGCGCTCGACCAGGCGCTGGATGATCTCGATCAGCTCCGCCTTCGATTGCTCCCGCAGCCGGTCGGCAAGCGGGGCCGCGGCCTCGAACGCGTCGGGCTGCTCGACCCAGGTGAGCAGCAGCGCCACTGCGTGCTTGCAGCGGCCCCCATCCCCGATGGGGCAGGAGCACGAGCCGGCCACGATGCCGTCGGCGTCCAGCGTAACCTCGACCCGGTAGGGGTTGGGCCGCGAGCCGCGGCAGAGGGCCTTCAGCGTCCGTCCTTCCCGGCGGGGGCGCTGGATGCGGTCCTCCCGGAAGTAGCCTTCGCCCCGTTCGTAGTAGCGGTCGTTCGTCCAGTTGCGGACGTCGGCCACGGAGAGAGCCGGCAGGTCGGGCATGGGGGAGAGCAGGGCTGGAGAAGAGTGGCGCGGGTCGCGGTGGAAGGGGGCCGAGTTCGGGCCCGGCGGATTCGCACACCCCCTTCGCCAGCTGCTCCGTGTCGGTGCTCTACGCGTCGGTCGCCGCCCCGCGCCCGCTGTCGCGGAAGAGGGATCCACTACACGCCTGGGAGGTCGGAGCCCGACGCCGTTTCGAGGCCGGCGAGATCGAGCAGGTGAGGAGGGCGAATCCACTGGGAGCGCCCGCTTGGCGTCTTCGTCACCGCATCTGTAACGACCCGTTTCGGGCCCGGTCGTTCCTGCAACGTCCGCCCGGGCCGCCCGTTGGACCGACTCCATTCTTGTCACTGCTCACTCAATTCATGGCCTACACGACGCTCGACGCGATCGCCACCGGCAACCCCCCACTGCGGCGCTCGCAGGAAGAGACGGCCGACTTCATGGCGAACATTGAGTCCCTCCCGGACGCGCTGCAGAGCCGACTGCCGGCCCTCTACCGGGGGTCCTCGATCGAGGCCCGCTACACCTGCGTCGACGACTACGGCCGGGAGGACCCGGAGGAGTTCACCTTCTTTCCGGAGACCTGGACGCTCGAGCCGGCCCCGACCACCGAGGACCGCAACGAGCACTACCGCGAGTCGGTCGTGCCCCTCGCCGAGGACGTAGCCGGGCGGGCCCTCGACGCCGCCGATGCCGCGCCGGAAGACATCACCCACGTCATCGCGGTGAGCTGCACGGGGTTCTTCGCTCCGGGGCTCGACGTCGAGCTTGTGCAGCGGCTCGGGCTCCCACCGACCACGCAGCGCACCTTCATCGGCTTCATGGGCTGCTACGCGGCGTTCAACGCCCTGCGCGTGGCCGACAGCTTCTGCCAGAGCACCCCGGACGCCCGCGTGCTGGTCGTCTGCGCCGAGCTCTGCACCCTCCACCTCCAGATCGACGACTCCCTGGAAAGCGTGGTCGTCAACTCCCTCTTCTCCGACGGGGCCGCGGCGGCGGTGCTCTCGAGCCGCTCGGGCGCCGACGCGCAGGGACGCCTCGCGTACGTCGACGGCCGGTGTCACCTCGACGACGACTCGATGGGCGACATGACCTGGGCCATCGGCGACACCGGTTTCAAGATGGGCCTCTCCTCTCGGGTGCCGGACGTAGTGGGGGAGAACCTGCCGGACTACGTCGACGACCTGCTGGGGGCCCACGGCCTCGGCCGCGAGGACCCCGACTTCTGGGCCGTCCACCCGGGGGGGCGCCGGATCGTGGAGGGGGCCCGCGACGCGCTGGACCTCGCCGAGCGGGACGTGGCCGACAGCCTGGCGGTCCTGCGCCGCTACGGCAACATGAGCTCCCCGACCATCCTGTTCGTGCTGAAGCGCATCCTCGACCGGGCGGCCGAGGGGGACGGCGCGCCCCCCGACCAGGGCGTGGCGATGGCGTTCGGCCCCGGCCTCACAATCGAGGGGGCCCTCTTCGGGCGAGTATAGGGCCAGTCCCCGAATGAGAGCGAGGAGCTACAGGCAGCCGAGCGGGTCTACGCACTGCACCCTGGGGCGACGCCCGGCTGAGGAAGCGGAGGTGCGGGCTGCGTCCCGCCCCGAAGATCAGGATGACCCGATCGCCCGGATCGGCCACGCGGGGACCGTGGACAAACGTTCGCGGACTGCGCTTGCGGTCGTCGGTGAGGACGTCGGCCCCGACGAACGTCGAGCCGCTGGCCGCGGCCGCCGGGCGTTTGGGAACGAGGCCGAGAAGCAGCGACGGCCCGATCGGTCCAGAGGCCGAGCGGGGTCGCGTCGTGGCCGGGAGTAGTTATTTTTCCAGTCCGGGGGTCCGGTTCAGAAACTCGTCGTAGAGCTTCGTCTGCCGGTTCTCGAGGGGCAGTTTGTAGCCGTCGATGAAGAGGTGCTGCACGTCGGTGGCGGGCTGGAACGGATCCCCGTTCGCCACGAAGAGATTGGCGCGCTTCCCGGCCTCGATCGATCCGATTCTGTCGGCCACCCCGAAGATGTTGGCCGGGGTGGTCGTGATGGCCCGCAGGGCCTCCGTCCGGCCGAGGCCGTGCGAGGCGGCGAACCCGGCGTGGAAGACGAGGTTGCGCACGTTCTCCGTCTTGCCGGACCGCAGCGCCACCGTGACGCCGGCCTCGTGGAGGAGAGCGGGGGTCCGGTACGCCTTGTCGTAGCGGTCGCTCTCGCGGCTGGGTGGCTGCATGATGGAGCCGACGAGCACCGGCACGTCGGCCGCAGCAATCTCGTCGGCCACGCGCCAGCCCTCCATCGCGCCGCTCAGGATGACCTGGTCCAGCACGCCCCGCTTCTCGGCCCAGTCGAGCGCCGCGGAAATGTCGGCCGCCGCGTTGGCGGAGATCATCAGCGGCTGCTCGCCGCGGAGGACGGGGAGAAGCCCCTCCATGGCGGGCACGTATTCGGGGGCGCGCCGGGCGTCGGGCCGACGGGCCACCGCCGAGTCGATGGCGGCGTAGCGCTCGGCCTGGTCCCACAGGTCGTTCAGCCGGGTCAGGGCCTTCTCCGCCTCCCTGCGGATGGTCTTGGGCGAGCGGTCGTCGGAGGGACCCTGCCGGCCCACGGAGGGAAAGTCCAGCACCGTGAGCGTTACGTCGCCGACCTGCATCTGCTCGGGGGTGTAGCCGTGTAGGCCAATGAGCGCGGCCGTCCCGGGGAGGATGCCGTTTGTCGGTGCCGTGATGACGGAGGTGATGCCGTGGACGCGCGCCACCGGGATGAGGGACGAGTTCGGGTTGACGGCGGTGAGGGCGTTCATGTGCGCGGTCAGCTCGCCGAGCTCGTTGTAGTCCCGCGTCTCGGGCAGGGAGCCGATCTCCGCGAGGCCCAGCCGCGTGCCGCTGTCGATGAAGCCGGGGTAGACGGTCTCCCCCGCACAGTCGATCACCTCCGCGCCCTCGGGGGCCGTGACGTTCGGCCCCACGGCGGCGATCGAGTCGTCGCGGATCACGACCGTGCCGCGGTCGACGGTGTCGCCGGGGGTGACGATGATCTGGGCGTTCGTGAGGGCGAAGGGCCCCTGTGCCCCGGGCTCCTTCTGGGCGTGGGCGGGCAGCGCGAGCAGAAGGCCTAAAAGCAGGCCGAGGCCGGTAGCAAGTGAACGGCGCCGCGAAGAACAGAGGGGGAGCATAGAGACGATGCGTCGGTCAGCAAGGCGGTCGGAGAGCGGGACGGGGGATTACCGGTCCGCATTTTCGAGGAGGACGCCGGTCTGGGTGGCGCGCAGGTGGGTCACGCCCTTCAGGCAGCTGTGGGCGGCGTGGCGATTCCAGCCGTCCCGCGCCAGCTCGACGGTGCCCTCGGGGTCGACGCGAAGGCGCATGTCGTCGGGGTCCTGCTCGTGGTCGAAGCGCACCACGCCGTCGACGTACGTGCGCTGCGGCTTCGTATATACGGAGAGCGGATGCTCGCTGAAGATCGCGAGGTCGGCGTCTTTGCCCGCCTCGATCGAGCCGACGCGATCGGCGATGCCGAGCTGGCGGGCCGGATTGATCGTGATGAGCGAGAGGGCCTGCTGGTCGGAGAGGTCGCCGTAGCGCTGCGTCTTCGCGGCCTGCAGGTAGAGGTCCCGCTGCTCACCCGGGATGTCGGAGTTGATCGACGTATTGACGCCGTTCTCCGTGAGGATGGCGGCGTTGTAGGCCGTCGAGTAGTACACCTCGAACTTGTAGGCCCACCAGTCCGAGAAGACGGACGCCCCCGCGCCGTTGTCGCCGAAGGCGGCCAGTTCGGGCGCGACCTTGAAGCCCTCGTTCACGTGGTGGAAGACCAGGTCCTGTACCCCGAAGTCCTCCAGCACCCGCATCAGCATCAGCAGCTCGTCGGCGCGGTAGCCGTGGGCCTGCACGATGATGTCGCCCCGCAGGACGCCGGCCAGCACCTCCATGCGCTGGCTATAGGGCGGCGGACGGGACCGCTCGCCGTCCTGGTACGCCTGCTTCTCGTGCATGTAGCGTTCCGCCTCGCGCAGGGCGGTCCGGATCACCTGCTCCACACCCATGCGGGTCCGGGGGATCTGGCCGCGGTCCCCGTAGAGGCCGGTCGGGTTCTCGCCGAGCGCAAACTTTATGGTGCGGGGGGCGCCCTCCATCTTGAGGGCGTCGGGGTTGGTGACGCCGTAGCGCAGCTTGATGGTCTCGTTGCGGCCGCCGATGGGGTTGGCCGAGCCGTGCATGACGTGGGCGGTTGTGACGCCCCCGGCCAGCGCGCGGTAGATGCCGATGTCGTAAGGGTCGAGCACGTCGCCGACGCCGACCTCCGCGGTGACCTGGTTGGTGGCCTCGTTGACGTTGCTAATCGCCATGTGCTGGTGCGCCTCCACGATGCCGGGCATCACGTACTCGCCGCCAGCATCGTACACCTCCACCGTATCGGGGGCAGAGAGGTCCGGCCCGACCTGCGCGATGTCGCCGTTGCGCACCAGGATGTCGCCGTTCTCGATGGTGCCGTTCGTGACGGTGAGGACGGTGGCGTTCTGAATGAGCCAGTCGTCGGGGCCGTCGGCGCGGGGCTGGGCCCAGCTGGTCGACGAGGCCGCAAGGGCGGGCCCCAGCAGGCCGACGATCAAGAGGGTGCGGAGGGATTGCCAAACAGTCATCATGCAGCGGGAAGCCATGGAAGAGAGGCGGCGATGGAGCGGCGGAGTGGGGACCGACCGACGCGCGGTCCGGACCCGTTCCCCCACCCGTCCGGGGCGCAGTCTGAAAACTACTTCCTCGTGCTACTCGGGGTGCAGTCTGAACCTACTTCCTCGTTTCACTCGGGGCGCTCGTGCGTTCGCCGGAGATGGAGAGCGACCGGCCCTGCACGGAGGCGCTGCCCTCGAAGGCGCCCTCCTTCACTGTCACGGTCACCGACAGGGGCGATCCCTCGTCCGAGGGGACGGTGAAGGAGAGCGTGGTGCCGTCGTCGTCGTAGCGGCCCTCCCGGAGCACGTCCTCGACGCACTCCTCGGCGACGTACAGCACGTCCTCCTGCTCGACCTGCTCCTCGCCCTCCGGGCCGGTGAACGTGCCCTCCAGGCTCGACGCGTCGCCCTCGAAGGTGATCGTGCCGCTGACCTCGCCCTGCGGCGTCTCCAACGTGTACGACCAGGTCCCGACCACGGCGGAGATGTCCCCCGTGATCTCGCCGCCGCTCGTCTCGGTGGCGTAATCGTAGAGGCGGCCGTCCACGAACACCTGCCGCACCGACGTATCCTCCGCGAAGTACGACCCGTCCGTGACGACGAGGTTGGCCACCTTGCCCGCCTCGACGGTGCCGAGCCGGTCGGAGAGGCCGAGGTGGGCGGCCGGGCGGGTGGTGAGGGCCGCGAGGGCCGCCTGCTCGGACAGGCCCTGGTCGACCATCGTGCGCAGGTGGGCCCGAATGTCGCCGGGGGTCGCCTCGCGGGTCGTGAAGCCAAATTCCAGTCCGGCGTCCTCCAGGGTGGCCGCCGTTTCGAGGTAGTCCTGCCGCTCCATCGCGTGGCGGAGCTCCAGATTTTCTTCCTCTTCCGCGACCTGCCGGTAGGAGGGAACCCGAAACTCGGGGGTGTAGTAGCGGGAGGGGGCGTCCGTGGTGTCGGCCACGGTGGTGTCGCCGGCGGCGGTGCGGGTGGGGGGCTCCGGGAGGTCGAGCGTGAGAAAGAGGGGCGCGTCGGTGTCCTGCAGGGCCTCGACGGCCTCGTGGCCCTCGGCCAGCCCGGCCAGCACGAGGGGAACGCCCAGCTCATTCTGCAGGTTGAGCACGCGATGGATGCTGAGCGCGTCGTCCGCGTAGAAGGCCATCGGCATCGTGCCGTCGAGCACCGGGACGAGGGCACTGTGGACCGGATCCTGCGGCGGCTGGCGCCGGCCCGTCGGGTCCTCCTCGTAGGCGGCCCGAAGCGTCTCCCGCCGCTCGGTCTCGCGGACGAGTTGCCGCATCTTGGCGAGCACCGCCATCTCGGTGGCGGGGTAGACGTACCCCTCGGCGGGTTGGATCTGGGCGAAGAGGGTGGGCGAGGGCGCCATCATCATGTCGGTGACCGTCTCCCCGCCGTAGAAGATGTAGGCGCCGTGGCCCGGAAGCATCTCCCCCTCGGGCACCACGTGCCCGGCGGTAAAGCCGGCCTTCCGGAGGTCGTCCAGCCCCGAGGCGTCCGGAGAGAGGAAAGAGCGCACCACGCGGTCCGGCTGAATGCCGGCCCGGCCCGGCGGCGGGTTGCCGGGGTCGACGTTCTCGTCGCCGCTCCCGTCGCCCTCACCGTCGTCGGTGTTCTCGTCCTCCGGCATCTCAACCCCTGCGTGGGAGAGGCCGTCGATGAACCCGGCGTAGACGACGAGCGAGTCGCCCGTAATGCGGCGGGCGTCGTAGGGGACCTCCACGTCCGGGCCGACCGCCTCGATAAGCCCGTCGCGCACCACCACGGTGGCCGACTCGAGCACCTGGCCGGGGGCCTGCACGACGCGGGCGCCGGTGATCGCGTAGGTGTCAGTAACCCGGGGAACGTCGTACTCCTGGGCCTGGGCGCCGCCGGCCGAGGCGACCCACAGGAGAAGGGCGAGGCCAAGCGCAGCGGCCCCGACGGTGCGACGGGGGAGGGGAGCAGTCATGCAGAGGCGGACGTGCAGTAAAGGATGGAGCGCAAACCGAACCCAACATAACCGGGGCCGGGGAGAGTGTCATCCCCTGCGTCGAGAGGGCCGCACGATTCATCACACACAGGTGACGATCGGAGCATGATGCCGCCGGGCGTCCGATCGGGCTCTCCGGCACGGAGGGCCGCCCGGCCTGCACGAGTTGCCTGGGGCGCCGTCCCTGCGAGGACCTCCTCCGGTTCCGCCGGGGAGAGGCCGGCGTCAAACGGCCGAGGCGCCCACGGTCTGCTTCAGTCGCTCAAGCCGCTCGACCACCTCGGCCCGGTCCATCTGGCGGAAGCGCTCCGGCAGCAGGTCGCGGCTGGTGCACTCCAGCACCGCGGCGAGCTGCTGCAGCTCCACCTCCGTCGGGTAGGTGGGGGGAATGAAGTCGTTGACGGTGGCCTGCAGGAGATCGGGCGTCACGGTGCCGTCGTTGTCGCCCGCGGCGCGGAAGGCGGCCCGGGTGAGGATGGCCTCCATGTCGGCCCCGCTGTAGGTGCGATCGCCCTCGAGCAACTCGAGGGGCACCTCGTCCATCGGCAGCGAGACGCCCGTCCGCTCCATCATCACCTGCAGGAGTTCCTCGCGGTCCTCGCGGGTCGAGGGGTAGAAGAGCGAGAGGTGCTCCTCGGCCCGGCCCTGGCGCTTGAGGTCGACCGGCATGAGGTCCGGCCGGGCGGTGACGAGAAACCAGATCACGCGGCCCCGGTGCGCCGGATCGCTCATGAACGAGACGATCTGGGAGAAGACGCGCTGGTTGACGCCGGAGTCGCCCTGCATGTTGCGGTTGCCGAGCGCGGCGTCGGCCTCGTCGATCATGACGGCCACCGGCGTCATCGCCTCCAGCAGGTTC
>JBDGQP010000001.1:12648-12941 GCA_042218975.1 Salinibacter sp.
ATGCCGATCTCCCCGGCGAAGCAGTTAATGAGAAACGTCTTGCCGCAGCCCACGGGGCCACTCAGCAGGTATCCCATCGGGAGCACGTCGTGCCGGCCGGCCTGCACGGCCCGGGCGGCCTTGCGGAGGTGGCTCTTCGCCTCGGTGTGGCCGGCCACGAGGTCGAGCGTGTTGTCGGTCTCGATGAACTCGAGCATGCCGTAGGCCTCCGCCTCGATGAACTCCTTCTTGAGGTCCGAGAGCGTGTCGGCCGTGAGCCGGTTTTTATTTTCGAGGACGTCGGCCAGGATGGT
>JBDGQP010000010.1:0-7976 GCA_042218975.1 Salinibacter sp.
CGTCGACTTCTCAACCTGCACGGACTATTGCAATAACAGAGTTCAGCTGGGCGTGGGACGCCCGCACTTGCTCTTGCTGACGATACCTCCCCGAGTGTAACAATCGGTGACGGCCTGCTCCACGGTGGCTTCCTAACGATACCTAAAGCCCGTCATTCGGTCTCAGATCCGCTCTGACCCGCTTTCTCAGTGAAAAGGTGGGATTGATAGGCTATTAGGTTGATCCGCTTGGAGAGCACGTGTGGACCTTTCCGATAGTTGACTCTAGTATTCTAGTTGGCTAGATTACCAGCACAGTAGATCACCAGCAAACTAGAAATCTAGTTTATGCATATCGTTGGGACGATTCATTCTAAAGGCGGTGTTGGCAAGAGCTGCATCGCCATCAACGTCGCCCGGGATCTCCAACTCCGTGGTCTTGACGTTGCGGTCCTGGACACCGACAAACAATCTACAGCCTCTAATTGGCAAGCCTCTGGCAACACCAAAGAGCTGCCTGCGGTCTACTCGGTGGAGAAGCCTTCCGCTTTGGAGAAGAACATCAAAGATCTCAAGGGCGCCTTCGACGTCGTCGTTATCGACGGAGGCGCCCACCTCCGGGAGATGCACGCCGCAATCATCAAGGCCGCTAATCTGATCCTCATTCCTACCCAGCCGGCACCAGCTGACATCTGGCCGCTGAAGACGATCGTCGAGCTCGTAGACGCCCGGCAAGAGCTCACAGGAAGCCCCAAGGCAGCGTTCGTGATCTCCAGGAGGAAAGCCCGGACCCGGTTGTCGAAGGTTGTGGAGGAGACGTTGGCGCCGTTTGAAATACCGGTGTGGGAAGGTACCCGAGACCGTGTTGCATACGCGGAGGCCATAGGCAACGGGATCTCCGTCATCGAGTCCAGCGACGAGAAAGCCGCCGCCGAAATTCGTCAGATCACCGACAACGTCATTCAAACCCTACGCCATGAGTAACGATAACCCGATGGGAACGGCGTCCGGTGGAGATGCACCATCCCATCAAGATGCATCCGATCTGAAAAGAGAAGTGGAGCAGGAGGAGTCCCAGCTCAGTCTCTACGTCCCCGAAAGTATCCATAAACGGCTTCGAGTCCAGAGCGCCGAAACTGGCCGGCCGATGAAAGAGCTCACCGCGGAAGCGTTGGACGAGTATCTCGACGAGTAACTCGTACCAGACGACACTCCCTGCGACGAACTCAAGCCTCGTGAGGCCCACAGAGAGGGCCGCCGGGCCTGGAGAAGGAGGGCCCACCCCGGCGGAGTTCTTCGACGAGGACGCCCAGGAGGCCTTCCGTCAAGGCCAGGCCATCGAGGCCAGGAGGACGCGGAAGAGGCGGAGCCCTGCACCTGAGGCTTACCCGTCCATCTCCGCCCATGGATCCTCCGCCCGCGGCTCGGTCCTCTGCGAATGCCCCTGCTGGCCCCGCTGGGCCCTGTGTCGCCAATACCTCGATTCTTAGACACTGCCCCTCACCACGAAGAGAAGTCCCCACCACAAACACACTTCCGATGCGCATCCACCCGTCTTTTCGGGCCGCGGCTCTCCTCCTGCTGGCAGTCGCGCTTGCGGCTCCAGCCACCCGCGCCCAATCCGTCGAGCCTGGCCAAACCTTCACGGCCCGAGTCGTAGATGTAGCCGACGGCGACACGTACGACGTTCGCCGCTCTGCTGGGGGAGAGGTCACGATCCGACTCCACGGCGTCGACGCCCCCGAGTCGGCACAGCCCTACGGCAGAGAGTCCACCCGGGCCGCCCGCCAGTACATCGGCGAAAAAAACGTCCGCGTCTCCGTCGAGGACATCGGCACCTACGGCCGGGCCGTCGCCCGAATCAACGTCCAAGGCGGGGACTTGGGTGCCATGCTCATCCGGGACGGCCTCGGCTGGTGGTACCAGCAGTACGCCCCCGGCGCCACCGAATACCAGCGCCTTCAGCGCCAGGCCCGAAACGCGGGCCGTGGCCTGTGGTCGCAGGCCCGCCCTACGCCGCCATGGGAATGGCGCTCCCGGAGTTCAGGCCAGCCAGCCAACGATCGGGACTGCTCCGATTTTTCGACCCAGCCGGAGGCTCAGCGCTTCTTCGAGGCACACCAGCCGGGAGACCCGCATCGCTTGGACGGTAACGGGGACGATGAGGCTTGCGAGTCGCTCCCTGGCGGGCCCTGAGGCAAGGGTAGCCTCCCCGCCAGGATTCCCTTGAGAGGATCTCCTTCGGAGGAGTCCCTTCAGAGGAGTCCCTACAGCAGAACCAGCGCCGCGAAGAGGCCGATGAAGAGGATTGTGATGACGCTCACCATCACGTAGCCCTCGAAGTTGGAGGCGTCGCGTTTCGGGGCCTGTCGGGCGGTACTCATGGCTTGAGGCGCTGTTTTGGTGATCGGGTTTTGTGTCTTGGTCACCTTGAGCGACCACCCACAGTGGAGCCTCCTTTGCCGGAAAAAGGTTGCACGCAGGCCCACCCTTCCGCCCAAATTCACGGGCCCGCCAAAAAACCCGCCTGCAGTCAAGGGCCGCTTCCGTTCTCTCGCCCAGATCTCACAGCTCCGTTACCCGCGGGGGTTGACGCCCCGGGGGTCGATTTTGGTATGCTGCAGTCAGCGATGTGATGATAATTTTCTGGGCTCGCCGGGCCCACTGCCCGAGCGGGCGCTTTCTATGTCTGGGCCCACCCTTTCTCCCGGGCCCGCCTCTTCTGAGGTGCCTACCGGAACCGATCCTTCTGGAACCGATCCGTCCGGGATCTATCCTTCCGGGATCTATTCCTTCGAGCCCGGGCGCAGCCGGTAGCCGACGCCTCTGATCGTTTCGACGCGTGGGCCGCCGTCTTCTTCCGAAAGCGCGCCTTGAAGCTCCTCCCTGAGCCCGGCGGTCGTCACGTCGATCGAGTTGTCCGACACGACGCCGGTGCCCCAGACCCGCGTGGCGATTTCCTCTCGGCCCGCGACTTCCGGGGAACGGTCCGCCAGCAGGTACAGCAGATCGAACTCTTTTCTTCGGAGGCCGAGGCGGTTTCCGTGGGCGTAGGCCTCTCGCCGGGAGGCGTCTACGAGGAGGGGCCCGACCTGAATCTCCTGTACAGGCTGCCACTCGGCTGGCTGGCGGAGAAGGGCCCGGAGGCGAGCGGCCAGTTCCTTCGCCTTCCCATCCTTCACAGGCCGGCTGAGGCAGTCATCGGCCCCGCGCCGGAGGGCCTCCGCGCGGGCCGCCGCATTCTCCCGGGGTGTGAGAAGCATGATCGGCAGATCTGCGCCGGCCTCCCGAAGCTCTTCGGTGAGCCCCAGGCCATTTAGGCGCGGGAGAAAGTGGGCCGTGACCAGAATGTCGATCTCGGGCCCTGCCCCGCCCGACCTCGGCCGAAAGAGCTCCTTTTCCTCGAGGACCGCCTCCGCCTCATGTGCGCGGCGCAGGTCGAAGCTTTCCGCGCCCTGGAGAGCCTGCTCCGCCGGGGAGGGACCCGCTGAGGACTCACCTGCGTCCTTATCTTCAACGAGCAGGACCTGAGGCATCGGGGACTATTGGGGTTTTCAGGCCGAAGCGGAATATAAGCTAACAAACAGGAACAGATAAATTAAAGCTCGGCTTCATGCGTTGACGTGAACGGACCCTCCATTGGGGACAGATCTGGGTGTAGGTGCCGTCTGATTCACTGAAGCTTGCGCCCACGCCGCCTCCTTTTCCAAAACTCACGGCCACGGAGATGACCAGCCCAAGTGCAGGTCCCTCTGGTAGCGATTCCTCAGACGGAGATTCTTCGAACGAAAACGCCTCCGGAGAAAATTTCTCATCCAACGGTGGGCCCGGCGGGCCGCCAACCGGCGGTTCACCTACAGGTCCTGACGGTAGTCTACGGCTCGGCGGGGACGGTCCGGCCCGCGTGACCTTATCGGAGGCGGCGGAGGCCACCGAGCAGGTGCTCGAGAGCAGCCGGCGGGAGCTACAGCTCCTCCGGCGGTGGCTCCGGGGCGAAGGCGCTGACATGGGCGAAGGCGCAGGCAGGGGCCAGGGCGCAGGGGAGTATTCGGCCGGTGAGGCCTCTGATGAGCAGGAGGGAGGCGGCCAAGAGGGACGGGCCCCGCGCCTCAGGCCCGGCGAGAAGGCCCGGGCCGTGGCCGAGCGCTGGAGGCCTGCGCCGGGGCGCTCCGGAACGCCTCCGGGCCGGGAGACCCGTAGCATACGCTCCTAGAGTAGCGAAAATTCTCAAGGGGAGGAAACCCTCGAGCAAAAACTCCCTGAGACCTTCACGGTAGGGCCTTGACACCCCCGGGGGTCGATTTTCGTATCGTGACAGGTAGAGCGCTGCAAACGAGAGAGGAGATTGCTCTCCCGGCAGCGACTTTAGAGCCTGCCTCGGCCCGTCCCGACGGCGGGCTTTTCGCTTTTCTGGGCCTGCTGTGTCGGGCGACGAGGCGCTCGAAAGACAAAAAGCCCAGAATCCCACCAGGAGCCGGGCTTCTGTCGCAGCGCAAAGATGGACGTTCCTGAGAAGTGTATCTGACAGACACATCCGACGCTGAGAATCTAACGTCGGCCCGGCGAACGTCAGCCCGTTGTAAGAGGAAGGAAGGCGGTTGATATTTTAGCATGTGTGGAATATGTGTGTAGAGTGACTATTCCGCATTTCCCTCTCGTTCCCGAGCGGATCTCTCTTCTTTCGTGGACCACACCTACGCCCTCGTCGACTGCGAGAACTTCTACGTCAGCTGCGAGCGGGTCTTCGAGCTGGCGCTCCGAGACCGGCCCGTGGCGGTCCTCTCGAACAACGACGGCTGCATCATCGCCCGGTCGGAGGAGCTGAAGGCCCCGGGCCCAGGTGGAGAGGATCCTGATAGGGAGGGTCCCGATGGGGAGGAGCCCGTGCCGATGGGCGCGCCCTATTTCAAGTGGAAGGAGGACCTGGAGAAAAGAGGCGCGGCGGTCCTATCGTCGAACTACGCCCTGTACGGGGACATGTCCAGCCGGGTGGCTTCCATCCTTCGGGAAGAGGCCCTGGAGCTGGAGCGCTACTCGATCGACGAGGCGTTTTTGACGCTCCCGGACCTCTCCAGGAAGAACCTCTGGCGCGTGGCCGAGCGCATTCGCCGGCGGGTGCGGCGGTGGATCGGCGTTCCGATTCGCGTCGGGATCGGCCCGACAAAAACCCTAGCGAAGGTCGCAGACGAAAACGCCAAGGCCCGAAAGCGCGCCGGCTGGGGCCAGGGCACCTACGTCTGCCCATCTGGGGACGAGCTGGAGGAGCTCCTGCGGCGGGTCCCCGTCGGCGACATCTGGGGCATCGGGAGCGCCTACGAGAAGACACTGAAGGAGAAAGGCGTAGCCTCTGCCGCCGGCTTCCGGGCGCTCCCGGACCCGTGGATTCGAAAAGAGATGACCGTGGTGGGTCTGCGCACGGCGTGGGAGCTGAGGGGACGGCCCTGCCTGGAGCTGGAGCTCGTGCGGCCCGACCGGAAGACCCTGGTCCGCTCCCGGTCGTTCGGGGAGCGAGTGCACTCCAAAGAGAACCTGCGCCAGGCCCTCGCGACCCGTGCGGAGCGTGCCGCCGAGAAGCTCCGGGGAGAGGGCCTGGTTGCCCGGGGAACCCAGGCCTTTATCACGACGAAGCGGTTCGGGGACCCGCCGCACTACGCCAACGGGGCGGCGGGCACCCTGCCGGAGCACACCGCCCGGGCGGCCCCGTTTGTGCGGGCCACCGGGCGCCTCCTGGACGTGATCTACCGGGAGGGCCCCGGCTACAAGAAGGCCGGCGTACAGCTCTACGACATCCGCCCGCGCCGGCCGCACCAGGAGAGCCTGTTCGGGCGGCGCCGCACGGAGGACGAGGCGCTGACGGAAGCCGTCGACCAGATCAACCGCGAGCACGGAACGGGCACGGTCGGCCTCGCGGCCGCGGGGCTCCCCGGGAGCGACACTGCCGGCCGGGACTGGACGATGAAACGCCGGCGGACCTCGCCCCGATACACGACCCGGTGGGACGAGCTTCCGGTCGCGGAGGCCCGGTAGTCGGGGGCCCGCCACCGTTCTGCACCTCTCAGCCATCCAGGGCAATGACCGACCACGACGGCACCCCGGCAAGGAGGGAGGCGCGGCGGATCGTCCACGTCGACATGGACGCCTTCTACGCCCAGGTCGAGCAGCGGGACTTCCCGGAGAAGTACGCCGGCGAGCCGATCGCCGTCGGCTCTGCTCCGCCCCGCGGCGTCGTGCAGACCGCCAGCTACGAGGCTAGGCCCTACGGCGTCCGTTCCGCCCAGCCGGCCGTGGAGGCCGACCGGAAGTGCCCGGATCTCATCTTCGTCTCCCCGCGAATGGACGTCTACAAAGAAGAGTCTCAGGTCATCAGAACGATCCTCGGGCGCTACACGGATCTCGTGGAGCCGCTGTCCCTGGACGAGGCCTACCTCGACGTCACCGACCCGAAGGCCGGGCCGCCGTCCGGCACCCTGATCGCCCGCCGCATCCGGAAACAGATCTACGAGGAGACCGACCTGACCGCGTCCGCCGGGGTCGGGCCCTCGAAGTTTGTGGCGAAGGTCGCGACGGGCCAGGGCAAGCCCGACGGGCTAACGGTGATTCCTCCGGAAAAGCAGATGGCGTTCATCGCCGGCCTCGACGTCGAGGAATTCCACGGGATCGGCCCCGTCACCGCCGAGAAGATGCGGGAGCTCGGCCTCCGCTCCGGCGAGGACCTGCAGGAGGCCTCCGGGCGAAAGCTGACCCATCACTTCGGGAAGCGGGGCGCCCACTTCAAGCGGCTCGCGATGGGGGAGGACGACCCCCCCGTGAAGCCGGACCGAGAGCGCAAGTCCGTCGGGGCGGAGCGGACCTTTCGGAAGGACCTCTCCGACCCGGAGGAAATGCTCTCCCGCTTAGAGCGGATCGCAGAAAAAGTCGAGCGCCGCCTGAAAAAGGCCGGCCCGGAGGGCGGGCCCGCGAAGGGGCGGACCGTCACCCTCAAGCTCAAAAGTCACGAGCACGAGACCAGCACGCGGCAGACCACGCTGGAGCGGGCCGTCGCCGACCGGGCCGAGCTGATGGCCCTAGCCGAGCGGCTGCTGCAGAGGCCGCGGCCGCCGACCGAGCCGGTGCGGCTTTTGGGCATCAGCGTCTCCTCGCTCGTCGGCGAGGCGGCGCGGGTCGGGGAGCAGTTGGAGCTGGGGTTTCCGTGATGGAGGTTCTCTGGGTGGCGGTCAGGCCACTGATTGCTTCGTACGGTACGCCCTCTCGGGCTCCCTGACGGAGACGCCTCGATGACCGGCGCCTGTACTGGCAACTCGTGACCGTGCGCCTCTGCGGAGGCGCCTCGAAGTCGGATCAGCTAGGCGGTAGTGCCACGCGGGCCGCTTGTGAGCTTATTAGTGCCGGGGTACAGTAGGTAGTGCGAGGCATCGATTCCTCCGACCGCGCCGTGGCCTGCGTGGAGCCAACAGCTTGGACTTCGGCGCCATGCCTGTCCAGTGCGGCCACGCGTGACACGGCGACCGCCCCCCAGATCTACCGAGCTCGCACGCCTCGGATGTCAGGCCCGCTACGCAAATCGAGGACTGTGGTCCCGAGCCGGGCCAATTCCGCCTTGGGACTGGTGAGACAGCGTCCGCAACCGGACGAGAAGAGTGACGCAGTCGAGCCTTCCTGCGATCCAAACGTCCCGAATCACGACGGGTCGATTCTCACCGCGTCGGCGGTGATGACGATGGGCAGGCGTGCGAGAGCAATGAGGAAGCGCAAAGCAATCAATATTGGAGTTGCGGCTACCGGCGAAGCCCTCAGTTACGTCAAAGACTCCGGACCAAGCTGTCAATGTGAAGGTTTGAATAACATAGCGCCTCACTCACCTTTCTCGATAGGGGAGTGCCTGCTCTGATCAGGCCAACACTGTACGAATGGCAAGTTAACTTGCTGTAAAGCAAAGCACTTCAGCAACACTCCGTGCAGGTAAGGGGCGGATTTGCATGAAAAAGCGATAGGCCGTA
>JBDGQP010000100.1:0-7781 GCA_042218975.1 Salinibacter sp.
CACGAGTAAATCGCTCGGCTGAGGACTCAAATTCCAATGTGCAACAGCCTGCTAGTGGCGGCGCTGCACTAGGCGGTGCCCCTTGCCGGGAAACTCTTTGTCCAGGACCGACTCGACGCGGAGCGATGCGCGCGCCACCGCCGCCCGGTCGACGCCCGTCTCGATGCCCAACTGGTCGAGCAGATAGACGGCGTCCTCGGTGGCGATGTTGCCGGTGGCCCCCTCGATGAAGGGGCATCCCCCCATGCCGGCCAGCGACGCATCGAAGCGCCCGACCCCGCACTGAAGGGCGGCGTAGACGTTGGCGAGGCCCAGGCCGCGCGTGTCGTGGAGGTGCAGAACGAGCGGGGTGTCGCCGACGGCGGCCTGCACGGCCCGGATGCGCCCTTTGATCATGCGCGGATGGGCAAGCCCCGTCGAGTCGGCCAGGGAAATCGACTGGACCCCCATGTCCGCGAAGTGCCGGCTCAGGTCCACGATCCGGTCGAGGGGCGTGTCGCCGGGGGCCTCGTAGCCGAACACAGTCTGAAAGCCCATCTGCGCCTCCATCCCGTGGGCGTGGGCGGAACGCACCATGGTCTCGGCCTCCGCGATGGCCTCGTCGACACTCCGGTTGGTGTTGTCCCGGCTGTGCGCGTCCTGCGTGGCAATGGAGAGATCGACCTGCGAGAGGCCCGCAGCGTGGGCGCGCTCAAGTCCCTTCTGGTTGAGGACGAGGCCCGCGTAGGTCACCTCCTCGCGGTCGGGGAGTTGCTCACAGACGGCCTCCGCGTCGCGCATCTGCGGCACCCGCTCCGGATGGACGAAGGAGGTTACCTGAATGCGCGGAACGCCCGCGTCGGCGAGGGCCGTGATGATCTCGACCTTCAGGTCCGTCGGGATGAACTGCTCCTCGAACTGAAAGCCGTCGCGCGGCCCCACGTCGCAGAGGGCGACCCGGGACGGCAGAGCCATGAGTCTGGGCGGGAGTCTACATCCAAATGCGAACGGGCGCAGGATTGGACCGGCCGCTCTCTACTCCGAGGAGGCCTGGTCCAGCGTGAACAGGTCCGTAGCCAGATCCACGTTCACCGAGATCGACTGGATCGTGGTCGTCGCGGTCTTCTTTCCGTCCTGGTACGTGATCGTCTCGTGCGGGATTGCCATCCCGTTGACGGTCTTGTAGTTCCGATAGACCGCCGTGCTGGGCTTGGGTCCCTGTCGGGTCTGGGCCTGAAAGGACATGCGGGCCGGCCGCATGGTGTCCGGGTCTAGGTAGAGCGTGAACCCGTTGCCCGTCGGCGGGCTCACCTTCACAGCCCGGTACGAGGTGTCCGCGACGGTCTTCGTTCCGAGGTCCTGCGCGGAGAGGCCCTCCCGGTCGAGGTTGCTCATCAGGTAGGTGAGGTCTCGCCAGAACTGGCTCTTCACGCGCTTGAGCAGCGAGGACGGCATGGAGCGGGTGCCGCGCGGCGTCGTCATCTGGCCCTGCTGCCCGTTGATTGTAATCTCGATGGTGCCCTGCGGCATCGCGCGCTTGATGTACGCCTTGTCCGGCAGGGCGCGGGTCGCGGTCAGGTCGATCGTCATCGTGCCGCGCGGGGTCTGGGCCGTCTGCTGGCTCACGACCTTTATGTTTTCGAGGGACGCGAAGGCCTCTCCGCCGAGGGCCTGCCGGGCCCTCCGAAGGGTGGCGAGGCCAGCCTTCTGCGCCGCCGCGGACACCGAGTCGGCCTGCTCGTCGGGCGGGCTCGTCGGGATGGAGATGTCGATCTGGTTCACCGATCCGCCCTTCGTGAGCGTCGACAGCGAGTCGCTGAACTCGTTTCGATTGCCGACGACGAGGATGTGGGCCTGGTCGGGGTGTAGGTACGTCTGGGCCACGCGCCGCACGTCGGCCGCCGTGACGGTCTCGATGCTGTCCTTCGTCCGCTGGAGAAAGTCGGCCGGGTAGTCGTAGGCCTCGTAGGTCATCAGTCGGCTCAGAATTTCCCGCTGCGTGTCGAAGTTGAACACGAAGGAGTTGAGGTAGCTGTCCTTCGCGAGGCGCAGCTCCTCGTCGGTGGGCGGGGCCTGCCGCATCCGCTCGACCTCCTTCAGGACCGCGGTGGTGGCCTCGACGGTGGTCGCGCTTTTCGAGAAGACCCCGGCGTAGAAGCGGCCCGGCCGGTTGTAGTTGGCCGTATAGCTCCCGAAGACCGAGTAGGCGAGGCCCTTCTCGCGCCGCACGGTCTGGAAGAGCCGACCCGAGAAGCCGCCGCTGAGCACCTCGTTCATGACCGTGACGGCCGGGTAGTCGGGGTCGTCCCGCCGGAGGCTTCCGGGGTGGCCCATGAGAATGGTGCTCTGGTTGACGTCGTTCTTGGGAATGACGTTGACGGAGTAGGCGCGCTCGGCGGTCGGCCGGGGCGGCGACGGCGGCGTGAAGCCTTCCGGGGCCGTCCAGTCGCCGAACTGCTCGCGGATCTTCTGCGCCATCGCGTCGGCGTCGAAGTCGCCCCAGACGCTGAGATAGACGTTGTTGGGGTGGACATACCGGTCGTGGAAGTCGACGAGGTCCTGCCGGCCGATGCGGTCGATGGTGTAGTACTGCGGGGTGCGGGCGTAGGGGCTCTCCTCGCCGTAGAGGAGCTTATCGAACTCGCGGAAGGCGATCTGCCGGGCGTTGTCGTTTCGGCGCGAGATGGCGGACTTCCGCTGCTTCTTGGCCTGCTGCACCTTCTCCGCGGCGAAGGCGGGCCGCCGGAGCACCTCGGCAAAGATCGGCAGCACCGTGTCGACGTGGTCGGAGAGGGTCGACATGAACGCCGAGCCGGAGGTTTCCCCGATGCTCGTCTCGACGGTCGCCCCGATGTTCTCGAGCGCCTGGTTCAGACTGTCCGGCGGCAGGGTGGCCGTTCCGCCGGTGCGCATGACCGTGCCCGTGATGGAGGCGAGGCCGCGCTTCTGGGCGGGCTCGTAGACCGAGCCCACGCCGATGCGGGCCACGGCGTTGACCTGAGGGAGCTCGTGGTCCTCCAGGAGGAAGACGACCATGCCGTTCTCGAGCTCAAGTCGGCGCGGCTCCGGGACCTCAAAGTCGCGGAGGGGCGGGTACGTGAGGTTCTCGACGTTGTAGTCAGAGGTCCGGATCGTGTCGCCTCCTGCCTGGGCCCGGACGGGGGGCGCGGCGACCAGCGTGCTCAGAACGACGGCGAGAAGACATAGAAGAACGGAGGTGCGGACCGGCATCGTCATGACGGAACGGAAATGGAGCGGATTCGAAGACAGCGAAGAGGGGCGGTCAGTTTTCGGCCGTCGTCGGCTCGTCCGAGTCGCCGGACGTCTTGATCATGGCGACGGTGCGGTTGCTGCGCCTGAACGTGTTCTGGGCCACGCGCTGCACATCGTCGACCGTCACGGCCTGGAGGGCCTCCAGGCGCCGAAAGACACTTCGCCAGTCCCCGGTGAGGGCCTCCATCCGGGCAAACCGGCGGGCCAGCCCGGAATTGGAGTCGAGGGTGCCGATCAAGGAGGCCCGGGCCTGCGTCTTGGCCCGCTCGAGCTCCTGCTGCGTGATGCCCTCCTTCTGGATGCGGTCGAGCTCCTCGTAGATGGCGTGCTCGACGGTATCCGGCGAGACGCCCCGGTTCGGGAGCCCGAAGAAGACGAACAGGCTCTCGTGCTTCTTCCCCGGGAAGCTGGGCACCGCCTGCACGTTGAGGGCCGTCTCGGTCTCGACCAGGCGCTTGTGCAGCCGGCTCGTGCGCCCCTGCCCCAGGACGTTGGCGAGCACGTCGTAGACCGGATCGTTGGCGCTTCGCATGCTCCCCCGGTGGTAGCCGATAAGCAGGTAGGGCTGCGTCTGCTCGCGGATGACGACGCGGCGCTGCCCGAGCTGCTTCGGCTCGTCGGTGGTCACCGGCAGGGGATCGGTCCCCTCCGGCAGCCGCCCGAAGTACTCCTCGGCCAGGGCCTGCACGCGCTCCGGATCGACGTCCCCGGCGATCCCGATGGTGAGATTGCTCGCGTTGTAGTACTTCTCGAAGAACCGACGGGCGTCGGTCCGGGACAGGCTCTTGAGATCGGACATGTGCCCGATGGTGGGCTGGCCGTACGGATGGGCCTTGAACGCCGTGGCCAGAAACTCCTCGACCAGACGGCCGGTCGGGTTCGATTCGGTACGCTGGCGCCGCTCCTCCATGACCACGTCGCGCTCCGTGTAGAACTCGCGGAGCACCGGGTTCAGGAACCGATCCGACTCCATCCCGAAGAAGAGCTCCAGCTTGTTGGCCGGCAGGCTGTAGAGGTACGACGTGGCGTCGGCGGAGGTGTAGGCGTTAATTCCAGTGGCCCCCTCCCGCTCCAGGATGTTCTCGTACTCGCCCTGTTCAATATAGGACTCGGCCTCCTTCTGGGCCGCCCGAAACGCCTGCTCCAGCGAGTCGATGCGGGCGGAGTCGGCCCGCGCCCCTCGGGCCCGCTCCCGCCGGAGCTGGAGATAGATCTCCTCCTGCCGCCGGAGGGCTGTCATTTCCTTCTGAATGTTTTTGGTGCCGATCGTGGTCGTGCCCTTGAAGGCCATGTGCTCGAACATGTGGGCGAGGCCGGTGCGGCCCGCCGGCTCGTTGACCGACCCGACGTCGGCGTAGGTGTGGAAGGCGACGACCGGCGCGTCGTGTCGCTCCACGACGACGAACGTCAGGCCGTTGTCGAGGGTGAAGGTCGTTACCTGCTTCTCGAACTGGGACAAGAGGTCCTGCCCCTGTGCCGCCGGCACCAGCAGGACCGCCCAGAGCGCCAGGAGACCAAGCCACGGGCCCACCCGGCGCCAGACTGAACGGTGCACGGAGGGAGACATGAGACGGAATCGGATTGATGAGCAGAGAAATTTCTCCGGAAGGGGTAGTAGTGTATCGGAGCGCCGAAAGACTCGAAAGATTAAATTCACCTTTCTTCGTGGATGTTTCTCGGTCGTCACGCTCTCGGGGGTCGAACGAGGGGCGCGGGCCGTGCGTATACACAATCTACTATCTTCCGAACGTGCCCCACCGCGCAATGCAGTTCATCAACCAGCCCGAGGCCGAGAACGACGAAGAATGGTGGAACCGATTTAAAGAGTTGCTCGACGACCAGAACGACTGGCCGACCCAGTACACCTTCAAGTTCATCGCCCCGACCGGGCAGGTTGAGGAGCTGAAGTCGGTGTTTGGCGACCACCAGCTTCGGGTCCGAGAGTCCAGCAAGGGAAACTACAAGAGCGTGACGGCCCACCTCCAGATGTCGTCGAGCGAGGAAGTGGTGTCGGTCTACGAGGAGGCCTCCAGCATCGACGGTGTCATCTCTCTCTAACCCTCCGGCATCCTGTGCGCTCTTTCGCGGCCTCCGTTCTCTTCCTCCTCGCCCTTCCGGCCGGGTGCACGGACGCCCAGACCTGGCGGGCCGTCGACCGGATGATCCAGTCGAGCTTTCCGAAGGTCCCGACGCTCACGACCGACAGCCTCGCCGAGCGCCTCGCGGATTCGTCGCGGACGGTCCTGCTGGATGCCCGCGCCCCGGAGGAGTACGCTGTCAGCCACCTCCGGGGCGCGCGTCGCGTCGACCCGGCGGCCACGCAATTTCCCATGCTCGACACGCTCCCCCGCGACACGCCTATCGTAGTGTACTGCTCCGTGGGCTACCGCTCGGCCCGCGTCGCCGCGCGGCTGCGGGCCCGGGGCTTCGGGAACGTCGCCAACCTGAAGGGCTCCATCTTCCGCTGGGCAAACGAGGGACGGCCCGTGGTCCGCGGGGACTCGGTCGTCCGGGCCGTGCATCCGTACGACGACACGTGGGGCCGTCTGCTCGACGAGGACCTCCACGTCCTCTCTCCCCCTCAGTAATGGGTCCCGGTGTTCCCCGAAAGGTCGGGGCCGCTAGGCGGCCGTCTTGTCGTCCGTCGGGGTCGGTTCCCACCAGCCCTCCGCGACGAGGCGAGTCACCTCCCGCTTCGGCCACGCCTTATAGCGGAGTTCAGGGCGGTAGTCGACGGCCTGTCCATTCTCGGTCAGCCACTCGAAGCACACGCAGGTGGAGGTCTCGAACAGCACCCCCAGTGTGCACCCCTTTCCCCGCAGGCAGTACTTGTAGCAGGCCTGTCCGGGCCGGCGACAAACCGAAAAGTCGGCGGGGGCCTCCTTCTTGAACTCTTCCAGATGCATGGAAGCGTCGGGAACTGGACGGGGTCGTTTATACACAGTCTAAATAAGTGGTTTTCGCCGCGGAGTGCAACGGTGCTTCGTGAAATTTCCGGCGAGACCGCGTGTGCAGGGGGCCCGGCCCCGGGGCGCGCCCCGGCTCTCCCGCGAAGACACGGATTTAGACTGCCTCTAAATTTTGGTCGAATCGGATCTCCGGATCTCACCCGCTGTTTATGTCTCTACCTTCTCGGAAGCCTTTCCAACTAACCTGAGAGCACTCGCCATGGCCCACGAAATCGAATCGATGTGCAAGTCCTGTACTCACCTCGACCGGGATCGGGACGACGAGGCTGTGTGTGAGGCCTTTCCGGAAGGCATTCCCGAGGAAATCTGGCGCAACCAGCACGACCACCACGAGCCCTACCCGGGGGACCGTGGGGTCCGGTTCGAGGCGATGCCCATTCCCGAGGAAAAGGCCGAGGCCGTTACGTAGGTCACCGACGTCCTTTTCTCCACGGCCGATCCGTCGCCGAGAGCCGAGACGGGTCGGCATTTCTTGTTTGGGGCCGGCTCGTCCGGTCCGCCTCACTACCCTATCCGGAGCGCTCCGGTGTTCAGGAAGCGTGCGGTTCGCAGTTGTCGCGGAAAAGAGTTCACGTACTTTCTACGAATCGGTGGGGGGGCCCACGAGCGCGTGGAACGTGGTCACTGTCGCTCCCCGCAAGGGGTGTCTCCGGTCTGCACACGACCACGGAGGTAGGGGCGACATCGATCCTCCAGCGCTGCTCCGGCACCCGGCGAGCAGTGTGAAGAGGGCCGGGAGGGCTCGCTTCATTCGTTCGGTTGCGGACGGGGGCTTGGGCGTTCTGTGTTGGGAAAAGGAGCGGGGACGGGCTCGGCTCACCGCATCCCACCGGGGCGGCGGCCGAACGGTTCTCAGGCCGCCCCGGCCGGGGTGGGCTCGGGCTCCCCGGTGCCGTTCTCCTGCTCCTGGATGCGGGTCAGCGACGCCTCCAGCGCGTCGCGGTGCACGACCTCCTTGGTTTCGGGGTCGACCTGTCCGAACTCCAGCACGCCCGTCGGGCACGACTGCACGCAGGCCGAGCACCGCACGCACTGCGGGTCGGCCATCGGCTCGCCCTTCTGGGCGAAGCTCATCACGTCGATGCCCTGGTGGCAGACGCTCGTGCAGATGTTGCAGGAGATGCACTTCTTCTTGTCGGCCAGGATGCGGAACCGGCTGAACCGGTGGTAGATGTGCATCAGCGCCGCGAGGGGACACAGGAAGCGGCACCAGAAGCGGCCGCTCAGCCAGAAGTAGACGCCGAACCCGACCATGCCCGCCAGCACAGTGTCCACCACCCAGCTGTAGTTGAGTTGCAGCCCGAACCATTCGCCGTAGAGCCCCGCCTGAAAGGCCGCGTCCGCCCAGCTGCCGGGCCACACCCACCCGCCGATGCGCAGGAACAGCAGCAGGAAGGCCAGCACCATGATCACCTGTCCGGCCATGTTGAACTTGTTCCAGCCCTCCCCGTGGGGCATCTTCTCGCGGTGCTGATCCCCGAGGGTTTCCGCCATCGCCCCACAGGTGCAGATCCAGCCGCAGTAGGCGCCCTTGCCCCAGAAGTAGATCATGCCCGGGAT
>JBDGQP010000101.1:0-1861 GCA_042218975.1 Salinibacter sp.
TTGAGCCTTCTTGGGACGCGGCAGAGCCGCATTCGCCCACATCGCTTCATTGTTTTAGCTCGTGTTAGTGCCTTCGGTGAGGGCCGAAGTTCGCCAAAGGAACTAAAACCGTTTGTTTGGACTCACCTTGATGGCCTGTGGCCAAGGGCAGATGCTTAGGTCCTGGCACTGGACCCGTCCACCCCTTCCTGGGACAGATTTTCCACCCTCTGGGCCTACGCCCAGAGAGCTTAGTCCCGTAGGGCCATCGGGCCGCCTCAACGACCCGTGTCCTTCCTAATGATAGAGAACATTCTCCGAACTCACTCTAGCTCGGCTCACCTGGTACTTCCCGGAGGCCGCACGGAGTCTCGCGCTGAAGGGCGCCGACGTGATCGCCCATCCCTCAAACCTAGTTCTACCGCACTGCCCGGAGTCGATGCCCATCCGGGCCCGGGAAAACCACGTCTACACAGTTACGGCCAACCGGCACGGATCGGAGGCGAAGGACGGCGAAGAGCTCACCTTTATCGGGCTCAGTGAAATCTGTGGGCCGGACGGCAACGTGCTTCGGCGCTCCGGCCGCACCGATACCGGCGTTGGCGTCGCGTCGCTCGATCTGGACGCGGTGCGTGACCGATCCATCAATGCCTACAACGATGTCCTCGAGGATCGGCGCCCCGAGACGTACGTGAACTGATACGTCCCAAAACAAGCCCTACGGCCTCTTTCCACCGGGTGCACCTACGCTGAGTGGTCCAGCGCCGCCGCGATGCGTGCCTCAGGATTGGGAGAGGGATCCGGTTCGAACGAGCAGCCGGTGACCGTTTCGTACAGCTCAATGTAGCGCTTCCCAACTGTCACGCGAAAGGAGGGAGGGAGGTCGGGCATCGTCTCTCCTTCGCGCCCCTGAAAGCCCTGATCCATTAGCCACTCGCGGACGAACTCCTTGGAGAGCTGCTCCTGCGGGACGCCCTTTGCCAGCCGTTCCTCGTACCCTTCTCGATAGTAGTACCGAGACGAGTCCGGCGTATGCACCTCGTCGATAAGCAGGAAGTTGCCCTCCGGCGTTCGACCGAACTCATATTTCGTATCGACCAGGATGAGTCCCTGATCGGCCGCCATCTCGCTTCCCCGCTCGAACAGAGCGAGTGCCCAGTCCCGGAGGTGCTCGTACTCGTCGGTGGAGAGTTGGCTGGCCGCCACGGCCTCCTCCGGCGTCACGTCCTGGTCGTGTCCGTGCTCGGCTTTCGTGGTTGGGGTGACAATCGGCTCCGGAAGCTTCTGGCTTTGCTGGAGGCCGTCGGGCAGCTGATGTCCGCAGAGCACGCGGGACCCGCGTTTGTATTCCCGCCACGCGTGCCCGGCCAGGTACCCCCGCACGACGAACTCGACCTTCACGGGCGTGCAGGCCCGGGCGACCGTGACATTGGGGTCGGGCACGTCCAGAACGTGGTTCGGCACCACGTCCTCGGTGGCCTCAAAGAAGTAGGCTGCGGTCTGGTTCAGGACCTGGCCCTTGAAGGGAATGGTCTGGGGCAGGACATGGTCGAAGGCCGAAATGCGGTCGGTCGTGATCAGCACCAGCTCTCCGTTCCGCCGGTACGTGTCGCGCACCTTGCCCTGGTAGCGCGGCCCCAAATCGACCAGGTTCGTCGATTCGAGCGTGTGGTCGAGGTGGTCGTGGAGGAAGGCGTCGTCCATGAACGAGAAGGAAACGGTAAAAGGACGTGATCGAGGACCGCCGGGGCCGAGAGGCGCTACTCGACGGGGCCTCGGCTCGATTTGCGGACCTTGAGCTCGGGTTTTACGAGCTCAGAAATGGGATCGTCCGATCCGGCGTTGTTCAGGCGATCGAGCAACACGTCCGTGGCCCGCTCAC
>JBDGQP010000101.1:1871-6975 GCA_042218975.1 Salinibacter sp.
TCAGTCCAATGAAGCGGCTCACCTTGATGTCGTCGTACCCCACCAGACTGTAGTCGTCCGGCACCTCAGAGCCGGACTCGCGGATGGCCTGCCAGGCGCCGATCGCCTGGACGTCGCTGCTCGCAAAGACCGCCGAGACGGGACGATCGAACGCCAGAAGTTCGTTCATCGCCTCGTAGCCCGATTCCTCACTGAACCCGTCGTGCTTGCGGGTCTGGCCGTGAACCACGAGCGTCTCGTCGTACCCGAGCCCGGCCTCCTGGAGCGCCTCCTGGTATCCGTTGACCCGTGCGTTGCGCAGCCGGTTGTCGTGAGGGGTCGTAATCATGCCAATCCGCGTGTGCCCTCGATCGATCAGGTGATTCATGGCCAGCTTGACCCCGGGCTCTTCGTCCCAGTAGAAGGAGTCGAGTGGGGACCATTCGCTGCCGATAAGTACCACCGGCGCGCCAAGGGTAAGGAGATCGTCGGCTGTTTCCTGATTGATGGGCAGCCCGGCCACGATCAGTCCGTCCATCGCGCCTCGTTCGAGAAAGTTCAGCAGGGTGGCCTTGGGGGCCTCCCAGTCCAAATCACAGAGAAGAAGGTCGAGGTCCGCGTCGTCCAGCCGATCCCGCACACCTTTCAGGAGTTCGTTGTGGAACGGGGTGGTGAAGGTCGGCACGGCCACGGCGATGGTACGGGTCGCCCGCTGGGCGAGCGACTTGGCGGTCCGGTTGGGCCGAAACTGGAGCTCCCGGATGGCCTCCATGACCGTCTCCCGGGTCGCGTCCGAAACGTCCTGGGAGTTGTTGAGCACACGGGAGACGGTCGAGATAGCGACCCCGGCGTGTTCGGCGACGTCGTAAATCGTGGTCTTCTCTTGGTCCCGCTCGTTTTGAGGCATGGACTCGGCTGTGGTCTAGGAAAGACACGGGTAGAATGCAGGGGGAGTCAGCCGCCCGAGTCGTCGGTCTCCTCAACCTCCGGGGTGGGGAGGGAGGTGTGCGGACGGAGGGCGTCGAAGAAGGCGGACGACCGAGGGGCGGTCGCCTCTTGGGCGGCCCGGAGGGCCTCGGTCACCTGTCCTTTTGCTTGCTGGAGGGCCTGCTCGATGGGCACCCCATCCTGCATCATTTGGAGTAGGGGAATCGTCAGGCCGCTCGAAGCGCCGTTCATGGATCCCAGATCCGAAAGAAACGGGGCTTCGAACAGCGCAATATCGTCTCCGTCGTAGTATAAGTCAACTGCGTAGTCGGGGGGACTGGACTCCGTGTCAAAGTGGTGGGTGGAAAGGCGCCCGCATCGCAGGAGCACGTGGGAGGCGCCGCGCTGGGCAATGCGCTGTACGGCAACCTGTGCGTCGTCGAGACTGGGAATCTCCATGCCGGCCAGCAGCGCGGCGTCTTGCTTTCGGACCGTCACCAGATCTGGGACGTCTAGATGCTCGAGCAGCGCATCCAGGCCTCGCTGTCCCAGGACGTCTTCTCCGCTGGGCCCACTCAGTGTAAGGTCCAGCAGGACCGGTCCGTCCAGGGCTCGTAGGTGACGGAAGACCACCTCGACGGTAGGGGCGTCGCCAATGATGCCGACCTTGGCGCCCGTCGGCGTCTCGGTTTCGGCGAGGTGTTCGAGTTGAGCGGACACCGTGTCGGTAGGAACGTTCAGGACGTCGGTCACGACTCCGCGGCCGGCCACCACATGGGAGGTACACACCAGAAGTCCCCGGCCGTCCAGCGACTGGGTCGCTAAATGATCGGCGTCGAGGCCACGAGTGATGCCGGGGTAGAGTGCCCCCACGAGGATCGGGGTAAAAGTCATACGTAGAACCGGGCCGGAAAACGGGAGTTTGGGGGAGTAGACGATCCCTGTAATGAATGCGTCCCCGAAACGTTTTCGGGTGCCCATGTGTCAAGGTTTTATATATCGAAGTGGTGCACTCAATTTAATGTCAAAATATGACTTTCGAAATATGCCTCTGTGAGTGCCTCCCGACAAGCGAACCACGGTCAGTCCATCGGGGCCGGTATCCGGCGCCCAGAAACACCGCCAACCCCTCGGTCATACGCCGGACCTAGGTCTGCACGAGTGTCCTACAGCCAGTATTCCTGGACGTCTTCTCAGGTTCTATGGATGCACTTTCCGTACAGCGGCTCATCAGTGCCCGCATTCCAACCGTGGACGGAGAGTTTACTCTGTCCCTCTACGAAAATACTGTCGACGACAAAGATCATCTGGCCCTGCTCTACGGCGACGTCGAAGGAAAAGAGGAGGTCCTCGTGCGCGTCCACTCCGAGTGCTTCACCGGAGACGTTCTCGGGTCGCTTCGGTGCGACTGCGGCGAGCAGCTCAACGCGTCGATGCGACGCATTGCCTCCGAGGAGGCCGGCGTGCTCCTGTACCTTCGGCAGGAGGGACGGGGGATTGGCCTCCTCGACAAGCTGAAGGCCTACAATTTACAGGACGAGGGCTACGACACCGTCGAGGCCAACCAAATGCTCGGACACGGGGCCGATGAACGGGACTATTCAATCGGGGTCCAAATTCTCGAGGATCTTGGAATCGGCAAGGTACGGCTTCTTACCAACAACCCCGAAAAGATCGAAAGTCTGGAGGCCCACGGCGTGACCGTGTCGGAGCGCGTTCCGCTTCAACCCCACCTCAACCGTCACAACACGGAGTATCTGCAGACCAAGGTCCAGCGGATGCGTCATCTTCTGGAGCTCGGTCCTCTCGAAGACGGCTCGCGAAGGAGCGTGCACGGCACCGAGCTACAGGCGCTCCGCCAGCGTGCCCGCGACCAGTTCCAGAAAACAGGAAGACCGTACGTCACGCTCACGTACGCCCAGAGTCTCGATGGATCCATTGCGTCTGCCGACCGACGTCCCCTGCCCATCAGCGGGGAGGACGCACTGACGTTCACCCACCAACTGCGGGCGCATCACGACGCCATTCTGGTCGGGATCGGCACCATCCTCAGCGACGACCCGAGACTGAACGTGCGACGCAGCGAGGGCCCCCACCCGACCCCGGTAGTGCTGGACACCCGTCTGCGGTTTCCGACCGACGCCCAGCTGTTCTCGCGCGCCGGCCCCGCTCCCATCATCGCGACGAACGAGTCGGCCCCCGAGGCCCGAAAGCGTGCCCTGGAAGATCAGGACGCGACGGTAATTCGCCTTCCCTGCGTCGACGACGACATCTGTCTGGACTCCCTGCTCACCGCGCTTGGGGACCGCGGCTTCCAGAGCGTGATGGTGGAGGGCGGCACGAACGTGATTACCAGCTTTCTCACGCGTCGTCTGGTGGACCACGTCATCCTGACCATTGCTCCCATTCTCGTGGGGGGACAGCGCGCGTTCCAACCGTCCGAGGACAGCGTACCGGAGGGGCCGCTCACCAAGTCCACGTTTCCCCGACTGAGCAACGTCCAGTACCAGTGGTTTGACGAGGACCTCGTCATGGAGGGGACTCCGATCTGGCCCGATTAGGGAACGGAACGCGACCGGCCGATTGGGGGCACAGGCCGATGGGACACTCCGGCTGTGGGCTGGACATTGACCGGGTTGGGGCTTACTTTCGATAAGGGAAAAATATCAAAAGTAACCACCAGAGTCCGAGGCGCCATGGCCGATCTTACGCCGTTTCGGTTCGACGCCCAGCTTGCAGGGACGTCGCTCGAGGACCTCTCCGCCCGGGCCGTCATCCGGGATCGGGACGCCGACGCCGCGAATACGCGCCGCAGCTACCGAACCGGCTGGCGCATCTTCGCGGCCTTCTGCACGCACCATGAGCTCTCCGCTCTGCCGGCCCGCCCGCAAACGGTGGTCCGCTACCTGGAGTGGCTCGCCGGCGCGGGCTACGCCCCGAGCACCATCGAGGCCCGCCTGACCGCCGTCGCCGACCGGCATCGGCGGAACGGCGAAGAAAACCCGTGCCGCACCCAACCGGTCAAGCGCCAACTCAAAAACATCCGTCGGACCTCCAACCACGAGCCGGACCGCAAGGCCCCAATCCTCATGGAGCATCTTCGGGCCATGGACTTCGATGAGGACGATCTATCCGCTCTGAGAGACCGTGCCGTGTTGTTTCTCGGGTTCAGCGGGGGGTTTCGCCGCCAGGTGCTATCCGAGCTGCGGACCAAAGACATCCGTCCCGTTGAGGGCGGCCGGGTCGTCAACGTGCCGAAGTCGAAAACCGACCAGGCCGAGGGACGGACCGTCCAAATTCCGGACCGGGTGCCGGGCCTCAATCCGCCGCCCAACGAGGCACTGGACCGGTGGGTTACCGCCGCCGACATCACCTCGGGTCCTTTGTTTCGGATGGTGGACCGCTGGGGCAACGTGCGCGACGGGGCGCTGTCCGGTCACAGCGTGTACAACATCGTCCGGGAGCGGGTCGCGGCGATCGGGGAAAACCCCGAGCTCTACGGCGCGCACAGCCTCCGGGCCGGCTTTGCCACGCAGGCCTACATCGACGGTGTCGGTGAACAGGAGGCCGCGGAGCAGACCGGCCATTCCGACCTGAGTACGCTCCGCCAGTACCAGCGGATTCACGTCGTCATGGACAACCATCCGCTGTCCCGCATGGGCGTCAGCGACGGATGAGCGGGCGGACGGCCGCGCAATCACGAACCCGGATCGAGAGTCAGAGGGATGCGGTCACTCACGGTGCTGCTGAGCCGCCCGTCGCCATCCTCGACGGCGTACTTCGCCGTGGACGCCGGGGTCTGCAGGCGGGCGTGCTGGCGAAGCTGGTCGAGCGAAGCCCCGCCGGCCGAGGCGAGCCGGAGCCCGGACCGACGAAGCACGTCGATGCTGAGGGCGTCTATCCCGGCCTGCTGACCGACACGGCGAACGATTTTGTAGAGGGCGTCAGGCGTGAGCCGTTCCCCCCGGTTCCGGTTGCTGAACGAACGCCACAGGGGCCCTCCGTCCGCCCCGTACCGATCGGCAAGTTGCTGGACCTGCTCAGCGACAGCGTCCGGAATCCGCACGTAGCCGCCAAGAGGTTGGGTGGAGACCGGTAGATCGAGGACCCAGTGCCGGCCCAGCGGACGGATGTCCTCGACATCTAGCGATGCCACCTCCGTACGTCGCAGCGCGCCGTAGACGATGACCAGGATGAG
>JBDGQP010000102.1:0-8916 GCA_042218975.1 Salinibacter sp.
AACCACGCTCATGTTCTCATTCGAGCTATCCAAAAAAGATCCGTTGAGTCTGCACCAGGGCGCCCGCGAGGTGACCGTCGTGCCCACCGCCAGCGAGGCCGACCTGCGCCGCATCGCCTGGATCGAGCGGAGCCGCGAGCGGGTCGACTCCCTCTCCAACGGGCGCCTCGGCTACGTCTACGTGCCGGACACCGGCGGGGACGGCTACGAGCGATTCACGCGTAGCTACTTCGCCCAGCAGGACAAGCAGGGCATGATCATCGACGAGCGATATAACGGCGGCGGCTCGGCGGCCGACTACATGGTCAACGTCATGAGCCGCCAACTCCACGGGTATTTCAGCAACCCGGTCGGCAGCAAGACGCCGTTCACCTCACCGGGGGCCGGGGTCTGGGGCCCGAAGGTAATGGTCATCAACGAGATGGCCGGCTCGGGGGGCGACTACCTGCCTTACCTCTTCCGGAAGATGGACATCGGCCCGCTGGTGGGCACGCGCACCTGGGGCGGCCTCGTGGGCATCTGGGGCACGCCTCCGCTGGTGGACGGCGGGAGCATCACGGCCCCGCGCGGCGGCTTCTTCACGACCGAGGGCGAGTGGGCAATCGAAAACGAGGGCGTCGCCCCCGACGTCAAGGTCGAGATGACGCCGCGCCTCGTCGAGCAGGGGCGCGACCCGCAGCTCGAGCGCGCCGTGCAGGAGGGCCTCCGCCTCCTGAAGCAGAACCCCCCACAGCTCCGCGAGCAGCCGCCCGCCCCGACGCGCGTCCGGCGTCCCGAGGGCAACCAGTAACCCGAAGTTCGGGGGTGGAAGTCTGGGGGTATGGGTGTTTGGACGTGCTTTGCCTCCCTCCGCACGTCCTCACATCCAAACCAGAATCCCGCTTCAGGATCCGGGATCAGGGCGCGGACGGGACGCCCTCCGGGTCGACGGGCACGACGGTCCCGGCGTCGGCGAACCAGAGGCCGGCCCGGCCCACGGGCTCGCCCGTGAGCGCCGTCCAGGCCGCGACGTACGCCTGCACCTGGCGGCGGTACGCGTGGTCGGGCCCGAGCGCCGCCGTCAGGTCCGCCCGCGAGGCCCCGGTCCCTACGCGGTCACTCTTGTAGTCGATAACCGTCCACGCATCGTCGACCCGGTAGACCAGGTCGATCGTCCCCCGCTGGATGCGGTCCTCGGGGCCGCCGCTCGCCATCCGACGGGCAAAGGGATGCTCGGGGTGCACCGCCGTGGCCGCCCCCAGCTCCGTCCAGACGGCACTCTCGCGGAAGGCCCCCAGCATGGCCCGGAGGCGGCGCACCGCGGTTGGGTCGGCGTCCGCCCGCTCGAGAGCGGCGCGGAGGGCGTCGTCGTCGAAGGACGGCGGGTCGGCCCGGTGCCGCACGAGGTGCTCCAGTAGGTTGTGGAGTGCCGTTCCAAATTCGGCACCGCCGCCCGCCTCCACGGCCGGCCCCTCCTCGTCCGGGGCGTCCTCATCCGGGGCGTCCTCGTCCGGGGCGTCCTCATCCGGGGCGTCCTCGGTCACGGCGGAGACCGCGAAGGAGGGGTGCGCCCGGGCCTCGACGCGGGCCCGCCGGTCGGCCCGGCTGCCCTCGAGATCCGGGGCCGGGGCGGCCCGCGACGCCGGCGGCGCCACGTCCGGCACCGAGAGGGCGGGCACGTCGGCTGTTTCCAGGGCGTCGTAGAGCGGGGACCAGGGCCCATCGTTCGGCTTTTCTGGGTAGGTGGACACGACCAGCAGGCGCTCGGCCCGCGTGGCCGCCACGTAGAGGAGCCGCCGCTCCTCGGCGGCCTCGTGGCGCTCCTCCTCCGCCTGGTAGGCCGGGTCGGCGTCTGCGTGCCAGCCGAGGGGCGCGTGTGTGACCCGCTCGTAGTAGCCTTCGCCCTGCACCACCGGCGCCACCATCGCCTCGTCCTCGCGGCGCAGGTGCAGCTTGGGGGCGGGCGCGCTCCCGCTACTGTACGGATCCGCCAGGAAGACGACCGGCGCCTCCAGGCCCTTCGCCTGGTGGACGTTCATGACCCGCACGGCGTCCCCGTGGCCCGTCTCCAGCGTCATGCCGTCGACGGGCTCCTCGTCCTGCAGCACGAGGTCGAGCTCGTCGACCACCTCGCCCCACCCGAGGCCCTGGGCGCCGAGGTGCTGCACGTAGCTCACGATCCGGAGCGTGGCCCCGGCCCGGAGCGAGGCCTCGCGGGCGGCGTCGGGGTGGGCGGCCCCGGCGAGCAGGCCGCTCTCCTCGACGAGCTGCTCGGTGCCCACGCCGGGGCGGTGCGCGTGCATCAGGGCGCGGGCCCGCCGCAGCCGCTCGACGGCCCCCTCGACCCGATCCGCCCGCTCGGCGTCGAGGGCGGCCCGAACGTCGTCGGGCACCGGGTCGGCCATCCGGTCGAACCGCCCGCCGGCCCGCCGGAACCGGTAGAGGTCCTCATCGCTCCACCCGGCCAGCGGGCCCCGCAGATAGGCGACGGCCGCCACCGGGTCGTCCGGACGGAGCCCTGCCCGCAGCAGGTCGACGAGGGCCTTCAGCTCGTCGCTCTCGCCCAGGTCCTCGCTGCCGGTGACGGTGTAGGGGATCCCGTACTCCGACAGCACCTCCGTATAGACGCCGAGCCGCGTCTTGGCCCGGGTCAGAATCAGGAAGTCCGAGTAGTCGACCGCCCCCGGAAAGACGGCCCCCTCCTCGTCCCGGTGGAAGGCAGGGTCGGTGTCCCCCGCCCGGGCCCCGCGGATGAACTGCGCGATGCGGCGGGCGTCCTGCTCGGCGATGCGGTCGCCGCTGTTCCGGTATTCTTTGTCGAGCGGATTGCGGCGCAGGGCCGTCCCCTCGGGCCCGGCGGGGCGCTGCGGGTCGAACGGGACGTAGTCGGCCTGGAGGTCCCGGTACTCGGGGTCGTCGAAGAGCGCGGCGAACGCGTCGTTGCACCACTCGCAGAGCGGCGCCCGCGAGCGGAAGTTCTTGCTCAGCGTGACGGCGTCCCCGTTCGGGGCCCGGTCGACGCGGTCGCGGTACGCGTCGAAGACGCTCTTGTCGGCCCGCCGGAACCGGTAGATCGACTGCTTGTCGTCGCCGACGATGAAGAGGCTGCCGTCCCGCGGTCGGCAGGCGGTCCAGTCGGTCTCGGTGGGATCCCGGCCGGCGAGAAACGAGAGGATCTGGGCCTGGAGGGGGTCGGTGTCCTGAAACTCGTCGACCAGCAGCCGCGGGTAGCGCTCCTGGACGGTGCGCCGCACGTCGGACTGGTCGCGCAGCAGGTCGCGCGTGAAGGCGAGCAGGTCGTGGAAGGTGAGCAGCCCCTCGTCCCGCCGCAGGGTGCGGTAGCGCTCGACGGCCGGACGGGCAAAGTCGACGACGGCCGCGTGGACCTGCGCCTCCCACGCCCGGAGCACGGGCTGGACGGTGTGCTCGATGAAGGCGGGCAGCAGGTCGTCGCGGAGGGTCCCGGCCCAGTCCGTGTTGTCGACGTCGTCGCCTTTCCAGTACGTCACCTTCACGTCGGCCCGTTCGGCGTCGGAGACGTCGCGGAAGACCGACAGGAAGGCGGCCTTCTCGGCCGGGGTGTCCAGGTCGCGGTAGCGAAGCATCCGGCGGGCCTTGTCGAAGGCCTCCATGACGGGGTCGCGCCCCTTCGGCGGCGGGTCCGGCCGGCGCGCGTCCCACGCCTCCAGCCGCTCGCGGGCCGCCTCGACCGCCGGGTCGAACGCCGGGGGCGCGTCCGGCGGACGGGTGAGCGGCGTCAGCTCCGGGTGTGTGCAGAGCCGCTCGAAGAAGCTCGTGAGGGCCTGCGGGTCGAGGCCGTAGTCGGTGATCCGCTCGATCGTCTCCGGGGCCGTCTCGTGCCGGCGGCGCAGGTGCTGCTGCCAGGCCCGCTCGCGGAGGCGGCGCTCCTCCCGGTCGTCGAGCCCGGCGGCAAAGTCCGGCGGCAGCCCGGCGGCGAGGGGCCGCTCCCGCAGCAGGCGCGAGCAGAAGGCGTGGATCGTTCCGATGAAGGCGGACTGCACGCGGCCCAGGGCCCGCACCACCCGGGCCCGCTCCGTGGAGCCGGCCGGGAGGGCGTCGCGCGCGGCCCGCAGCTCCCGAAAGAAGCGGGTGCTCATCTCGCCCGCGGCCTTCCGCGTGAAGGTGATGGCCGTCAGGTCCTCCGCCGGCACGCCGCGCCGCACGAGGGCCACCATGCGGGCCACCAGGGCCGTCGTCTTGCCGGAGCCGGCCGCCGCGCTGACCACGAAGTTGGTGTCGGGCTCGAAGTCGTCGAGGGCGGGCACGCCGTCCTCGCGCCAGGGCCCGATGCGGGCCCGCACTGGGTCGTCGTCGTGCGGGGGGGACGAGTCGTCTGCGGAGACGGACGCCATAGAGGAGCGAGAGTAGCGAATGAAACGACGTGTGCAGTTCCGCCCCTATCCCGCCGGCGGGCCCCCTAAAAGGAGGGCGGCTCGGGGCGATCCTCCGGGTAGGCCTTCTCGCGGAGCGCGGATTTCCGGCGGTCGAGGTCGGCCACCAGGCGGTCGTAGCCGCCCCATGTCCAGTCATTTACCCGGTGGAGATTCGGGGTCACGGGAAACGTGCCGCTCTCCGCGAGGGCCCCGAGGCGCTTCAGGAGCTGCTCGACCTCCGCCCGGTAGGGCGCCGGATCGGCCGAGCGGCGCGAGCCGACCTCCGACACGTTTGCGAAGAAGTAGCCGGACTCCTCAACGGTCTCGTCCGTCAGGGCCTCGAGGGCGTAGGCGTAGAGGGCCCACTGGAGGGTTTTCCCGTCCTGGACCGGGTCGCTGTCGTCGTAGCCGGAGGTACTGCCCGTCTTGTAGTCCCACGCCACGAGGCGGCCGGTCTCGCGGTTGCGGTCGACCCGGTCGATGCGTCCCCGCAGGGGCAGGCGCCGCCCGTCGACCGAAAGCGCGGCCCCGTCGGCGTAGTCGCCGTCCTGCCGGCGACGCGGGGGGACGCCGAAGCCGAGTTCGAAGTGCTCGGGGCGGTAGTCGGCCCCCCGCTCGATCTCGGCCCGCAGGAAGAGGGTGGCGTTCTCCCGCAGCGTGCGCCGGGCCGCCGCCTCGACGACAGCCGAGGGGGGCGCCTCCTGCTCGATCTCCTCCGCGAGGATCTCGTCGACGATCGCCCGCATGCGATCGGCGTCGTCGGGCGTCGGGGGGCGGCCGCCGAGGGCCCGCATGAAGCGCTCGTAGATGCGGTGCAGGAGCGTGCCCTCGCGGCGGTGGTTGAGCCACGGCTCGTCGTCGACCGCGGGCTCCTCAAGGGGCCGGACCCCCAGGACGTACTTCAGAAAGTAGACGTACGGGGCCTCGGCGAGCGTCTCGAGCCGCGAGGCCGAGAGGGGCCGGTCCTCGGCGTCGAAGAGGGCGAGGTCAGGGTAGGTGCCCGCCGGGAGGAGCCCGTCGTAGGCCGTGTATCGGTCGGCCTGCCGGGCCTGGCGGGCGGCCTCCCCGTCCGCGATCCAGGGATACGTGTCGTGCAGGCGGGTCCGGGCCGACCCGCTGTCGCCGGGCCCGGCCCCGTCCGCGTCGCGTCGGGCCGCCCGGTAGGCCGCCAGCCACCGATCGCCGTCGGAGAGGGCCGGCGCGTCGGCGGGCGGCACGAGGCCGACGACGCGGCCCCCCCCCGACGCGCCGGCCGCCTGCTCGCGCTGGAGAAACAGCGCGGAGGGGTCCCGTTCCTCGCCGGCCTCGACGTCGAAGAGCCGGGCGTAGTAGGAGGTCGGCCCTCGGTGGCGCCGGAGGGCCCGGTCGGCCCGCCAGAGGGCCTCGTCGGCGGGGGTGGGCGGCTGGGCCTCCGCCTCGTCTTCCGCGTCGAAGGACGCGACGAGCGCCCGGTGATCCGACTCCTGCAGGAGACCGTTTTCCGGAAGCGGGGCGTCGAAGGTGGTGCTGTCCAGCCCGACGACGTAGAGGTGCGACCGGTCGCCGTAGCCCACGCTCTCGAGGGGCAGAATGTGCACGTGGCCGGGGCGGGGCGCCTCGGCCTGGACGCGTTGCCCGTCGAGCCACCGGCCGAAGAGGGCGGCGAGGCGCGGCTCCCCCGCCGTGAGGGACACGCTCATGTCCGACAGGCGCTGGAGCCGGTCGTAGAGCAGGGCGCGGCCGGCCTCGTCGAGGGTGCGCGTCCCTTCCGGGGCCGTCGGGGCGTCGTCCGGACCGAAGACCTCGAGGAAGTGACACGCGTTCGCCGCGACCTCGCGCACATCCCCGCGCCGCGGCACGAGATCGGCCAGCGCCTCGACGTAGTCGGCGAGCCGGTCGAGCCGCTCCCGACGCTGCGTCTCCCACTCAGGGGGGTCGTCGTCCCGCGCGGCGGCCGCGGCCCGCAGCCCCCCGAGGAGCCCGTCGCGGCCGGGCTCGTAGGAGCGCTCGGCGAGGAGCGTGGCCGCCCGGTGGGGCCGCAGGGCCGCCCCGTCTCCGGCGTCCCCCGCTTCCTGCCGCCGGCGCGCCCACCGGTCCGTGCGCAGGAGCCCCTCCCGGAGCATACGGATGAGACGTTCGGGGTCGTGGTCCTCACGGACCCAGTCGAGCCACCCGCGGAGCGCGCGGCCCGTCCGGGTCTGGTGGGCGGGGAGGCCGGGCCCGAGCGTGGTCGGAATGCCGACGCGCTCCGCCTCGTCGGCCAGGAGGGACGCGTACGGCGTCGAGCTCGCGTACGCTATTGTCGCGTCGTCGAAGGCGATGTCGTCTCGAAGGAGGTCTCGCAGGACCGCCTTCACCTCCTGGTGGGCCCCGACCGCCCGGACGAAGCGGCGGGGGCCGGCCGGCGTGTTCGTTTCGGTTCCTCCATCGACGGGCGCGTCGCCCGACGGGCGGGCCTCGACCCGCGTCGTGTCCGAGAACCGCACGGCGACCGTCTCCCGAGGGGGCCGCGTCGTGTCCGGGCCGCCGAGCCGGACGAACTCGCGTCCCTGCGTCCGGAGCGCCCGGAGAAACTGCGTGGCGTGTTCGGAGAGGGTCGTCGCGTCGGCCACGGCGTAGACGCTCTCCGGGACGTCGGGTACGGCCCCACTCCGGACTCGCCCGGTGGCCCACCGGTAGACGTCGGCGTCGTCGTAGAACCCTCCCTCGTCCAGGCCCCGCTCGTAGTGCGCGTAACAGGCCGCAACAACCCCGAGCGTCTCCGACGCACCGGGCGTGTCGGCCCGGTCCCGAACGGCCTCAACGGAGACCGCGTCTTCCCGCAGGCGGTCGACCGCCCCGGCGACCGTCGAGGCGAGGAGATGCCAGCCGGGCAGGTCCCCGCCCCGCTCGTCGTCGGGCAGCCCCTGCAGGATGCGGGCGGCCCGAAAGAGCCCTTCTTCGACGGGGGCCTCGCGGCGTCCCGACCGCACTATGTCGGCGTAGGCCAGCGCCTCGGCGTAGTGGCGGGGGATGAGGGTGCGCACGCCCCGCCACCCGTCACGGGACCGGGCCAGGGCGGTGTCCACCGCGTGGCCCAGTTGGGTCCGGGGCACGAAGACCACAAGGGGCGCCTCCGGATGTGCGTCCCGGAGCCGGCTCAGCTGCTCGACGATGAGGCTAGACGTCATTCGGGACAGCCGGTGATCGAACGGAGGACGACGGATAATCTGCAGAGAGGGACCCCACGAGTTGCGGGGTGCGCACGGGTGGCCCACGGCCACATGAAATGACCCCGGCGCGGTCGGGGTCCCGGACGACGGACCGTTGCGAACGTCCTATTCGGCGGACCGAAGGCCGTCGGGTCGCCGTCCGGTCGAACAGCAGCGTGCGGGTTACAGCCTGGGGTACTACACCGGCACGGGCCCAAACGGATCCACCGCTGGCCCCGACCCCGCACGCGTCGACCGGAAACTTCCCGGGACACGGGAGTACATCACGGTCCCTCCCGATTGTACGGCCGGCACAGAGCACGTGCCTCGCCGCGCCTGCTCCTTCTCTTCCTCTTGCCCATGCCCTTTTCCTCGCCGGTCCGCCCGCTCCTTCTCGGCCTCGTCTCTCTCCTCGTCCTGGGCCTCGGGGCCTGCAGCTCCCCGCCGGACGACGCCGCTTCCGACCCACATCAGAAGGAGTGGACCCCGCTCTTCAACGGCACCAATCTGGCGGGATGGACGCCGAAGATCACCGGCCAGCCCCCCGGCGTTAATAAGGGCAACACCTTCCGGGTGGAGGACGGCATGCTCACCGTCCGTTACGACGGCTACAACCAGTTCGACGGCCAGTTCGGTCACCTGGTCTCCGACACCACGTTCTCCCACTACGTCGTGGCCGCCGAGTACCGGTTCCTCGATCCGCAGGCGCCGGGCGGCCCCGGCTGGGCCACCGAGAACAGCGGCATCATGGTGCACTCCCAGGCCGCCGGCACGATGACCCGGGACCAGGACTTTCCGATCTCGATCGAGGTGCAGCTGCTGGGCAGCGCCGGGCAGAAGACCCGTCCCACCGCCAACCTGTGCACACCCGGTACGCACGTCGTGATGGCCGATACGCTCACCACCACGCACTGCATCAACTCGAGCTCCGCGACCTACCCGGGCTCGGAGTGGGTGCGGGCGGAGGTGCGCGTGCTCGGCGACTCGCTGATTCGGCACCGCGTGAACGGAACCACGGTCCTGGAATACACGAAGCCGCAGATCGGCGGCGGCATGGTGGCGAACCCGGACTCGTCCATCAAGCAGGACGGCGCACCCCTCGAATCGGGCCGCATCGCACTCCAGAGCGAGAGCCACCCCGTGCAGTTCCGGACCGTCGAGGTGCTGAACCTGCGCGGCTGCACGGACCCGGAGGCCTCGAACTACAAGGCCTACTACGTGGCCTCCGCCCCGTCGCGCTGCGTGTACGAATAATATCGGTGACGGGTTGTGGGGGACGGGTTATGGGTTGTGCGTTTCGCGTGTCGTGGACGGAGTTTACCGATCCGTGCAAAAGTCTCTGAACGGGTTCTGCGGTGGGCGGGGGACCGAGC
>JBDGQP010000103.1:0-5392 GCA_042218975.1 Salinibacter sp.
GCGGTCCCTCCGTGAAGGTTTTCGGGCCCCAGTACATACGGCCCCCGCCGCCGAACGCCTTCGCGACCACGAGGGTCAGAAGCTCCTTCGGTCCCTGGCTCCACCGCATCGCCTTCTGCCACCCCATGCCGCCGCCTCCGCCCCCTCCGCCCGCGGCGACCTCAGCCCCGCGGACCGAGTACTGCTTGTACTGATAGATGGCCAGGTACGGCTGGGCGACCATCAACAACGCGAGGCCCGTCCCCAGCGCCAGCCACCCGGTGGACTTCGCGAAGGGCGCGACCTCATCCTGCTGCCAGGCCTGTACCGCCTCCACGATCCACCACACCAGGGCCAGCATGAGCACGTAGTAGGTGATCTGCGGGTGCTTGGCCCGGAGGTCCAGGGCGAGGGCGCCCGCAAACAGGAGTCCACCCAGCAGCGACGGGGTGCGCAGGGTGTAGACGAAGGCCAGGAGGACGTACGGGGCGTAGGCCAGCGCCACGAACTTGGTGTTGTGGCCGACCGCCAGGATGATGGGGAGGTAGGTCGTCAGCCCGAAGGCGAGGGCCGAAAGAAGGCCCGAGAAGTGGTTGCGGGTCAGGTAGAAGACCAGCAGGTACATGCCTACCAGCAGCACGAAGAAGTGCGACGCCGGGAATGCGGCCGAGCGCGCAGCGTTGACGACCGTGTCGAGCTGCGGGACGACGATGTCGTAGCCGATCATGAACGCAGGCATTCCCCCGAACACGTTCGGGGCCCAGAGCGCCTCCTGGCCCGTTCGCTGCTCGTACTCGACCATCGCCTCCGCGTTTGCGCGGTAGCTCACGGCGTCGGTCCCCTGGATCGCCTGCCCGCCGAAGAGGATCGGGGAGAAAAAGAGGAGCGTGACGACCAGAAGGAGGCCGAGACAAAACCCGTGACGGGTCGTCGGGGCGTATCGTGCCCAGAGGCTGTCGGCGTGCTCCACCCGCGGGGTGGGGTCGTGCCTGGAGGTGCTCATGGGAGACGGAACGAGAGGTTCGGATGGGGGGTCGTCGGCGTACCCTCCCCCGCTGGAGGATACCGATCCGTGCAAAAGTCTCTGAACGGGTTCTGCGGTGGGCGGAGGACCGAGCCCCACATGCGCGGAAACGGTCCTCATGCATTTCTCCACGGATCGGGAAGATGGTACCAATGGACCTCCTCCCCCCCTGTTCCTGTGTCCACGTTCGGCTCCTCGACCGGGGGGCGTCGCCCGTGCCGACGGCCCCGAGGCCCAGGGGCACGGAGGAACCCGAACGGCCGCTGCCAATTGACAAGCAGCGTCGCCAAACGGGCGACGAGCCGCCTCTTTTCTCAACCCCCTCCGCACGACAACGGAACGGATGCCCGATGGGTGGCGATTTTCTCTCGGTCCTACCGATCCGTGAGAACGTACGCAAATCATTTTCCCCGATAGCTGGGGACCGTGGACAGCCGCCAGCAAGAATCGGACTTCGCGAATTTATTCACGTATCGATAAACCGGCAGTATCTCAAGGTCCGTCAGCAGTATCGGCACCTGCAGGCCTGCGTCGGGTACCTGTCCCGCTCCGCTCCGGACACGCGGTTCATTCTCTTCGGCCGCGGCCGATCCGGCACCACAGCCCTGGTAAGCCTGCTAGACGCCCTGTCCGCCGTTCGCTGCGAAGGGGAGATTCTGCACGACTACGTACCGTTTCCCTTCGTCCACGTCCGGGGCCGGAGTCGCCGCACCCGGGTCCAAGGGTATGGCTGCAAGATCCTCAGCTACCAGCTTCGGGACGTCCAGTCGGCCCTCAACGCCCCGCGGCACTTTCTTCGGGCCCTTCACCACCGCCACGGATTTGACCTCCTTTACCTCCGGCGAACCAACCTCCTCCGCCACGCCCTCTCCAACATCCGGGCGCGGCGAGACCAGTTCCATCGGCATAAGTCCGCCCCCGCGGAGCAGTCCCCGGGCCTGGAGGTCGACCCCGAGCACGTGCTCGACTGGATGCGGCGGAGCGAGGCCCTCCAGCGGTACGAGGCCGAGGTGCTGGAAGGATTGCCGTACCTTTCTCTGACGTACGAAGAGCACATGCGGGATCCGTCGGCTCACCAGTCGACCGTGAATCGTATTTGCGACTACCTCGGCGTGCCGTCGGCACCGGTCCAGACCGAGTACCAGAAGCTCGCGCCTCGGTCCCTTCGAGAATCGGTAACCAACTATGAGGCGCTTGCCCGCCGCCTGGAATCAACCGAGTACGCACGGTTCCTTGGCGAGTGAGCGGGCGCTTGGGGGCCCACGTCCCCCTGCCATGTCTGCCTCCCACATGGAGGCGTGGCGTCCTCACGCTCTTCTCTCTGTTCTCCCCTCCACCGGAATGGCCCCGCCTACAGCATCGGATTCGCCCCCCGACGACGAAGATTCCCCGGACTACGTGGCCCGCATCCTGAAGGGATCCAGTTCCATCTTTTCCGGGTCCATGATTGGGAAGGGGGTCGGGCTCGCCCTGAGCCTGGTCCTCGGTCGGGGACTGGGGAGCACGCTTTTCGGGAAGTACACGCTTGGGCTCACGGTTCTCCGGATCGCACAGTCCGTGTCGACCCTCGGGCTCCAGAACGGGATCGTTCGCTTCGGGGCCCCCTCCTACGAGAGGGGCGAGACCGCCCGGGTGAAGGGCACGTTCCTCGCGGGCGGCGGGCTGGGGGTCCTTGCCGCCCTCGCGGTCGGGGTGGCGCTTTTCTTGGGCTCGCACTGGCTCGCCTGCACGGTCTTTCAGGACCCGGCGATGGAACAGGTCATCGAGGTCTTCGCCTGCGGGCTTCCGTTCTACGTCCTGACGTACTTGCTGTCCCGGATGGCGCGGGCCCTGAGTAAGATGCAGGTCGACGTTCTGCTGGACTCGATCCTGCAGCCGACCTTCTTTCTCGTGCTGGTCGGGGGACTGCTGGCGGTGGGACAGGGCTTCACCGCTGCGCTATACGCCTTTCTACTCTCCACCGTCCTCGCGGCGGGCGCAGGGATCTACGCCCTGTACCGGCTCTTCCCCCCTCTCCTCTCTTCCCTGCCGGCGGACCTTGAGATTCGATCACTCCTCCGGTTCTCGCTGCCCATCGTGGGCGTGACCCTCGCCAGCATTGGCCTCACGTACACCGACCGCATTATGCTGGGCATTCTGAGCACGTCCGAGGCGGTGGGCCTCTACCAAATCGCCGCCCGCCTCTCGGAGCAGCTTCGCTTCGTCCTGTTTGCGATCACCGCCGCGTTTTCGCCGGTGATCTCCAACCTCTACCAGAACGGAAAGACGGAAAAGCTGACCGATTTGTACGCCAATACCGTCCGGTGGATTCTCCTTACCACCCTTCCTGTTGGTGTAATCCTGATCATATTCGCTCCGGATATCTTGTCCATCTGGGGTGACGGCTTTCCTGAGGGGGCGCCTCTGCTGCGCATTTTAGCCCTCGCCTACTTGGTGATTTCTGGTGTCGGCTCTGTTGGCCAGATGCTCCAGATGTCTGATCACCAGGACTTTGTCTTCGCCGTGAACGGGTCGATGGCCGCTTTAAATGTGGTACTAAACTGGGTTCTCATTGGTCTCCTGGGGGCAGCAGGAGCCGCGATTGCCACCGGGGTCGTTCAAGTAGGTGGCAATCTCGTTCAGACAGCAGGCCTCTATCACCTGACCGGTATACATCCGTTTCGGTGGGACCTATGCAAACCGATGGGCGCCGCCGCTCTGGTCGGCCTCGGTGGATGGGGTCTGACGCTTCTCCTGCAGCCGCCACTTCACTGGGTTGTTGGAATCCCCGCCATCCTCACTGCCTACATCGGAGTCGTGGTACTGCTGGGCCTGGCCCCGACTGATCTGTCCATCGCCAGGGCTCTTTGGACAAGATTCTTGAAGGTCTGGCGTTAGTGAGGACTGGCGGACGTTTAGAGCGGCTCTGGTTCCCTTTTTCCCTGCTATTGGTCGTCTCGAGATGCGGCAGCTCCGCTCGATTCACTCGGCGGAACGGCATCGAGCCCGTGAATGCAGACGTGGATATTACTAGAATACTGATACGCATCCACCAGATTTCCGCTCTGTGGATCAACCTGCAGAATTGCTGCGGGAGATATTCCAACAAAGAGGCTGTTCCCAAACGGAACAACCCCACGGACGAACAAGGGTTTTGCCACGACGTCGTCGATGAGACCGACTCGCGTCGCCAACTGGCGTCCCCAGTAGGACGGGATTTTCCATCGTATTAGGTCTCGAACCCACTTGTACTCAGTTAGATTGATTTTCGTCAAACGCTTTCCAGTTTCCAGGCTAAATAGTTGGACGCATTTTTCCATCGTCCCATTGACAATAGCGTTTCCCTGGTCGGTAATAACCAGATTATGCGCCCCCTCGAGTCCTTCGTGTTTCAGCGCAATTGATTCATTCGTCAAGTCTAAAATGACGCCAAATTCATTACACAGTGCATACACCGTTCCCTCATGCTCTTCTACGGCGTTGAGATGGAGATGACTCTGCTGTTCAGTCTCCGAAGGGTCTAGAAATTTTAGTCGATTGTCCGCGGACTTATCGATCTTCAAGGGCTCAAGCCCCAGGTCCCTCTGAAAAGACGTAATTTCACGAGGCCAGTATGCTTGAAGCCGTTCGCTCGTCTCCAGGTCGTATTCTATCGCGGCGTCAATCGCCGTGGAACTCACCCATACGGTCCCTCGGTCCGTAATGTCAATTTCGTGAAGCCCCACCATGCACTTCCCGTTGAGTGCTCCCTCCAGCGTCAGTCGGCGATCATAAACTTCGAGGGTGTGATAGGTGGCGGCGATGATCTTTTGTTGGTACCATCGAACCCCCCGGCATCCCCGGGCATTTCCGCGGGGGGCAGGATCTCGCCCGATTGTCGGTCTCCGGGGCTGCATGGGAGTCCTCGATTCCACCGTCTTCTCCGCCCAGTTTAACACCACGAGTTCTCCTCCCTTGTCGATAGGGGCTGAGCGCACGACCGTACCAAACACCAGTGCTTCTGGGTCAAGACTCGGCTCCTCATGCATGGGCTCTCCCCCGCTGAGCATAAGAGACAAATCGCTGAGTGGGTCAGGAATCTTCATTATTTAATTTACCTCGAGTTGTAACACAATATGTTTTTTTATAAACCTCATGTGACGAGGTCAAATTTCTACTGTTTCAGATCGTTTCTTCGGCGAGGCCGAAAACTGACATCCGAATGAACCGATCAGTCTCCCATCGGTCAACCATGTCCCCCCGAAGTCGGTCCCTTAGTAACGCACGACGCGGCTTTCTCCTGATCGCCGGATGCGTGGGACCCGAACGTCGGTAGGCTGCGAACTGATTTGAGGGGAATCCGACCAGGGCCAGTTTAGCACGGGCAGGAAAGTTGATCGACTCTACAGCCTTTTCTTCGGTGGATCCGGG
>JBDGQP010000104.1:0-18060 GCA_042218975.1 Salinibacter sp.
CGAGCGCTTCCCCGGCGCGGTGGACACCTACTGCATCGAGGCGATGATGCAGGATGGCAAGGCGCTACAGGCCGGCACCAGCCACTTCCTCGGCCAGAACTTCGCGAAGGCGTTCGACTGCACCTTCACCGACGAGAACAACGAGGAGACCTACGTCTGGGCCACCTCGTGGGGCGTCTCGACCCGCCTGATCGGCGGCCTCATCATGACTCACTCCGACGACCAGGGCCTCGTCCTGCCACCGAAGCTGGCGCCGCACCAGGTCGTGATCGTGCCGATTTACTTCGACGACGACCAGGAAGGACCCGTGATGGAGAAGTGCGAGCGCCTTCGGGACGAACTGGAAGACCGCGGCGTCCGCGTGAGGATGGACGACGACCAGACGCAGAGCCCCGGCTGGCGGTTCAACGAGCACGAACTGCGGGGCGTGCCGGTGCGGCTGGCCCTCGGTCCGCGCGACCTCGAGAACGACAACGTGGAGGTGGCCCGCCGCGACACGCAGACGAAGGAGGTGGTGCCCCAGGACGGCATCGTGGAGCGGGTCCTCGACCTGCTCGACGATGTGCAGCGGGGCCTCTACGACCAGGCGCTCGAGCGGCAGGAAGAGGAGACCCACGTCGTCGACGACTACGACACGTTCAAGGAGGTCCTCCAGGAGGGGGGATTCGTGTGGGCGCCCTGGGACGGCACCGCGGAGACGGAGGCCCGCATCCAGGAGGAGACCTCCGCCACGATTCGCCTCATCCCCTTCGACCGCGAGGAGCGGGCGTCGGGCCCCGACATGGTGACCGGCGAGCCCTCCAAGGGCCGCGTGCTCTTTGCGCAGGCGTACTGATTCGGGGCAAGACCGGCCTTCGGCTGCGGCCCTGCCGGCCGGGAACGATGACGCCCCCGTCTCGCCGTGGGTATTGCGCATTTCGTATTGCGTGAATCCGAGTGCTTCGCGAGATCCGCACTACGGAATACGCACTACAGTAGCACAAAATATCGCCGGTCCGTCCGTCCGAGCGGGTCGCCGCGCGTAACACGTGAGGGGGGCGACGCGTGTCCGGTTGGGCCGTGGGCAGGCAAAGAGTTCCCTCCGTCCTCGTCACTCGTTCGCACGGCCGCGATGAGCACGCCGCCCAACGACGATCCGCTTCCGGACGATCTGGACGACCTCGGCGGGACGGACCCGTCTCCGGGGGACGCCGCGTCGGATCCGGAGTCGGCCCGCCGGGAGGCCGAGGAGGCACTCTCGGAGATCGAGGCGCTCGCCGACCTGGACGAGGACCTCGGTGAGGGGTCGGCGGGGGGCCAACCGACGGCCGATCGAGCGGCCGAGACTGCGACCGGGCCCTCCGCGGAGGCGTCCGGGTCCGCCCAGGAAGACGCCCCCGAAGACCAGTGTGCAAACTGTGGCGCCCTCCTCCACGGGCCCTACTGTTCAGAGTGCGGGCAAAAGGCGGCCGACCGCATCGTGCCGGTCTGGCACATGATCAACGAGGCCCTGGAGGCCGTCTTCGAGCTCGACCTACGCGTGCTCCGCACCCTGCCGACGTTTCTCTTCCTGCCGGGGCGCCTCACCAAGGAGTATCTCACCGGACGGCGCACGCGCTACATCCGCCCGTTCCGGCTCTACCTGTTCTCGACGTTCGTGCTGTTTGCCGTCGTTGCCTTCACCACGACGGGGGGCTTCGGGCTCGTCCTGGATCCACAGGGGGCAGTGCGGCTCAATCCGCCGGACACGGGCGTGTCGCTCGGCCGCGCGCCCGACACGGTGAACTCGGTATCGGCCTCCACCGTCTTCGGAGACCCCGAGGAGCGACAGCGGGTCGCGAAGGAGTTGGCGTCGGACTCCTCCGCCATCACCGTCGAACTCTTTAGCGATCCCGCCACAAATCGACGGGCCGAGCGGGTGCTCCGCACGAAGGTCGCGGAGGCTGTCCGCAATCCCCGCGATTTCATAGGGCGCCTGATCGATCAGGGGCCGTACCTCATGTTCCTGATGCTCCCGGTCTTCGCGCTTCTCCTGAAGCTGCTGTACGTCCGGCGCGGTCGCCTCTACGTGGAGCACCTGGTCTTTAGCCTGCACGTGCACGCCCTGGCCTTCTGCGCGTTTACGGTGGGCATTCTTCTCGATCAATCGGAGGTCGGATGGCTTCAGACGACGGCGACCTGGGTCTCGGCGTCCCCGTTTCTCTACCTCGTACTGGCGATGCGCCACGTCTACGAGCAGGGCCTGTTCAAGTCAACCCTGAAGGCGTCGATCCTGCTCCTGGTCTATGCGATTTTGCTGTCCATTGGCTTCGTCGTCCTGCTGCTCCTGGCCATACTGCTGATGTAGCACGCCCCCGGCGACACCCGCGGCCCGCCCCACGACGTCCACGGCGCCGGTGGGCTGTCTGGTGCGGGCGAGGCGACACATGTACGGGCCGTCCCGGCTCGCTACCGCCGGGACGGCGCCGGCCCTGCGGGCGGCGTACGGAATCATCCTCGCCGGAGCCGTCGTTGGCCTGATCGTGACGATGATTCCTACTCTGTAGGGATCTTCCGCCGTGCCCCCGTTCCTGCCCCCCCTGTCCCGACATGTCGACTGAGTCGTCCGCCGCTGCGTCGTCCTCGCGGGTCGAGGCGCCGCCGGGGATCGGGCTCACCGTCGCGACGGGGGTCAGCTACCTCGTAAATCCGCTCGTGCTGCCGCCCCTCGTCTACGGCCTCGTGCTGGCCCACGTCGGGGCCTCCCCGACGAACGTCGCGCTGGGGATGGGCATTGGGGGCGTCTTTCTGGGCCTCGTGCCACTCCTGCACGTCGGTTGGATGCGGATCCGGGGGGAGGTCCGCTCCCTCGAGATCCGCGACCGCCGCAAGCGGACCGAGCCCTTCGTCGTGGCCCTTGCGGCCACGCTCGCCGCGCTGCTTGCCGTCGGGGCGCTCGACCTGCGCGGGCGCCGCCTCATCGCCGCCCTGCTCGGGTGCCACTTTCTCAATACGGTTTTCCTGCTGGGCATCACGCGCTGGTGGAAGATTTCCGTTCACTGCGCGTCGGTGGCCGGGGCGCTCGCGACGCTGGCCTTCGTGCGGGCCCACGTCCCCGGATCGACGCTGGACACGACCCTGTACGGCGGCGGGATCCTGGGGACCGGCGTGATTCTCGTCCTTCTCCTCATCTGGGCCCGCGTGCGAAGTCGGGCCCACACTCTGGAGCAGGCCGCCGCCGGCACGGTGCTCGGCCTCGCGGCGCCCTACCTGGAGCTGTCGGTCCTGCTTCCCGGCCTGGGGCTCTGGTGACCACAGCGACACCGGCCGGTGTGGGGCGGGCCCCCGCTGCGCCTTCGCGCAGCGGTTCTGCCTCCGGAGATAAGCGACGTAGTCGCTAACAGTTGCTCTGTGGAGGCGCAGTTGCGGACGGCATGACGGCATCTGCGATGCCTGTCCCCCCCAACGGTGCAGGCTCCCTGGTCGGAGGCAACCGGAACCTCCGGCCGGTCCCCGGCCGTTCGTGTGGTCTCGTCTGCGTACCGAGCCCTCCCGGTGCCCGTCTCGGTCTCTGTACCCACGCCTCCGCCTCGCCCCCGCCCCTCGATACGGCCTCCCCCGACGCCTCCCCCACAACGCGCCTCCGGTTCTCGTGACGCGCTCTCTCCTCTTGTCCGCCGTCGGTGCGCTCCTTCTCGTCGTGGGCCCCGTGCGGGCCCAGACGTGGAGCACCGTCCGTGGCACGGTGACGGACTCGGCCGACGGCACGCCCCTCCCCAGCGTGAGCGTCCTGGTGCGGGGCACCAACTTCGGCACGGCCACGGGCGCGGACGGGACCTACGCCCTTCGCCTGCCGGTGGGGACGTACGCCCTGCGCTTCTCGTCGGTCGGCTTCCGGACGCGGGTCGACTCGGTGACGGTGACGGAGGACGCGCCCACCCGCCTCGACGTGACGCTCGCCGCCACCGTCACGGAGATGGACGGGCTGACCGTGACCGACGCGCCGGCCGCGCCCGACGCGGGCGTCTACAAGGTCGACCCGGAGGACGTCCAGAACATCCCGACCCCGTTCAAGGACGGCTTCCGCGCCCTCAAGACCGTCCCGGGCGTGGCGACCAACAACGAGCTCACGCAGCAGTACTCCGTGCGGGGTGGCGGCTACAACGAGAACCTGATCTTCATCAACGGCTTCGAGGTGTTCATGCCGTTCCGGGCGCGGCAGGGCGAGCAGGAGGGGCTCGGGCTGCTCAATCCGGCCCTCGCCACCGACATCACGTTCTACACCGGCGGCTTTCCCCCGCGCTACGGCGGCAAGCTCTCCTCCGCCCTCGACGTGCAGTACGCCCGGCCCGAGGACCAGCCCCCGACCGGCTCGGTCGCCCTCTCGACCCTCGACGCCAACGTCCACGCCCGGTCCTCGGCCCTGGACGGCGACCTCGGCTGGGCCGTGGGCATGCGCCGGGCCCAGCCCGGCCGGTTCTTCGGGACGCAGGACCTGAAGGGCGACTACGACCCGACGTTCACGGACGTACAGGGCAGCCTCACGTACCGGGTCTCGGACCGCGTCTCGATCGAGGCCCTCGGCATCTGGGCCGACCACGTCTTCAAGCTCGATCCCCAGGAGCGTACCACCTACTTCGGGGTCATCAGCCTCAACAACCCCGGCGCCAGCAGCTTCAAGGCGCTCCGCACCAACTTCAGCGGGGCGCGGCGGGACGGGTACACCACCACACTCGGGGGGCTCCGCCTCCACACGGACCTCTCCGATCGGGTCTCGATCTCGCACGACCTCTCGTACTTCGGGACGAAGGAGACCGAACGCTTCGACGTCACGAGCGAGGGGCGTGTGTGCCAGGTCGACCCGACGCAGGGCGACACCCCCAGCAACTGCGTCTCGCTTCTCCGCACCACCCGCATTCGCTTTGCCGACAACGCCGTGGAGGTGCAGCGGCTAACCGGCGGCGGCCGGTACACGTGGACCCTCGATCGCCACGTCCTCGAGGCCGGGTGGAGCGTGCGCGACATGCACTTCGACGACCGGCTTAACGAAAAAAACATCCTCGTCGGGGACGACGTCCGGATCCGGGTCGACAGCCTCCGCGACCGCGCCACCTTCAACGAGCAGCAGGTGGGCGTGTACCTGCAGGACGCCGTCGACCTGCTCCCCGAGCGCGACCGTCTCGTCGTGACGGGCGGCCTGCGGTCGGACTACTACTCGTTTAACGACGAGTGGACCGTCTCGCCCCGCCTATCGGCCCGCTACCGGCACAGCGAGCGGCTCACGCTCAACGGCTCGTGGGGCCTCTACTACCAGCAGCCCACCTACCGCGAGCTGCGCGGCACGCCCCAGGGGGAGCAGACGATCGACGAGACCCTCAACCGCGACCTGAAGTCGCAGCGGTCGACGCAGTACGTGATCGGGGGCGAGTACTTCTGGCCCGAGAGCCGGCTCTCCCTCCGCGCCGAGGCCTACTACAAGGACCTCGACAACATCATCTCCTACACGATCGAGAACGTGCGCGTCAACTACTCCGGCGAGAACGACGCCACCGGCTACACCTACGGCGTCGACCTGCAGCTCCGGGGCGAGTTCGTGCCGGGCCTCGAGAGCTGGTTCAACTACAGCTTCATGGTGGCGCGCGAGCGGTTCAAGGCGCCGTTCCGGAAGGCCGGCTACAACGCCCGCGGCTATTTGCCCCGCCCCACCGACCAGCGGCACACCTTCTCGGCCTTCGTGCAGGACTACGTGCCCGGCGACAAATCGTGGAAGCTGCACATGCGCCTGCTCTACGGGAGCGGGCTACCCTACACCACCACCAACCCCGGCCCGCGCGTCAACTCGTCGGTCCGGACCCGCGTACCGGGGCCCCGCATGGGCGGTCGCCTGCCCGCGTACCGGCGGGTGGACGTGGGGGCCACGAAGGAGATCACGGTGCTCGAGAACGGCATTTCGGCGCCGGTGCGGCTCGACCTCACGATCGAGGTGCTCAACCTCTTCGACATGGACAATACCGTGGCCTACACCTGGACGCAGGACTTTACCCGCGTGCCGAAGCGCCTGACGCCCCGCACGCTCAATGCCCGGCTCCGCCTAACCTTCTAGGCGCTCCCATGCGCCTGCCCAGTGTCGGTCTTCTGGTACGGGCGACAATCACCCCGGCCTGTTCGGGACCGGGCGCCGAGTAGGAGGCGGCGGGCCCTCCGATGTGCCGGCGCGTCCCGCTGCACAGCCACGTCGACGAGCCCCCTTCACGCGCAGCGGCGGGCCGGTCGAGATTGGGGCCGACTCGACCGTCCTCGTTCGTGCCCACACGTCCGACGCGGGGTACAGGGACCGGGCGCTGCGCGGCGCCCCGGCCGACTTCGCCCGGCCGACCTCCCGTCGGCCTTCGCGTCCGACCCCGGGACGCTCCGTCCCGGCCCGACGACCACGCCCGGTGATCGTCCCGGATGCTCTTCCGCTCCGTCCCTCCTGTCCCCGATGCCGCCGCTCATTCCCCCCGACGACATCGAGGCCGTCGCCCGCCGGTTTCGGCTCCTGAGCGAGCCGGTACGCCTGGAGCTGCTCAACGCGCTCCACGACGAGGGCGAGATGACGGTTGGCGACCTCGCCGACGCCACCGGCCAGCAGCAGGCCAACGTGAGCAAGCACCTCAAACGGATGGCGGAGGCGGGCCTGCTGCGCCGCAGCCAGGAGGGGGTCTACGTCTACTACGCCCTGGCCGACCCGACGCTCGCGGCCCTCTGCCAGTTGGTCCGCGCCCGCCTGCAGGGCGAGCTGGCATCCGGCGGGTAGGGCCGTCGACCCGGGCCCCGCCCAACGCCGGGCCGGGCGGTCCCCCGCGGCGCCAGTTGATACCGAGTCCGACCGCGACGTTCATGATGAGGTGAAAGTCGTGGTTGAAGGGCCACCGCGTGTAGTCGGCGCCGCCGCCCTTCCGGAAGGTGAAGTACCGCTCCCCGTCGACGTGCGAGCGGATCGCCGTGGGCGTCCACTCCAGGGCGTAGACGTGGTGGCCGACGTCGCCGTCGGGACGTGGACAGTATCGCTCCGCTGGGTGCCGTCTGCGTAGTTGTACGCCTCGGTGTGAACGATGCTGATGACCGTTGGGGCATACCCGACGTGCTCCATGATGTCGATCTCGTCGCTGTCGGGCCAGGAGGCCGCGGACGGTTTGCCCGTAGCCCCCGTCTCGGACAGCTGTTCCTCGCCGCACCCCGGTCCGAGGCAGAGGCCAAGCAGGAGCAGAAGGGCGGTCCAACGAGAACGGCTCATGGCGGGAACGGGCGCCCTCACTGCGCAGCAGCGTGATCGGGTGGCGGACGGCCCGGAGGGAGGCTACTCCGACGCCTGTGCGGTGACGTCTCCGGACGGTGGCTGGAGGCCGAAGAGGTCGAGCGGGGCGTCGTTGTTGCCGACGACGACGAGGGGCTGTCCCCCGGCCGACACGAGCAGGAGGTCCCGCACGTCGCCGGGGGCGTGGAAGCCGCTCTCGGCCGGGCGTCGCGGCTCGAAGGACAGGCCGCCCCGGTTGACCAGGAGCACCCCCTTCCCGGCGTCGGAGGGCCCCCAGGGCTTGCGCACCGTGAAGTCGTTGCCGGCCAGCAGCAGGTCGGGCCGGTCGTCGCCGGTGACGTCGCGCACGACGATGCCGCGGGTCGGGGAGAACTGCGCCTCGGTCGGCAGGTCGTGCCGCGTGAAGGTGCCGTCGTCGGTCTGCTCGAAGAGGCTGGTCGTGAAGGTGTGGGCCACCTTGCGCTCGGCCTTCTTCCGCTGCCGCTCGGTCAGCAGGTCGTCCATCGTGGCCTCGGCGTAGGCCTCGTAGGTTGGGAACCGGGCCCGCAGGATCGACCATTCGTTCGTGAGCCGCATGCGTCGGGCCGTCGGGTACTCGGTGCCATCGTTGTAGTAGCTCATGATGGGCTCGATCTTCCCGTCGCCGTTGAAGTCGGCGACGTAGACGGAGGCCGGCTCCCCGGGCGAGGCGGTGACCTGAGCGTTCTCCCCGCGGTTGCCGGCCACGAGGTCGAGGTCTCCGTCCCCGTCGAGGTCCGCGAGGCGGATCTGGTTCCACCAGCCGCTCGCGTCGTCGAGGCCGAGCTGCTCGGTCCGCTCGGCGAAAGAGCCGTTGTCGGTCCGCTCGAAGACGCGGATCGGCATCCACTCGCCGGCCAGGAGCAACTCCTTTGCGTCGTCGCCGGTCACGTCTCGCCAGCGGGCATCGGTCACCAGGCCCGGGTTCGTGAGGGCCGGGGCCTGCGCCTCGGTCACGTCCGTGAAGGTCCCGTTCTCGTTCTCGAGGAGGTAGCTGCGCGGCGCGATGGGATACTCGACCGCGTCCACGCGGCCGCCGACGAAGAGATCGACGTCCCCGTCGCCGTCGTAATCGTGGGCCGCGACGGTGCCGCCGCTGCTTTTGATGGGGGGCAGGCGGTCGGTCGCGGCGGTCAGTCCGCCGGTGCCGTCGCCCAGGTAGAGGCGGTCCTGGTAGTGGCTACTCTTGACCTCCGAGCGGCCGCCGCTTACGACGTAGAGGTCCTGATGGCCGTCGCCGTCGGCGTCGAAGACGCTCGCGGCTACGTCTTCGTAGTTGGCGTCCGCCGCGAGGGCCGGAACGGCGAGCGAGTCGAAGGTGCCGCCGGGCCCCTGAACGTAGAGGGCCGAGGCCTGTCCTTTGGCCCCGCCCACAAACACGTCGTCGCGCCCGTCCCCGTTGACGTCGCCCCGTGCGAGGGCCGGCCCGAGCTTCGAGAGGGAGTGCGGGAGGAGCTGCTCGTGCATGTAGTCTTCGTAGGGGTTCTCCTGGTGAGCGAAGGAGAGGCCGGTCTGCTCCGGGGTCCGCTCCCGGACCCGCCGCTTCGGCTCGGGCGAGGGGGACGGGGGGAGGTCCTTGGCGTCCGCCTGGTCGAGCACGAGCGTCTGGTTGGCCCGCACGTCCGTGAGGCGCTGCTGCGTCTGGTCCGGCCAGGTGACCGTCAGGTCCACCGAGTCGGCCGGGCCCAGCCCAAACGTAAGGGCCGGCTCGACCGACGACTGGAAGCCGCGCGACAGGATGAGCTGCTGGTAGAGGGTGCGGTCCGTCGGCGTCGTGAGGGTGACCTCCGCCCCGATGCCGTACGTGTTTGCCCCCTCGCCCCGCAGTTCGACGCGGAGGTAGTTATGGGTGGTCTGCTGAGCGGCGGTGTTGCGGTAGACCCAGGCCCGGTCGTCGATGTTGTTGACCACCAGGTCGAGGTCCCCGTCCGTGTCGAGGTCGGCGTAGGCCGCGCCGTTGGAGTAGCCCTTCTGCCCGACCCCCCACGCCTCGCTCTTCTTCTCGAACGTGAGGTCGCCCTGGTTGCGGAAGATGTAGTTGGGTAGACGGGTCGAGGGCATCTTCTCGATGAGCTTGTAGATCTCGTCCTGCTGGACCTCGTCGTCCGGACCCGTCCGCAGGGTGGGCAGGTAGTCGGTGTACTGGAAGTCGAGGTTCGTGTAGTCGTGGCGGACCCCGTTGGTGACGTACAGGTCCGTGCGGCCGTCGAGGTCGTAGTCCGCGAGGAGCGTGGCCCAGCTCCAGTCGGTGTTCGAGACGCCCGCGAGCCGGCCAATCTCGCTGAAGCCGCCGGTGCCGTTGTTGATTTGCAGGACGTTGCGCACGAACTGGTAGTTCTTCTGGTACGTCCGCCGCTGCCCGAGGCCCAGCAGCTTCTGCCGGCGGTTGTCTTCGGCCAGCATGTCGGCTACGAAGATGTCCGGACGCCCGTCGTTGTTGTAGTCGGCGATGTCGGACCCCATCGACGACCGCGACATGTGATCGATCCGGTCCATGATCTCGTTCTCGAAGGTGCCGTCGCCCTGGTTGATGTAGAGGCGGTCCTTCGTCAGGTAGTCGTTGGCCACGTAGACGTCCGGCCATCCGTCCCGGTTGACGTCCCCAACCGTGGCGCTGAGGCCGAACCCGATGACGTTCATGTTGAGCCCGGCCGCCCTGGACACGTCCACGAACCGCACGCCGGTCGAGTCCGATCGGTTCTCGTAGAGCCGGTCCTTCGGCAGCCGGTTCCGCTGCTGCGTGGTCGGCTGGGAGTTGACCCGCGCGTCCCGCACCGGCGGGTTGTTGAGGAGGTAGAGGTCCAGGTCCCCGTCCCGATCGTAGTCGAAGAAGGTGGCGTGGGTCGAGTACGCCGGATCGGCGAGGCCGTACCGGGCGGCCCGTTCGGCGAAGGTCCCGTCGCCCTGGTTGACGTACAGCTTGTTCGCGCGGTCGGGGGCGTCGAGGGGGCCGGACTTGCAGACGTAGAGGTCGAGGCGGCCGTCCGCGTTCACGTCGGCCATCGTAACGCCGGTCGTCCACCCGACGGAGTCGACGACCCCGGCCTCCGCGGTGACGTCCTCGAACTGGAAGTTGCCCTGGTTCAGGTAGAGGGCGTTCGGCCCCATGTTGGCGGTAAAGTACAGGTCGGTCCGTCCGTCGCCGTTGACGTCGCCCGCGGCCACCCCGCCGCCGTTGTACAGGTACTCGTAGGTGAGGACGTTGCGGTCGGGCAGGTCGTCGACCTGGTTCGCGAACGTGATGCCCGTCGAGTCCGGCGGAAGGAACGAGAACAGGGGCGGGTCCTCGGACGCGGACCCACACGCGGCCAGGACGCCAACCGCGAGGCACAGCGCGAACGGACGGATCCAATTGATCATCGGAGTAAGAACATTCGGTACAACAAAAGTGCGGGGCGGGCGGCCCGGAGGGGTCAACCACACGTCAGCCCTCCCTCACCCGGAGCCGAGGCTCCGAACCAGGGAGGGCTGCCGAGAGTAATCGTCGCCGATCGCTGGGGGGCCCCTGCGAGGACGAGCCCGTCCCATCAGTACTGCGGGTTCTGCTGCAGCAGGCCCCCGGTACTCAGGTCGATCTGGCGCTGCGGGACCGGGAAGATCGGCTTCACGTTGCCGGCGCTGAAGTCCGACACGTTCTTCACGCCGATCGTGTTGTCGCTCGACTCGTGGTTGTAGATGGCGGCGAGCCGATTCCGGACCAGGTCGCTGGGCATCTGGGTGGCGCTCTCCCCGCTTCCGCCGCCGTTCGCCCAGAAGCCGGTCCGGCGCACGAGGTCGTAGAGGCGGTGGCCTTCCCCGGCCAGCTCCAGCTTCCGCTCGTGCATGATCTTCTCCATCGGCGAGCTGCTGCCCTGGGTCAGAGAGCTGTACGTGCCGACCTCGTAGTCCGGCAGGTCGTACACGGCCCAGTTGCTGAGGTCGCTCTCGGGCCCGGTGCCGAGGTAAACGTAGGTGGTCTGGTTGTCGGTCCGGACGACCCAGTCGAACGCGTCGAGGCCCGTCTGCGACAGCACGGCGGATTCGCTGGTGACCTCGGCCGTCGCGAAGGCCAGGTTGTCACTGTTCTTGACGGCGTCGCCCTGCGCCCGGCTCCGCACGCGGTTCACGTAGTCGGTCGCCCGGCTCATCGAACCGCCGTTCACGTGGGCCTCGGCCGCCATCAGGAGCACGTCGGCGAAGCGGATCACGTGGTAGTCGATGGCCGACCCCTTCGCGCCCCAGGAGTTCGAGGTGCCGAAGGTATTCTTGTCGGCCTGGCTGTAGATGTGCTTCTTCGGGGCGTAGGGCCCGCCGTTGGCCTGCTCACGGATCCAGCGGGCGCCGGGATGCGGTCCCCAGTCCTTGTACGGCACGCCGCGGCGGCCCACGGTGTGCTCCAGCCGCGGGTCGACGGTGCGGTCGCTCACGTCGTACTTCGTCGTCGAGGAGACGCCCTGGTCGTTCTTCAGGGTCGGGCCCTGCGCCGGATTCATCCCGTCGGCCGACGGAAGCCCCGTGGACGGATCCACGCGGTACGACTCCACGAGCCACTGCGTCGGCTGGTAGAAGCCGCAGCAGCCGAACGGGCTCGGCGAGTGCGGGTAGTTCAGCGCCGAGCCGCCGCGGGAGTTGTCGAAGCCGCCCGAGCCGTCATTGCCGGTGTTCTGGATCGCGAACACGACGCCGGAGTTGTTCTCGCGGGCCGGGTCGAACATGGCCGTGAAGTCGCTGGTCAGCGCGTAGGGAGTGCCGACCGCGTTGGTGCCGTTCTGAATCACGGCGTCGAACTCCTCTCGGGCCTGCTGATACTCCTGCAGGTACAGGTGCACCTTCCCGAGGTAGGCCGCGGCGGCCCACTTGTTGGCCCGGCCAATCTCGCCCATGTTGCCGGAGAGGTTGTTCTTAGCAAACTGGAAGTCCGCCTTGATCTTGTCCCAGGTCAAGGATTTCGGACCGACGTTGGGCTGGTTGGTGGACTGCGTCGTGTCGGTGACGTAGGGCACCCGACCGAAGTTGCGCTTCAATTCGAAGTAGAAGTGTCCCCGTAGGAAGCGGGCCTGCGCGATGATGCTGGTGCGCTGGCTCTCACTCACCTGGTCGGACTGCTTCGCCAGGCTGATGACCTGGTTGGCCCGCGAGACCCCTTCGAAGCGGGCCTTCCAGAGCGCGTTGAAGTCCGCGATGGACGGGTCCATCTCGTGCTTGGCGATGGTCAGGATCTGGCCCTGGTCGCCGCCGACGCTGCCCTTGTGGAAGAGCCCGCCGCCCACGACGGCGTACTCCCAGTTGTTCTGCGCGCTAAACCAGGCGGCCCCGCCGCCCAGGGAGGTTCCACCCTGCACGCCGGTGAGGGCGGAGTAGGCGCCGTTCAGAAGGTTCTGAACGCCGCCGTTGGTGTTCGCGATGACGCTCTCACTGAGACCCCCGCGCGCCGGGCGTTCCAGGAAGTCGCCGTTGAACATGTCGCAGGACACGAAGACGAGGCCGCAGGCGACGAGAAGGGCCGCCCCCACGATCGTGTGTCGGAGTGTATTGGAATCGTTCATGGAGTGCTTGGGCTCCGGGTGGAGCTGCTCGTGTAGAGGAGTACGTCGGGGGAGTGGGGCGGTCGTGCAGTGACTAGAACGTGAGGTTTACGCCGGCGATGAACTCGCGCGGCGTCGGGTACGCGCCCTCGTCGATCCCGAAGCCGGTGACGTCGGTTTCGTCGCCCCCACCGATTTCAGGTTCGGGATTACTGTAGGTTGTGAAGGTGAAGAGGTTTGTCGCCTGCACGTAAACTCTCAGGTTTTCGGCCCCAATCTGCTGGCTCAGACTCGAGGGCACCGTGTAGCCGAGCTGCACGTTCCGGACGCGGAGGTAGTCCCCGTCCTCCACGAAGTAGGAGTTCGGTACCTGGTTGGTACTGAAGGAGCGTTCGAGCTCCTGAATCGGCGCCTCCGCATCGCGGTTGTTCGGCGTCCAGGAGTCGTTGAGCGCGACCTTGGACTTCGCCCCGTTGAAGCCGGAGTAGAAGTCCGTCCACCACTTCACCTGGTTGTAGATCTCCGCTCCCTGCGAGCCGTAGAGGGAGGTGCTGAAGTCGAACTGCTTGTACCGGAGCGTCAGGTTCAGCCCCGCCGTGAAGTTCGGGTTCGGCGAGCCGAGGAACGTCCGGTCCTTCGGCGTGATCTGGCCGTCGCCGTTAACGTCCTCGTAGCGGAAGCGGCCCGGCGCGGCCCCGGTCTGGTAGGTTTCGACGCCTTCCGGCGTGTTGCTATTGGCCGTGCTGATCTCCTGATCGCTCTGCCAGAAGCCCACGATGTTGTAGCCGTAGTAGGAGGAAATCGGGTGCCCCACCTCGTTTCGGATAATCGTCCCGTTCCGGCGGGCGTCGACCGCGAAGTTGTCCGAGTTCCCCGAGACCCCCGTGATTTCGTTGTTGTAGGACGTGATGTTCACTCCGCCGCTGATCTGGAGGTCGCCGATCTGAGTCCGGCCGTTGAGGGACGCGTCGATGCCGCTGTTCCGCATGCTGGCTACGTTCCGGAACGGGGGCGTGGCCTGGCCCGCGGTGGCAAGCAACCCGGCCTGAAAGAGAAGGTCCTCGATGTCCTTCCGGTACCAGTCGACGGTGGCGTCGATCTGCCCGTCGAAGAAGGCGATGTCGATGCCCGCGTTGACGCTCACGTTGCGCTCCCACTTTGCGTCGGCGGCGCCGATGCGGGAGCGATAGAAGGCCGTGTTCAGGCTCGTGTTGCTCCCGCCGGTGTTGTACCCGAACTGGTTACTCGCGAACAGCGAGTACGCGTTGTTGGGATCCACGTTGAGCTGGTTTCCAATCACGCCCCAGCCGCCCCGGATCTTCAGGTCGGAGAGCCAGCCGGGAAGCACCCCGTCCAGGTACGGCTCCGCAACCGGGCGCCAGGCCAGCGAGAACGCCGGGAAGAGGCCGTAACGGTTCTGCAGGAACTTCGAGGAGGCGTCGCGGCGCAGCGTCCCGCTCACAAAGTACCGGCGCTGGTAGTTGTAGTCCACCTTCCCGAACTGGGAGACCAGCGTGGTAATCCGTGTCGCGCTGCCTACGATCGGGGTCCCGCTCCCGTTGCCGAGGTTCACAAAATTCGGGTCGAAGGAGAAGAAGTCGGTGACGGTCGCGTTCTCAAACCGGGTGTTCTGCTTCTGCCACTCCGCGCCGGCCAGGACCGACAGGTTGTGGCTCTCCCCGAGGGTGCCGTTGTAGTTCAGCGTGTTCGAGAACGTCCACTGGTGGTTGTTGAACGCGGACTCGGACACCGCATTCCGCGTGTTGTTCTCCGAGTTCTCGTACGTCGGGAACTGAAAGTCTTCGTTGTACCCCGACTCGATGTCGACCCCGAGGGACGACCGGAAGCTGAAGTCCGAGAGGAAGTTGACCTCGACGAACGTATTGCCGAAGAGCCGCTTGTTAAGCTGCACGTTGTTGCGCGTCCGCTCCCGCATCGCGACGGGGTTGGACGGGTTGCCCAGCCCTGCGCCCTTCGATCCGGCGAAGTTGCCGCGAATGTCCCGCACCGGCACGATGGGCCGTGCGCGGTGGGCCATTCCGATGGCGCTCCCCTCGGTGAGTTCGTTGGCGAGCTTGTTGTCCTCAACCGTGTAGGAGAGGTTCTCCCCAACCGTGATGTTGTCGCTGATCTCGAACGTCGTATTGGCCCGGACGGAGAACCGCTCCAGGAACGTGCGCATCAGCGTGCCCTGCTGGTTGAGGTAGCCCCCACTGAAGAGGTAGCTGCCCTGATCCCAGCCGCCGCTGACCGTGACATCCTGCTTCGTCATGCCGGCCGGATTGAAGATCTGGTCCATCCAGTCCGTTCCCTGCTTGTTGGCCCGCACGATCTGCGTGAACTCCGTGGGGCTCGTCTGGGAGTTGTACTGCGGGATGACGAAGTAGGAGCTTTCGTCGACCTCGCTGGCCCCGGCGGGCAGGATGTAGTTCGGCAGCTTCGGCTCCTCGCCGCTACCATACTGCGGGTCGGAGGGCTCCCGTCCGGAGTTCCGGAAGGCCAGCCACTCGAGTTCGGCGCGCCCCTTCGGACTCAGCATGTTGTACGGGTTGTCCACGTTCGGCTGTCGGGACACGCCCGCGTAGGAATTGAACTCCACACTGATGTCGCCCTCCCCCTTTTTGGTCTCGATAATGACGACCCCGTTGGAGGCGCGGGCCCCGTAGATGGAGGCTGCACTGGCGCTCTTGAGCACCTGCAGGGACGCGATGTCGCTCGGATTCAGGTTGTTAATCTCCTGCGTGGGAACCCCGTCGACGACGAAGAGCGGCGTGTTGTTGCCGAACGTGTTGACGCCCCGAATCCGGATCTGTGGATCCTGGCCCGGCTGCCCGGAGGAGATGACGCTCACGCCCGCCGCGTTCCCCTGGAGCTTGTCCGAGATCTGCCCGCCCGGCAGGCGTTCCAGCTCCTCCGTATCGACGACCTCCACCGATCCGGTGAGGTCGGCCCGGCGCTGCTCGCTGTATCCGGTCACGACCACTTCCTCGCCGGTCAGGGTCGCCGGCTCGAGGGCCACGTCGACCGACGTGCGGCCGTTCAGGTCGACGGTCTGAGTCTGGAAGCCGACGAAGGAGAACTGAAGCGTCGCGTTCTCGCTGGGCACCGTGAGCTCGAACGTCCCCTGCGCGTCGGTCGTCGTGCCAATCTGGGTGCCGACGACCTGGATGTTGACACCCGGAAGCGTCCCGCCGGTCGAGGCGTCCGTGACCGTCCCCGTCACCGTGGGACCGTCCTGCGCGACCGTGGCCTGCAGTCCACAGAGCGCGAAGAAGAGCGTAATCCCCAGGAGGAGCCGTCTTCCCCTCCGGAGCATTGGGCCAGATAAAGGGGGCAAGTGTAGTAGTTGCTGCATGTCACGTCCTCAAGTGGGTGCAAATGTCGAAAAGGAGCGCCCGTCCCCGCACGGAGGCAAAGTGACACTTCGCAACGTTTCCGAGACAATGCGACTGCCTACAAGCACGATCCGGCGCAAAGAGCCACTTTGAAACCGCTTACGTTCGTATTCAATGAAGGAAACCCGGAGACGATGTAAAGTCAACCACGAGTTTAGGGATTTTGTGAACCTGGAATGAACAGACTGGGGTCCGGAGACGGGGGCCGCGTTCCTCGGGTCGGGACGCCACGCCCATGTCGGCGCCTCGATGTCCACCACCTGCTCCCCCGCGGCGGCGTGTCGTTCCCGCGTCGGGGGCGCTCCGAGAGCCCGTTACACTGCACGGTCGGGCCCCCATTCGCCACCGATTTTTCTCGCAGAGAGACGCCGAATGGGGACGCATGCACCTGCGTGCACGGTTGGGGTGGGCGGTTTTGTCCGCGTCCCGCCCCGGCAACTCCGCGGTGTATGAGATTGAAACAGCCGCTAGGGGAGGTCCGCCCGGGGGCTGGGATGGGCCGTGTCACACGGGGTGGCCCCGCAGGACGCCCGGATCCTCAGCGACGGCGCGAGTAGCCGAACGCGACGCTCCCCCGCCTCGCCCTCCGTCATCTCCATTAGTAGCGCGATGGCCTCGGTGCCCAGGTCCACCATGCGGGCGTCGATCGTCGTGAGGGCGGGGCTGACGTGCTGGGCGCTCGGCAGGTCGTCGAACCCGACCACGGCCACGTCCTCCGGCACGGCGTGGCCGGCCGCCTGCAGGCCCCGGATCAGCCCCATGGCCATATAGTCGTTCGAGGCGAAGACGGCGGTCGGTCGCGGGGACGCCGCCAGGAGCGTGCGGGCGGCCGCCTCGCCGGAGGCCCTGTGAAAGTCGCCCTGAACGATCCACTTTTCCCGCGCCGGCAGGTCCGCGTTCTGCAGGGCCGCCCGGTAGCCGGCCCGGCGCTCGTGGGCCTCCCGGTTGGCGGGGTCGCCGGTGATCAGGCCGATTCGCTCGTGGCCCTGGTCCACGAGGTGTCGGGTCGCGAGGCGGGCCCCCTCGTGGCTGTCGATCGACAGGACACTGAATTCGTGTCCCTCCGGGGCAGAATTGAGCAGCACGGCGGGCACGTCCGGCGGCAGGTGGTCCTTGTACGCCGAGGGGTCGAGTTGCGGGAGCATCAGGGCGAGGCCGTCGATCCGGCCGTTCATCGAGCCGAGGGCCCGCCGGAGGTCCTCCGGCGAGTGGTGGGAGCTCGACAGCATGAGCAGCCGGTCGTGGTCGCGGGCCGCCCGGTCGAGCCCGCGGATGACCTCCGGGAAGTACTCGCCGGTTAGGAAGGGCAGTAGCACCCCGAACGTGTGGGTACGGTCGAGGCTCAAACTGCGGGCCGTGGCGTTCGGCACGTAGCCGAGCCGGTCGGCCGTCTCCAGGATACGCTCTCGGGTGTCGGAGTCGACCGGGGCGGTGTCGTTGAAGACGCGGGAGACGGTGGCCGGAGAGACGTCGGCCTCCTCCGCGACCGTTCGGATCGTAACGGCCATGGCACATCCCATCGATTTTGAGAAGGGCGTCAAGCGGGTCGGGAGGGCATCCAAAATGTGAAGACTCCCGAAACCGGGTCCGGGAGAGGCAGAAAACTGTCCTGTCCCTCTGGTGTTCAGACGGCCTTTTCTGTCCGGGTGCTTTCTGTCGTTTTTAGGTGATCTGAGGGTGGTCCATCGCCGGGCCGACCGGCGCGGCGCGGGGAGCCCTTGGGCGGGTGTGCCGCGGGAGGCCGATGAAAGCGCTTGCGCAGAAGAACGTCGTTTCTTACCCTGTTCGATCCGCCAACAGTAATGAATTCCAACCCCATTTATGAACCGGTCCATACAGGCGCGCCTCAGCGCAATGATGTTCCTGGAGTTCTTCGTCTGGGGCGCAT
>JBDGQP010000105.1:0-5111 GCA_042218975.1 Salinibacter sp.
GATTGCAGAAGAGTGGAGCCCATTCCCAAGCAGACCGATTGAAGCTGCACTAGGCACACTCGGCCAGGTCCCGCCGCACGGCCTCGGGGGATTCGTGGAAGGGGTTCGGCACCACGACGTCCCCCATCACGCAGTACGGATGGGTCCGGAGCGCGTCCATCATGACGTCGCTTTCGAAGACCGTGAGGTCGAACTGGCAGAGTGCCAGCATGCGCCAGTCGGGCGTGTGCTTGTCGTAGAGGGCCTCCCAGCGCAGCATTTCGCAGACCGTAAGCTCGCGGTCGAGCGCCCACTCCCCGTCGCCGGCCCACCGCACGAACGGCTCCTCCTCGTCGCGGGCCTCCGCGTCGATCCGGTCGGCCAATTCTTTCATGTCCGCCTCGGTGTCCCGGCCCGGGTGCAGGACCAGCCGGTCGGCCGCCTGGGCGTCCTCCACGTCGACGTCTCGCTCCTCGAGCCAGTCGCAGAGCCCGCTGCCCGTGTCCGGGTCCGAAATAAATACGCACCGGTCGCCGCGACGGAGGCCCGTCTCGACGTAGGGCCCGAGCACCGAGAACCGCTGGTCGTCGCCCCGAAAGAAGTGGGCGATGTGATCCCCGACGGTCCCCGTCACGTCGCCGAAGCCGAGGGGAATGGACGAGGGGGCCTGCGACCTCGCGTCCAGCGCGTCTGTATCGTGCATGGGTCGATCGAGGGTCTGTGTCGGGACATGTGTTTGCCTTTAAAGTAACGACGGCGATGCCCCAATTCCCACCCTGCCCTCCGGCGGGGTCTCCGCGGCGGGGTCTCCGCGTCGGCCCCCCTCTCGCCGACCTTGACCCGGCCCGGCCTCCGCCTCGCTCCCGTGACTCGGGGCCGCAGGGACGCCCCGACGGAACGCGGTAACTGAATCTGTTCCCCGGGCCCCGACGACGTTACACCGTCCGTGGCAGGGGGGGTCTACCGGCCCTCCGCCGGTCCCTGCGAGCGGGACGAGGCTTCTTCCAGCCGTCGGAGGAGGCGGGTCCACTTCTCGCGGCGCGGCCGGAGGGAGCGTCGCACCGTGCGCTGGTTGAGGACGTGGACGACACCGCAGAAGACCGCGACGGCCGCCCCGTAGCCCAGCGTAAACCAGGAGAGCCCGTCGTCCCCCAGCACGACCAGCCCGAGCCCCACGACCATCGGCCCGATGTACCACCAGAGCACGTTCTTGAGGAGGCGGATCTGCGTGTCCACCTTCTCGCGCTCGGCCCGGATCCGCTCGGCGAGGGGCCGGTCCGCCGCAGCGGCCCGATCGCCGCTGCGGGCCCGCCGGAGGACCCACACGATCAGCCCGCTGCTCCCCATCACGATGAGGGCCCCGATCCGCACCAGCCAGGACGGATCCAGCAGCATGGTGGCGAAGAACAGAAACACGAGCCCGGCCGCGATCATCTCGCGGCGGTCGCGCCGGCGGATCCGCTCGTCGAACGCCTCGGCCTCGTTCTTGACGTACTGGAGGAGCTGCTCCTCCGGGATCGCCCCCGGGTCGCCCGAGGGGGGGTCGGCCTGCCAGGCGTCCTTCGCGTCGTCGAGAATGTCGCTCGGGTCGTCGGTGCTCATGGCTCCTCCTCCAGCCAGTCGGCCAGTTTGTTTTTGATGCGGTGCAGCTTCACGCCCACGTAGTTGGGGCTGATGCCGAGCACGTCGGCCATCTGGTCGTAGCTCTTCTCGTCGAGGTACATCGTCACGAGGGCCTTGTCGACGTCGTCGAGGCGGTCGAGGGCCGCGTAGAGCCGGTCGAGGGTCTCCTGCTCCTCGAGCTCGGCCCCCGGCCGCGAGAACGGATCGTCCCAGATCGGATTCGCGTCGTCGAGCGTGGCCTCGTCCCGCACCTCGTGCCGGCGCTCGCGGCTCAGGGCCGTGTTGAGGGCCACGCGGTAGAGCCACGTGCCGGGCTCGGCCTCACCCTCGAAGTCGGGCAGCGCGCGCCAGAGCTCGACGAGGATGTCCTGGTAGAGGTCGCGCTGGGCGGCCGGGCCGTCGGCGTACACCCGACAGATCTTGCGCAGTCGCCCCTCGTTCTCGCGCACGAGTGCCAAAAAGTCCTCCTCGCGGCTCGCCATGGCAGCGACTCGGTCGATCGGACTCGGGGGGCCGCTCCGGCGCGTCTACTCGGTGCTCGGAGGCGCTCCGGCCACGGGCGCGTCCGTCCGCCGCGGTCGGGTCACGAGGTCGTTGCGCGTGAGGAAGCGCCCGTCGAACCGGAGCGGCACGGGCGCGCCGTCGTGCAGCGCGGAGTCGGGCACCGGCGGCGCCCGGTCCACCGTCACGGCGTGGACGTGCAGGTGCGGCTCGGAGGTGTTGCCGGTGTTGCCCACGGCGGCGATCCGCTCCCCGGCCGCCACCCGGTCGCCCGGCTGCACCCGCACGCTGCCGGCCTTCAGGTGGGCCAGTAGCACGTAGAGGCTATCCCGGCGGATCCAGACGTGATTCCCGCCCGGGTGCTCCGGCTGCCGGTGCCCCGGCGTACAGTCCTCGAACCGGTCGACGGCCGCCACGACCGTGCCGTCGAGCGGGCTGTAGACCGGGTCGCCGTAGATCTCGTAGGCGGACAGGCGCTCCGGGTAGAGGCCCGCAGCCCGCATGCCCCATCCGTTGCGCTGCGTGAGGTCGAGGGCGTAGCGCTGCGAGGCGGCGAACAGGCCGTGGTAGTTCAGCGGATAGGTGCTCCCTCCGTGCGTGACGTGGTAGCGCTCGCCCCGCAGTGGGAACTGCAGGTCGACCGGCGCGCGGTGGGGCCAGAGGCCGACGAGCGCCCACCCGCCCAGGACCAGGAGGACGGCGAGGTCCCCCCACGTGCCCCAGGCGGTTCGGGTCCGGCCGTCGACGAGCAGCGGACGGTCGACCACGCGGACCCAGGACCCCGCCATGGCGAGGGCGTAGAGGGCGTACAGGGGGTACCGCAGCGCGCCTCCGGCCAGCTCCCAGCGCCCCACGACGAGAAACACCGCCAGGAAGCCGAGCCCGTTGGCCAGATTGAGTCCCCAGGCGGCCCGGCTGTCGAAGTTGGACCGCCACAGCCGAGCCACGAAGTACAGTGGACCGAGAACCTCAAGGCCGAACGAAAGGTAGGTCATCACGGACATCATGGGCAGCGGGGAACGGATGATATAGAGCGAGCAAACGGTGCGCGCCGAGGCCCTCCCGAGTGGCCCCCCTCCCCTTTGGCGCGCCACTCCATGGTATTTGGTCGCCCGAGCAGTCCCGTTCTTACAGACGGCACTCGTCTCTCACTCGATCTTCACATCCATACTTCACCGCCGCCGCGTCCCGTGCCCGAGCCCGCCCGCCCCACGACCCGCCCCCCTGCGCTCGACGACCGCTTCTCCGTGCCGCTCCGGGGCGTCCGGGTCGATCCGGCCACGCGCTGCCGCCACTACGACGGGCCGACGGACGTGATCGCGATCCGGTTCGCGTGCTGCGACGTCTACTACCCCTGCTTCCGGTGCCACCGGGCCGTGGCCGACCACGATCCGGCCCGCTGGCCGACGGCCCGCCGGCACGAGGCCGCCGTGCTGTGCGGGGCCTGCGGCACGACCATGAGCGCCGCGCGCTACCTGGACCGCGCCCCCTCCTGCCCCCACTGCGGCGCGGCCTTCAATCCCGGCTGCGCGGCCCACCACGACCGCTACTTCGCCTGAGGTCCCGCTTTCCCCCACGGCGGGCGCGACGAGCCCGCTACGATCGCCGACGGCCGAAAACGATCGGGGGCGTGCTGGCCGGGATCGGAGAGGCGGGCCTCGGGACCGGCCTCATGATGCCGAACGTCAACAACTGGCTCGGCGCCCCGCGAAAAAATTCTCGGGGGCCTCACGACCTGTCTCTTCGTCGGCCAGTTTGTATCGCCGCTCTTCACCCAGCCGCCCGTCGACGCGACGAGCATGGGCGTCACCTTTGCGCTCGTGGGTCTCGGGCTCGGAGCCACCGGCTACGTGGCCCGGCGCCGGGGGGGGGTGAGTGGGCCCCCGATCGACGCATTCCTCCCTCTCCCTCCCCCTCGTTTTCCATGACCGACCTGACCGACGCCGCCGCCATCGTGACCGGGGCCTCCAGCGGCATCGGCGCCGCCACCGCCCGCATGCTCGCCGCCGAGGGCGCCCACGTGGCCCTCGCCGCCCGCCGGGCGGAGCGCCTCGAAGACCTCCAGGCCGAGATCGAGGCCGACGGCGGCACCGCGATTGTCGTGCCCACCGACGTCACCGACCGGGCCCAGGTCCAGGCCCTGGCCGACGCGACGCTCGACGCCTTCGGCGGCATCGACGTGCTCGTCAACAACGCCGGCATCATGCCGCTCTCCCTCATGAAGAACCTCCACGAGGAGGAGTGGGAGCAGATGGTGGACGTAAACGTCAAGGGCGTGCTCCACGGCGTGGGCGCGGTGCTGCCCACGATGCTGGAGCAGGAGCGCGGCCACATCGTCGACGTCTCGTCGGTGGCCGGGCGCCGCACCTTTCCGGGGAGTGCCGTGTACTCGGGCACGAAGTTCTTCGTGCGCGCCCTCTCGGAGGGGATGCGCAACGAACTGTCCCCCCACCACAACATCCGGGTGACCAGCATCGAGCCGGGGGCCGTGGACACCGAACTGCCGCACACCATTACCGACCAGGATGTGCTCACCGGCCTCTCGGAGGGCTTCGACGGCCTGGAGATGATGGAGGCCGAGGACATCGCCGAGGCCATTCGCTACGCCCTTACCGCCCCCGAGCGGATCGACGTGGAGGAACTGCTCGTGATGCCGACGGACCAGGAAGAATAGGGCGCGAGCCGACCGGGCGGAGGCCCCCCGGGCGGCCCCCACGGCAACTCCACCGACGGCCGCGATCCTGACAACCAGACTTCACTAGACGGCCCCCACCCAGACCGTGATCGTCGAGGTCTACCACCGGCAGCACGCCCCGAAAGACACGGGGTACAACGTCTTTGAGGAGCGGCCCGACGTGGACTGGACCGACCGACAGCACGAGTACGAGCGCGCGGCGACCGTCGACGTGCGGACGGCCGATCGCCCCGACGCGCTGCGGCGCGCCCTCCGCGTGATGCGGCATAAGCCGTCGACGGCCGATTCCGGCGCTGTGATGAAGCTGCACCGC
>JBDGQP010000105.1:5211-14011 GCA_042218975.1 Salinibacter sp.
AACCAGACGTTTTCCTTCTTCTCCCGCAGGCGGCGCGTGAAGTAGGGGAGCCACTCGGTGCCGTAGGGCACGTACACCATCATGTTGTAGCCGTCACGCGCCATCCGGCGCTGAGTCTCGCGGCGGAGGCCGTAGAGCATCTGGAACTCGAACTGGTCGGGCCCGATGTCGTGGCGATCGGCGAAGGCCTTGGTGGCGGCGAGGAGGCGGTCGTCGTGCGTGGCGATGCCGGAGTATTCGGTGTGCCGGAGGAGGCGCTCCATGTAGTCGGCGTATCGCTCCCGGATCTGGGCCATGTCCTGGTAGGCGACAGGGGCGGGCTCGGCGTAGGCGCCCTTGCAGAGGCGCACGCTGGCCCCGAGCTCGCACATGCGGTCCACGTCCCGGTCGGTGCGGCGGAGCATGGCCTGCAGGACCGGCCCCACGTGGTCGGGAAAGTCGGCGTAGGCCGCCTCGAAGAGGTCGAGCGTCGAGTCGGTGAGGGCGCTGCCCTCCATGTCCAGTCGCACGAAGAGGTCGTGCTCGGCGGCCACCTCGAGGAGCCGGCGCAGGTTGTCGAGGCAGAAGTCCTCGTCGATGAGCTGACCCATCATCGAGAGCTTGACGGAGATGCGGTTGCGGACGCCATCGGGGGTTCGTCCGGCGAGGGTTTCCACGAGATCGATGTAGGTGTCGCGGGCCGCTTCGGCCACCTCGCGGTCGTGCACGTGCTCCCCCAGCTTGTCGAGGGCCACGTGGAGGCCGTCGTCGTTGAGCGCGTCGACGACCGGGAGGGCCTTTTCGAGCGTCTCGCCCGCGACGAAGCGCTGCGCCAGGAAGAAGGGGAGCCGCATGCTGGGGAAAGACTGTGCCGAAGAATCCTTTCATCTCAACATGCCCGACCCGAAGAAGTTGGCGCCGGCCGTGCCCGGCCGGGGGTCCTCCTGATGGGACGCCCACCGACCGACGCGGAGTGGCGCGCCCGCCCCGATCGCCCCGCCGACGAACACGGCACCGGACGCGGCGCACCACGCTTCTGAGCGGCCCGGAAGGGCCGAAAAAGCGAGCGTACAACGCACCGAAGATCGCAACGAGCCCAGCGAGGAAGGGCCTCGCGCGCGACTGCGGGCACGACAAGTTACGTCGGTGCGTTGGTTTCTATTTCGAGGTTGGATCGCCCGTGTCCGAGGAAAAATCGGGCGTACTGGCCCGACGCACCGAGGTCCACGAAAATGGCGATAACCGCGTCCAGCCCGGCGGGCACGCAGGCCGGACGGACAGACGCGGAGCGGATCGGACTTGCGACGGCGGCAGCGACTCGGGAAGACAGACGGGGCGTCCCCGTTAATGCCATCCCGGTGCCCCTGTGGCGCTCCCCTCCGTCGTCCTCGGGCACCTCCCGCCGGAAGGGTTGCTTCCGCACGCCCATTTCCGTGCCCCGAGCCGTCCGTCGGGGCCCTTTTCTGATGCCCCCGCAGCGACATGCGCGACGCAAACGACGACTGGGTTGCCGGCGCCGACGGCTACCGGGACGGGTGGGTCGTGGTGCTGTGGCGGCCCGCCACCGACACGGTGCGCCCCCGCACGGTCGGGGGCGTCGACGCCCTCCTCACCCTGCCGGAGGCCCCGACCGTGCTCGGCGTCGACCTCCCGATCGGCTGCCCGGACGCCGCCGCGCCCGGCGGTCGAGCCTGCGACCGTCAGGCGCGTCGGCTCCTGGGGCACCCCCGCGGCACGAGCGTCTTCTCACCCCCCGCCTACGACGCCCTGCAGGCCGACACCTACGAGGACGCCCTCCGCCGCAACCGGGCCAGCGGCCCGGACGCGCCCGGCCTCTCGAAGCAGGCGTTTCACCTCTTCTCGAAGCTACGGGCCCTCGCCGCCCGCATGACGCCCAAGCGGCAGGAGCGGGTCCGCGAGGTGCATCCGGAGCTGGCCTTCTACGCGATGAACGGCGACGCGGCCGTCGCCGACAGCAAGCACACCGAGGCGGGCCGGGCCGCCCGCCTCGCCCTCCTGGCGGCGAACGGGTTTCCAGACGTGGAGGCCGCCGTGGAGGCGACGGCCACCGGTTCGGTCGGGGCCGACGACGTGCTCGACGCCTACGCCGCCTGCTGGACGGCCCGCCGCCTCCGCGACGGCACGGCCGAGCGGTGCCCGCCCCGCGACGAGGAAGCCCCCCGCACCGCCCGCGGCCTGCGGATGGAAATCTGGCGCTGACAGCGCTGGAACGTCCAGCGGTGGACGCTCCCCCGCCCGGCCGGGCACCCCGCCGGGTCGCCCCCCCGCGGTCGCCCCGGAACCCCCCCGAATTCCGAGGCGGATTTACGTGTCCGCAACGGTTGGGTCCATCCCGAAACGACGGTCGAACGCCGGTCGTTGCGGGTTCCCAAGGACAAGTCCATTTACCAACCGCCGTTCGCATGTCCAACATCGCCGATCTTCGCCGCGAGTACGCCCAGGCCGAGCTCTCGCGGGCCCACGTCGCCGACGACCCGATCGCCCAGTTCCGCGACTGGTTCGACGACGCCCTCGACGCCGAGGTCGAGGAGCCGAACGCCATGACGCTGGCCACCGCGGCCGCCGACGCGGCCCCCTCCGCGCGCATCGTGCTGCTGAAGGGCGTCGACGAGCGGGGCTTCCAGTTCTACACGAACTACGACAGCCGCAAGGGCACCGAGCTCGCGCAGAACCCGCACGTGGCGCTCGTCTTCTGGTGGGCGCCGCTGGAGCGACAGGTCCGCATCGAGGGTCGGGCCGAGCGCCTCCCGAGCGAGGAATCGACCGAGTACTTCCACAGTCGGCCGCGCGGGAGCCAGCTGGGGGCCTGGGCCTCTCCGCAGAGCCGCGTCGTAGAGGGCCGCACGGAGCTGGAGGCGAACCTTGAGGACGTCACGGCGGAGTACGAGGACGAGGAGACGATCCCGCGCCCGAGCCACTGGGGCGGCTACGTCGTGCGCCCCACCGCCATCGAGTTCTGGCAGGGCCGCCCCAACCGTCTCCACGACCGTCTCCGTTACCGACGCTCCGATCCCGGCGACGCCTCCACAACACCCCGCGGCGACTGGGTCCTCGAGCGCCTGGCGCCCTGACCGAGGCGATCCCCGAATCGTGGGGGCGGACGCGGCCTCGGTCTCGACCGTCGGAAGGCCGGCTCCCTCGACGCCGCCGGGAAGAAGAGACTGCGCCCCTCTGGCACGGCCCGCGACGGGCCTCCGACCGGCCCCATAATAATTCCGAGGAGCGGCCCGTTTACGCTGGTGTGGAAGGGGGATCCCGGTCGGCGACCTACGGCTCGACCGGGCTGTCCCTCGGTGTAGCGATGAGTGGTGGTACCGCCGGCCCCGGCCCGACCGGGGCCGGCGGTTTTTTGATGGGGCCCGCCTCCTATCCCAGGAGGATCATCAACAGGACGAGCACGACGGCGAGCGCAGAAAGAAGGAGGGCTCCCCCTTTTACCGACGACGCCACCCCCTCCGCGTCCACGGGCGATTCAGGGGGGGACGCCGCTCTTTCTCCGTCGTCCGGAAGCAGGTCGGCCCCGGCCAGCATCTCTCGGGCCCGCGGCGCCGCCCCGCGCATGCCGACGAGCTTCACGCCGTGCGCCCGCTGCAGCTGCGGATGCATGCCGCCGGCGTCGTCGGCCCGAACGAACGTCCGGATCCCCGCATCGTCGAGGTAGTCACGGGCCACCTCGGCGTCGCGGCGGGTGGTGTACGTGGCGAAAATCGCTGTTTCTTCGGGCGGAGGGGTTTGAGTCATGGTCGAGGCGCCGTGGTCAGGCTGAAAACTGGAACGGAAGGGAGCCGCCCGGGGCGAAAGGCACTGGGCCTGGGGGTCGATCCTCTCGCCTTTTCTTTTACCCTCTCTTCACACTTCTGTTCTCCACCCCCCGGGTCGCGTGCGGGGCTCTTACTCGCGCCACCGTCGGTCGGTGAGCTCACGCAGCTCCGTCTCCGAGATCACGTCCCAGTCCGGGCTTCCCAGGTCGCCGTCGGCGGTGCGGTTGAAGGTCGCTTCGAGGTACAGGGCCTTGTCGGCGTCCGGATCGGCCCCCTCGAACGAGAATCCGCCCCAGTGCACGACCCAGTAGGCCTTCGTCGGAGCCACGCCGAGGCGGCGGCCCACGAGGTCGGCCAGGTACCGAAGATCCTTCACGGTCGAGGGCCCCCGATTCCGGGCCAGCTCGCGGAGGACGATGGTGTGGGTCTCCTCCTCGTCGGGCGGGCCCGGGTATACTCGCACCTCGGTGGTGCCGGTCTGGCTGTAGCTGCGCCAGGTAACGGTGGTGTCCACCCGCGGCTGGGTGCGGGCCGGCAGCGCGAGAGCGACCCCGAGTGCGAGAAGGGCAACGGCACGGCGGCCACGCGGCATGGAACAGACCAGTTGGACCAATCGGGAACGGCGGACAGGCATGTTCCAGACACGCAGTCCGCCCCGAGTCTAACGTGCCGACCGGGCCGTCCGCCGAACGCGCTAACCTGCGAGTTTAATTCTGTTATTAATTTTTTGTTTCTTCATGCAATCGGCCCGCAGCCCCGAAACTGAGACGGCCGGCGTGTTTTTTAACCCGTGGTTTAATTTCTTAGTTAACCGACGGCGCCTCCCGATGGCCTCCTCCGACGTCTCCACCGAAGATCGTATCCTGGAAGCCGCCCACACGGTGTTCGTGCGGCACGGCACGCAGGGCGCCAGCCTGAAGGACATCGCCCAGGAGGCCGACGTCAATCAGGCCCTCCTGCACTACTACTTCCGCGACAAGGAAACCCTGGCCGACACCGTTTTCGAGAACGTGGTCTCGGACTTCATCCCCCAGATCCAGTCGGTGTTCGTTGCCGATCAGACGATCGAGCAGAAGGTGGAAACGATCGTCGGGCGCTACCTGGACCTCATCCGCAAAAACCCCTATCTGCCCTCGTACATTGTCGGGGAGCTGAATCAGAATCCCGACGCGATGAAGGCACGCATTCGATCGATGGGGCTGGCCCCGTTCGACGACCTCCATAAGCTGGACGCACAGCTCCAGGAGAAGGCCGATGCGGGCGAGTTGCGCCCCATTTCGGCCGAGCAGTTCATCGTCAACCTTCTCTCCCTCTGCATTTTTCCATTCATCGCCCGGCCGCTCATCGAAACCATGTTCGACATGGACGACGCGGCCTTCGATCGCTTCATCGAGGAGCGAAAGCGGCAGATCCCGCGGTTTTTTCTCGGTGGCCTCCGCCCGTGAGGCCCCGGAGTCTCGATGCCGTCACGCACAACGAACGCTCGATCCCCCAATGGTTAATTTGGTAGTTAAATTAACGCGCCAGCTACCGCCCCCGGTCGGCCTCGGGATCGTCCTTCTGTTCGGATTGGGGACCGGCCGCCCCGCATCCGCTCGGGCCCAGCAGACCCGGACGGCCGGCGTCGACGACTCCCTCCGCGTTGAACGGGTCGTGGCCCGGGTGACAGGCACGTATCCGACCATCGAGGCGGCCCGCCGGGAGGTGGACGCGGCGGCGGCCCGCGTCGGGCAGGCCCGTAGCGGCTATTGGCCGCGGGTCTCGGCGGTCGCGTCCTACCGGCGGCGGGACCCGGTGCCCGAGGTGACGATCCCCGGCGGGCGGGCCGGTCCCGGGGGCGGAGGGAGCGGCCGCAGCGTCGCCATCCAGCCGAACAACCTGTACGACGGCCACCTCCGGGTGCGGCAGACCCTCTACGACTTTGGGAAAACCTCGGCCCGCATCGACCGGGCCGAGGCGGGTCGCGCCACGGCCCGGCGCCAGGTGGGCGTTGAGCGCACCGAGCTCGCCTTCCGGGCCGTGGAGGCGTTCTACACGACCCTCCTCGCCGGCGCCCGCCTCGACGTGCAGCGTGACCAGATCAATCAACTCGAGCGGACCCTGAAGGTCGTTCGGCGGCGGAAAAGGGCGGGGACCGCTACCGCGTTTGAGGTGCGGTCCACGCGCACCCGCCTCTCGGCGGCGCGGAGTCAACGCACGCAGTTTCGCAGTCAACTGAATCGGCAGGAAGCGGAGTTGCGCCGCCTACTCGGACGCGCGCCGGACGCCGCGCTGTCCCGACGGCTGTCGGGGACCATCCGGCCGACCCTGAATCCGGCGGACACGGCCCGGATCGACGCCGATTCGCTCGCTGAGCGGGCCCTGCGTCGCCATCCGTTGGTACGGGCGGCGCAGGCGCGGGTGGAGGCGGCGCGCCGGCAGGTGCGCGTGGCCGACCGGTCGGATGCGCCGATCCTCGCCCTCGACGCGCGGGGCGGCGTGAAGAACGGCTATCCCGGCGAGCCCAACGAGCCGCGCCTCAACGAGTCGATTGGGGTCTCGCTCACCGTCCCGGTCTTCGAAGGCTTTGCCGCGAAGCGGCAGGAGGAAGAGGCCCAGGCCCGGCTACAGGCCACCGAGGCCCGCCTCACCGACGTGCGCCGGACGGTAAGCACGGGGGTCCGGCAGGCCGCCTCGACCCTCCGCGCTCGCCTCGACCGTCTCGCCTCGACCCGGCTTCGGGTGGAGCAGGCGCGGACCGCCGCCCGGTTGGCCCGTACCCGCTACGAGGCGGGCACCATTACGAACCTGGAACTGCTCGGGGCGGAGACGGCCCTGCGGGAGGCGCGTCTCGAACGGACGGAGGTGCGCTATCAGGTCGTTCTGGGGCGCTACGCCCTCCAGCGCGCCGCCGGCACGCTGCTCCCGCTCGACGCCTCGTCGCTGTAATCCTGCGCGGTCCCGACGAACGATCCAGCCTTCACGTTCTGCTCACCAGATTCCACAATCCGATGTCCTTCCTCTCCTCCCCCGCTCAGGCGCAAAGCAAAACGGAGTCCGGCTCGGACGTCGCTCCACGGGACCGCCGGTCGGTTCGGCCCGCACGGAGGAACGAGGAGTTGGCTTCCGTGCTTTTCGCCTTCTTCCGGAAGCGCCTTCGCCTCGACGAAGGCCCGGCCCCTCACTCGCGGGGGGCCCGTCTTCTGGTGCGCCGCACGCTCGCCCGCCTGGCCCGTCGCCGCGTCGCCGAAGCGCCGGCCGGGGCAGAGGCCGCGTCGAACGGCTCCCGACCGAGGAAGGAAGAGGTACTGCGGGCGGCCCTGATGGAGCTCCGCCGACTCGAGGAGCCGGCCCCATGCCTGGATGAACCGGGCCCGTCTGCCCACCGAACCTGACGCCTCCTCCTCTCTACGAACCGTTCACGGCTTTCACTTGCCATGACTCCTCTTCCCCGTTTTGTTCTTCCCGCCGCTCTTCTTGTCTGTTCGCTTGCGATCGTCGGGTGCAGGGACGAGAACGGCGCCGACGCCCACGGCAACTTCGAGGCCGAGGCGGTGACCGTGTCGGCGGAGACGCAGGGTCAGCTCCTCCGCTTCGAGGTGGAGGAGGGCGACCGCCTGAGGGCAAATCCCCTCGGGGGCTCGGGGGCCCAACGGCCCCCTCGGAAACAGGAGCAGCCCGCCCGCCGGTCCGTCGTGGGGCTGGTGGACACCGCCCGGCTTGCCCTTCAGCGACGCGAGTTGCGGGCGCGCCGGACGTCCGTGCGCTCGGAGATCACGCGCGTCACGGCTGAGGTGGAGGTCCTGAACGAGCAACTGCGGGCGGCCCGCCGCGAGCTGAAGCGCGTGCGCACCCTTCAGAGGGGCGACGCGGCCCCCGAGCGTCGGCTCGACCGGGCGAGGGACGAGGTGCGTGTGCTGGAGCGGCGCGTCGAGGCCACCCGCACGCAAAAGGCCAGTCTCCGCAGCGAGATTGAGGCCCTCACCGAACAGATCGCGCAGGTCAACGAACGGATCCAGAGAAGCCGGATCGTCAATCCGGTGGCCGGGACCGTCCTCACGACCTACGTCGAGGCGGGCGAGGTCGTGCGCACCGGTGAGCCGCTCTACAAAATCGCGTCGCTCGACACGCTCACGCTGCGCGCCTACGTGAGCGGCGGTCAGCTTTCGAACGTCACGATCGGTCAGCAGGCGCGTGTCCTCATCGACGACGGTCCTACCCGGCAGCGGGCCCTGCCGGGCCGCGTGACCTGGGTGGCCGACGAGGCCGAGTTTACCCCCACCCCCATCCAGACGAAGGAGGAGCGCGTCGACTTCGTGTACGCCGTGAAGCTCCGCGTCCCGAATCCCGACGGGACGATCAAGGTCGGCATGCCGGGGGACGTGATGTTTGGCGGCGACACGTCCGTGGCGGAGGCGAATGCTCCCGCGGAGTCGACCGTGGCCCGGCGATGAGGCGGCACTCGAAGCGAGGCGTGATTCGTGAATCGTGATCGTTTTGACGTTATGACTGCTGGTTCAACAGCGTCCATGCAGGGCGAGCCCGAGTCTGCCCCGCCTGCCGACGAGGCGGTGGTCTGGACGCAGGCTCTCACGAAGCGGTACGAGGACGAGGTGGCGCTCGACGGCCTCTCCGTGACCGTGCGGCCGGGAGAGCTCTTCGGCTTCATCGGGCCGGACGGAGCGGGGAAGACCACCCTCTTCCGCATCCTCACGTCCCTGCTCACGCCGGACGAGGGAACGGCCCGCGTGCTCGGGCTCGACGTGGTGGACGAGTATCGGGCCCTGCGCCCGCGCCTGGGCTACATGGCGGGCGAGTTTTCGCTCTACCCGGACCTGTCGGTAGACGAAAACCTCCAGTTTTACGCCTCGGTGTTCGGGACGACGGTGGCGGAGCAGATGGACGTGATCCGGCCCGTCTACAAGCAACTCGAGCCGTTTGGCGACCGGCGCGCGGAGGCCCTCTCCGGCGGCATGAAGCAGAAGCTGGCCCTCTCCTGCGCGCTCGTCCACCGCCCGGACCTGCTCGTGCTCGACGAGCCGACCACCGGGGTCGACGCC
>JBDGQP010000106.1:0-19566 GCA_042218975.1 Salinibacter sp.
GGCCCGGCCGCCGCCGAGGCCGACGAGGGGGGCGTGCAGATCGTGCTCCGGAACCTCCTGTCCAACGCCATCAAGTACACCGGCGAGGGGGGGACGGTCCGGGTGCGGTCGCTTCAGGACGAGGGCCGGGCGGTGCTGGAGGTCGAGGACACCGGCATCGGGATGGACCCGGAGGCGGCCGAGCGTCTCTTCGAGCCGTTCCGGCAGGCGTCGGAGGGATTTGGCCGGGAGTATGAGGGGGCCGGCGTCGGCCTGGCGGTCACCAGCGAGGCGGTAGCGCAGATGGACGGGTCCATCGAGGTAGAGACCGAGAAGGGCGAGGGCACCCGGTTTACTGTCTTTCTTCCGGCCGCCAGCGAGCTGAGCTAGAAGCGTGCTGACCGAGGCGCCACTCGACGTTCTGCGGCGTGGGCCAGTCGTCCTTGCAGTGCGCCTCATGCGCTTCGCTGGGGCGCTCGCCCCCCTGCTTGTAGCCGACGATTTCGGCAACGTCCCGCTGGACAAGTTCAGCGAAAGGCAAGGCTGTCCTGGCTTGTCATTGGCAGTGGGGAGGCGTCGTTCGAGTCAACCTGCTTGAACCAACGTATTGGGAGATCGCTGAAGGTCTGCAGCCGCCGCGGGAGAATTTGTCCACATAGGAGCCTTTCGTCCGTTCCTTTGCTGCAGCCTGCGTGTACGACGACCTGTGCAAGCGTGCGAACCGGAGCGTCCTGTTCGACCTCGCGGCGCCCATCCATGCAGAATCCAACCCATTCGTCTGTCTGCAAACCTGCCTGTCCTGGGATTTTTCTCGGCACTGCCCCCACCGAAAGGAGAGTTATAATACCGACGTTTCAGAAGAGATCAGGTTGTCTTTGCGGATCTTTAGTGGTATAGTTCTACAGAACTACAGAACTCTACTGCTTTAGAACTGTAGTTCTCTAACAACCTCACAGGCTCGCCTCTCATCAGCCTTCAGCATTCTGGAAATGAACACAGTCTCGATCGTCAATCAGAAGGGAGGAGTTGGAAAAACTACCACCACAATCTGCCTGGCCGCTGCTCTCACCAGGCTTGGACACGCGACCCTTGTTATCGATCTGGATCCGCAGATGAACGGAACGAAGTGGATGCTCGGGCGGGAGCTGGATGGAGATGAGGCGTCAGTGCTGGATGCGATCATAACAGCTGGCGATGAGGATGGGTCTTCCTCCGATTGGCCCCTTGCCCGAGTGATTGAGCCTTCTGATCTGGGCTTTGACTTCGTACCGGCCCATGCGGATCTGGCCAATGTTGAGGGGGAGATCGGCGAAAAGCCTTCCCGGCCCTATCTCTTGAGGGAGCGAGTACAGGAACTGAAGAAGAAACACCGGTTCGAGTATCTCAACGAGGTCGACGCTCACAATGGCTCAGACGAGGCCTACGACCTGTGCCTTATGGACTGCCCTCCTTCTTTGGGATTGCTCGTTGTGCAGGCGCTCACAGCTTCTGATGGGCTGGTGGTTCCCGTTTCGGTGGATGGAATGTCGATGCAGGGCTTGAGCCAGCTTGTGGATACCACCAGAGAGGTGCGAACGTACCTCAACGACTCCGTCGAGATTATCGGCCTTCTACCGAACAATCTCGACTATCGCGCTGGTCTCGTGAATGAGGGTCTGGAAGCCCTCAGGAAAAATTATGACGATCTCGTGCTCGATACAGAAGTGCCGTGGCGCTCGAAGATAATTGAGGCCTCAACCTATGGTACGACTCTCTACGACCATGCACCTTCCAGCGATGCAGTAGCAATCTATGAGGATCTTGCCCGGGAGGTCGTCTCCAGGACTGGCGTCTCCGAGGTCGAAAATTCGCAGCCCCAAGGGCAGTAGTGATTGGAGATGCTCTTCTCGCCCCCCTGTTTGACAAACTTATTCCGTTCCGATGCCCAAGAAGAGTGACCGTTCAGAACATGAGTCTACCATCTCGAGCCTCATGCCGGACGTATCCCTTGACGACTCGGGACAGGATGCCGCAGAGGAAGAACTAGAGTTCTCTAGTTCTAAAGAGGAACAGAACTACAGTTCTACAAATCAGCACCAAGAGGCGAAGGAGAATGTCGAAGGGAAGGGTCAGAAGGACGGGTCCTCCTCGACGGTCCGCCGGGGCCCTTCCGAGAAAGAAGAGAGGATAGCGGTGCTTCCTGACCATCGTCCTGAACTCGCGCAAAAGTTAGGACCGTATGTCTCCAACGAAGTGGACGAGGCTCTTGAGGAGGCATTTCTTCTTCTCCGCCGAAGGTTCGGAAGTCAAGTGAGCAAAAGCCTGATCGTAGAAGCGGCTCTTCGCTACGTTCTCCGTGATTGCTTGCAGCGTGGTGAGGAAAGCGAAGTCGCCGACTGGATGGAAGGCGTTCTCAACTCCGACTGACCTCCTGTCTCCTGAGGTCAATAAGAACAGCGGTGGCCGCGCCCCCGGAAGTGGCGTGATCTGTATCCGTCAACGAAGGGGTCCGCGTGTCCTACGCAGCTGACACGGAAAAGACTTTCTACTTCAATGGGCGCGCTTCGACCACTCGATTACTTCAAGGGTAGAGGTAGGTCGAAGTGTGATGGGCGTTTCTCGGGCACTGGCACCTTCGCATACTCGTCGCGCACATTGAGCCAGGAGTGCGCGAATGATTCTCCGGACCCTCAACGCTAACAGGCTCGATCGATAGACCCAGATCTATGGACGCAAGCGCCGTCGGTTGATTCCTATAACCTGCAAGACGTACTGCAAATCAGGTGGTCACAGGTGGGGTGTGAGTAAGGAGGTGTCTTTACGCGCACGCGCTTTTACATTTAAACATTACATGTTGTAGTTTCGGCGTAAACTCAGTATGTGCAAAGGTTTACGTCGAAATAGGTGTGAGTGAAGAGGGGTCTGGACGTGAGTAGAGAGGTGTCTGGACGTGAGTAAAGGGGTGTCTGGATGTGAGTAAAGGGGTGTCGGCAGTGAGTAAAGAGGTGTCCGACGAACCTGTGAGAGCCCCCCCTGGATCGGTGGTTATCCACAATGAACAGTCAAAGACAGGGGAGGTTATACCTCATGCCTTTCCCCGACACCTAATCTCTCGCACCCCATGAGCAAGCAACTCAGCTTGATGCACTCCGGTCCGGAGGAAGAGTTGGTCGTGAAGGCTAACGAGCTGGTCACGAGCCAACTTGATCTGACCACCCGGGAGTATAGAGTCTTCTTAGCCCATGTCTCCCAAATCGATCAGGAGGCAGAGAACGTGAAGGGGCTCTCGATCAACATGAAGCGCCTCTGCGAGCTCAGCGACGTGAAGACCGAAAACATCTACAGCGAGGTGGAGGAGATGGCCGACCGCCTCACGAAGAAGAGAATCCACGTCGAGAAGGGACCGACCGGGAAGCGGGTCGGCGGCTACTTCAATCTCTACTCCGCGTGTGAGTACAAAGAGGAGACCGGCGAGATCATCGGGAGCTTCACCGATCAGATGAAGCCGCTTCTCCTCCAGCTGCGGGAGCACTTCACGATGTACTACCGTCGGCGGGCCATGAGCATGCGGTCCACCTACGCGATGCGCTTCTATGAAATTCTGAAGCGGTACGAGTATCAGGGGGCATTTACTCTGTCGGTCGAGAAGCTCCGCAAGATTTTTAGCATCGAAGACAGCTACGACCGATTCGGGGACTTGAAACGGTACGTGATCAACAAAGCCCAGGCGGAGCTTGAGAAGCGTGCGGAGATCAACTTCGAGTACGAAGTCATTCGTGAAGGACAGAAGCCTGTGCGGGTGGACTTCGAGATACAAAAGGCGTCGGAGGCCCCGGCCCCGCCCCCCAAGAAGTTCCGGTCCGAACGGTCGGAGCATTACCAGAGATACGACTCCCTTCCGGAGGAGGAGAAGAAAAAGATCTACTCGAAGGCCAAAGGTCTTGCCGAGGAGCAAAATCCAACCGCGGGTCGGCGGGTCATCGAAGCCGAGACCTGGCGCTTCGTGAAGCAGATCATGAGAAATGAAGCAGAAAGAGAGCAGTGACGGCATCCGCGGAAGTATCGTGATTCGTGGCCCGGCCACGAAAGGGGCCACGTGGCCTACGCAGCCGGCTGCCTCACCATCCACTGCTGCCCGGCGAAAGTGCCGGTAGGGGGCACCGAGGAGCCTCCCCACCCCCCGCTCGACGGCTCCGGCACGGGCGGTCTGGAACTGGCCCCCGATCGTCCGAGGGCCGCGGCCAATCGGTCGTTCCCGCCCTGCGCTCCCCCTCCGGTGGGCGTCCTAGTCGATCGGACGGGCCGGCGCCCGATTTGAACCCCCTACGATGACAGCTCACACATATTCGAAAGCCTCCACTGCCATCGGAGACAGGCCGAATATAGTGCATGAATATTCGGCATAGTCCTTGCACGTTCCGTAGGCGATAGACTCTGTCGAAAATCCGCAAACCGCCTTTATGTCCACCCGACGGACATGCCGCTGGAAGCGGGCCCTCGGGGGGCCGTTCCCATTTCTCTTTACCGAGTGCCCGTCCGGCACCTACCACTGGTTCTTCGAGCGGTGGTGCCAGTGTGAGCATCGGGAGGACTCTGGCGAGGATGCTCCCGGTCCGGATCCCGTCCGCGGCGGCGTCTTCGACCTCAGGCGGTGGGAAGAGGCCCGTCAGGGCCCTGAGGGCTACAGGCCCGGCAACAGAGACGTGCAGATCGGGGACTACGTCCAGCCGGAAGGACTCGAGCTCCGGCCGCCCCTGGCCTGGAAGGTCGTCGGATTCGAGGCGCGAGGGGACAATCCCAAATACACCGCAGTCCTGGAGTACCCGCTTTCCGGAGACCGAATCGCCCTCGACAACCTGCCGAAGAATGCCCGCCCACCGGGAGAGGCCAACGATCCGAGGCGTATTGGCAGCATCTCGGAGGTCCGGGAGCGCCGGCCCATCGATCGAAGGTAGCGTCCTGTCGGAGACCCTTTCTCCCTCGAAGCCCGGCGGTCGGTTTCCGAACAGGGCCGTTGCCGTCGTACGTATGGACTCCGGACGGTCCCGGTAGTGGGGGGCTCCTGAAGGGCCCGTCCTGCCCTTGCAGGCACCCCCACAAACAACCGCGCCCCTGGGTACGGGGCCCAGGGGCACGCCTGTTGCGGTCAAAGCCGACTCGTAGACCTTGGCTCTCGGACGCGGCTTTCCTCAAACGAAAAGGCAGGCTCACTTCGTCGGCCGGTCTGAGTGGGAGATCTTGACGCTGAACGCCGAGCGTTGATTACTGATCGTCGTGGCCGACACCACCGCGTAGTAGGTCTTCTGGGACGATGCCTTCATGAGGTCGGTGATGGTGTGCGACGCGTTCTCCGAGGCGGTCCAGCAGTCGTTGGTGGACGAACTGTGAGACCGGTAGATCCAAACGTAGGTCTTAGCGTCTGGGGTGCTGGCGGTGATCTCGAGGTCGATCCGTTTTGAGCCGGTCTGCACCTGAACGGCCATCACCCGCGCGGACAGCTTGGACACGACGGACGACTTTTTCTTCGGGTTCGAACGGGAGCCCGCATCGTACTTGATCTTGTTGGGCGAGGCGACGCGCGGGTCGAAGACGCAGCGGTCACTGAGCTTCCCCCCAAACCCGTTTGTGATCTTCGACTCAAAGGCCTGGTTACGAATCCATCCCCAGTAGTCATCGGGTAGGGAGTAGAGCTTGTCGACTTTTTCGGCGGCGGGCTTGTTCGGCGCGTTGGACTGCTGCTTGAACACTGGATCCAGGATGTCGGCCACGGTCGCGGACCGGCGGTTGATAAGATACGTCCAGAAGTCCTGGGCACGGTATGGACTGTTGTTGCTGTTTGTCGTCAGGGAGTTGTCGACCGAGCGAAGGGGACGCCCGTCGTCTCGGAGGGCGTGTTTCGTGCCGGCGGTGTTTGGGTTGGCCGCCAGTTCAGCGGTGGCCTCGATAATCCATTCAGGCCGTTGCTTGGGAAGTTTGCTCCAGCTGATGGGCGCGTAGTTGTACTGGATTGCGTGGAAGAACTCGTGGCGGGTGGTGCCCTCCGAAGGATCCCCGCTCCCGTCGAAGCAGGTGATGGCTTTGTTCGTGAGCGACAGATACTTCCCAACTGTATCTCCTTTGCACCAGGCCGTGCCGTCCTTCTTGATGATCCAGACGTACTTGTTGCTGAATAGCGGGGTTTTTAGGTCGGGAGACCGAAACGAGGAGACGAAGTCCCCGTGGACCCCTTTCAGGTAGGACCGAACGTCGCTTTTCTCGTCGCTTCCGCAGGCCCCGCCGCTGAATCCTCCCTTGCACTTCACCTTGAAGCCGCCGCCGTGGGACTTTCCCTTCGAGCTTGCGGTCTCCTGCTTGAAGAAGTTCGTGGTCTTCTCGAAGAGGGTCTCCCCCTCCGCTTCACCCATCGATGGGGAGGAGTAGTCGCTCGTCTCCACGACGGTGAAGACGATGCCTTCCGAGACGACGAAGCTCACTGGGACGACCAGGAGATCCCGTTCCGGCTCGTACACGCCTCGAAGAAGGTCCCAGGCATGCTCCGGCGATGAGGACGAGGTGTCGGTCACGTAGCGGCTGGGAATCCGAACCCCAAGGGCCAACTTAGACGGATCGGCGTTCTCGGGAACCGGGAACGCGAGGTACATCGAGTGAGAACGTGGCGGATTGGCGGCAGGGAGGTCAATGTTGCGGTCACCAGAAATGCGGTAAAACGAACCGAATGCGCGGGAGCCCTCCGGAAGCGGGGTTTCGGCCGTTGGGTCCTGAGCCTCCTGACCTGATACAGACACAGGTTGGTCGAGCGCTTCGGTTGAAGCCATCAAGCGAGCCCCTGACTCGGTTTTGGCAGTTCCCCCTGCTTCGAGCGTTTTGTCCAGCTCGTCGGGCCCGGTGTCGCCGGCGCCCGACTCCGAACCTGTGGTGTCACATCCTCCAATCCCGACCGCAATTGCGAGCGCGAGGGAGAGGAGAACGCCCCGAGAGAGGACCTGCCTCTTGAGGAAAGCCATCGAAGATCGAAAAGTGGTCACTGGTCCAGCCTGGCGTGCGGACATGGTTGATCTGAGCGAGTTGGCTTGGGTAAAATGCGAAATGGTTGGCCGCTCGGGACAGTAGAGCGTGCCGTGTGCGGCGGCCCGTGAGATTTGGGCGCGGTAGAAGAGGAGAGGCATTCAGAAAGGAAGGCGTTCAGTGCCCAATCCTCACGTGTAAGTACTGAAAGATCTCCGGAATCCAGACATGGATCCTCCCCAAAATGTAACGCTGTCGTCTCTTGTTATCGAAATATTCACTTAACCGAGCATCTGATCGGCGACCACACTGGTCGGGGCTGCGCCGATCTGCAGTTGTTACGGGGTTCTCCAACCGCTTCCGTGTGAAATCAAAACTGTCTCTCGGTCCAACCTGGGGACGGAGTAGTTAGGAAGATTCTGTTATTGCAGGGCGCAGTCGTCCTACCGGGGTGAAAGGCAGGGGGCCTCCCTGGTCTGTTCCCGCCAGTCGGCCGGAGGTCTCGGGCGTGGCTGACGCGGTGGGGGCAAGTCTCTGGAAAGTGTTTTTGGCTTGCAATAACAGTAAACGTTGAGACCGTGACCCTCTGTCGCTCTACCCGCAGAACTGCCTTCGTCTCAGTGCCGCCGGGGGAGGCAAAGGTCTTCTACCCGTCCTGTGTCCTCGCCCGCCGTGCCCGGGAGGATCGCCTCCGTTTCCTCACCAGGAAGATTCCAGGCGGACTCGGGACCGAGCGGGCCCTCACGACTCGACGCCGGACCCTACCCCTCCACCTGCTGGCGAAGTTCCTCGGCGCCCCGCTTCTCGTAGAACTCCGGAAGCGGGCTCAGATCGCCCCTCCGGATTGACTGCTGAATCTCCGCCCGGGTGAGGTCGGCGAGCGCGCCCGGAATCTCTTCCGTGATCTCCTCGATCGCGAGGTCCGATTTCTGAAGACCCAGGCGCGCAAACGGCGGCGAGACGATCTCCGCGAACGTCTCGTCCACTGCCGCGGCGATCTCTTCTTTGTAAACCTGAACGAAAGGAATCGGGTCTCCGACCATTGCCTCGGTCAGCGCCTCGCGCACGACGTCGGTGCAGGGCGTGTCCGGGGAGAGGTCGGCCGGGAGGGAGGGGCGCTCGGAAAGGCCCTCCGCAAACTTCAGGGCCGCCGCCTCGGCCCGCTCCTCGTTGGAGACGTGCTCGTGCATCCATCCGCGGAGGTAATCGAGTACGGTAGGGGGGTCGTCGCTCACCGGTGTGTGTCGCTGCTTTGGGGAAGTGCTCGACCACGACGGCAATCGCACCCGGTGCCCATTTGGTTCGTCCGGAGGGGCTTGCCGTCCGCTTCCAACGAAAGCCTTTCAGTGAGAGCCTTCTGAGAATGGCCTCGAGAATGGGACGCAGGGGCCCTCCGACCTGGAGATCGACGGTCGGCTGCAGTGACGAGGGGTGACGAGGGCCATGGCTGGGGAGAGCCATAGCTGGGGAGGGCCCGCGACGGGACAGGACCGGCTGAGGGACGGAGGGGTCGCTGGCGTTTTCAGGTCCGAAGCAGTGTGCTCTACGCCCCTGAGTTCCCGGGACCGCCGTGCTTCTCAGGACCGGACGCCGCCGGCCGCGTCCGACTCCAACGGCGGCTCACTCGCTCTCCCCCTCCAGCGGCTGACCGCGATGGTGGATCTGGGTGACCGGCAGCCCTGCACGGCGACCATGTTCGCGCACAGTATCCTCATCTTTCGCTCGGTAGTGACAGAACGTCCCGGTCACCTCGCCGTCATCGTTTGTGAGCACCTCCGAGTCCACCCAGATGATGTCGACGTCCTCCCCACGAAGCTCCTTCAGGGCCTGTCCCGACGCCTCCACCGCCTCGCTGAGCTGTTCCCGCGTGATCGGATCGTCGAGGGTTCGTAGGATCAGAAAGTCGTTGAGCGTGTCCTCCATCATGCTGTGCTGCTTTTCTTGCGGTGAGCTCACGGAAGCGCCCTCAACGGGAAACCGAAGAGGGCTCGTGCCGGCAGCGTGCTGCCGGCCGGAAGAGAGGCATCTGGAAAACGGGAGCTTGACCAACAGTCGCTCCGGTCGGGCGTGGAGTGAGCCTGTGGAACCAGTTGCCTTCTGGACCACCACTGGGAATGACGATGGGCCGCTTCGTGTTCGCCCCCGCGGCGACCGGCCGCATCGACCTCACGAGGAGGCTCGAGGAGCACATCCCAGTGTAATTGGGGAAGCGGGGTCGGGTTTGTCGTGCCCCGGTTGCAAGGCACCGACCGCACGTGACTGGCGCGCATGTCCACACCCCGAGATGGAGAGAGGATCTCACGGGGAGGTGATCCGCTCGGGGCCGCTTCTCCGTGCTCGAAAACGAGTGGGCTCTTTCCAGTCTCGACCCGACCGAACGCTCCGGAGGAGAGAAGCATGCCAGTAGGCCCGCCGGAGCGCGGGCGAGGAGGCGCGACCAACTGTGTTTCCGGGACATGTCGAACTGCCCTGTCCGAGTGCCCCCGAGTGACGGATCGAAAGGGACGTCCGGCCCAGCCGGTCCCCAATCAGATCGAACGGCCCGAAGGAGACGATACCTTTGAACTCAGCGCGTGCCGGACCCACGCCCGCCACCGGTCGAACACACGGGAGTGCCACGCTGTGGTAAAATGTAAAACTTGGAATGTCGTTGGCGGTATAATCGGAACAGGACTTGCAAGAACTGATGTCGTATCTGGAGCCGACATTACTTGTAGACGCACGCTGTGTAGACGCATACTATCAGGCCGCCAGCTCACAGTCCCTGAGTCCCATCTCACGTCTCCATGTCCTCTTTTACGTCTTCTGATGTTTCATCGCCGGACCGCCCGCCCTCGAACCGAGCGGCGGATTCGGACCGGCATCGCGCCCTGGATAGATACGACGTCCTCGACACGCCCCCGGAGGACACCTTCGACCGCATTTCGGACCTGGCCGCCGGCCTCTTCGACGCGCCCATTGGACTGATCACCTTTGTCGACGCCGACCGGCAGTGGCACAAGGCCTGCGTGGGATTCGACGTTCCGGAGCTCGACCTCGATGCTTCGTTCTGTGTGCATGTCCTCGGGGATGCCCGACGGCTCGTAGTGGAGGACGCCACCGACGATGAGCGGTTCGCAGACAACCCTCTTGTGACGGGGGACCGTCACATCCGATTCTACGCCGGGTCGCCCATAACGACGCCGGACGGCCACGTGCTGGGCACCGTCTGCGTGCTCGACACCGAGCCCCGCACCCCCTCCGAGCAGAAACTGCGGCGACTCGACCACCTGGCCCAGATGGCCGTCGACCGGCTTGAGGAGCGGCGCCGCCACAAGATTGAGGAGGTGGCGGAGCCTCCTCTCGACGCGACTGAGACCCGTCTCAACGAACTCCTCGCGGCACTCGACGACGTGGTCTGGGAGGCGCGCATCCACCCCTCCGGCCCCACCGACGCCGACCCAGTCCGCTCGGAGATTCTCTATACCAACAGCTCCGAGGAGCGGGTCTACGGCCGGCCCACCGGCGCCTTCGTGCAGGACCCGATGCTCTGGCGCTCGGCCGCGCACCCGGAGGACAAGGACGACCTTCCGACGATCGAGACGCTTCTCGTCGAAGGACAGTGGAGCGGAGAGTACCGCCTTCTCCGGCCGAACGGGACGGCCCGATGGGTCGAAACGTCGATCCACGCGGTGGGTCGGTCCGGGCGTCCCACCGAGACCGGCGACACGTCAGGCCCCAAGGACCTGGAGCGGCCGTTCAAGCTAGCGGGCATTACCCGGGACATTCACCGGCGCAAGGAGGCCGAGGCGTCGGTCCGGGCCAAGAGGAAGATGCTGGACGACGAAAAGGAGCGTTTGCAGCTGGCCCTGAAGGCGGCGGGCGCCAAGGTGTTCGAGTGGCGCATCCCGGAGGACGATCGCGTGTGGGATGAGGGCGTTCAGCAGATGTTTGGACTCGACGGCCCGCCTCGCTCCACCGGCGAGCTCCTCGAACAGATCCATCCGGACGACCGGGGCCTCCTCCAGGAAGTCATGGGATCGGTCCTGGGAAACCCGGACAAACGAACGTGTCAGGTCGAATACAGGGTGCCCCGTCCCGACGGTGGGAACCGGCACATTCGGGCCCGCGGGCTGATCACCCGAGACGACGACGGCGAAGCGATCAGGATGACAGGGTTCTATCAGGATCGGACCGAGACGATGGAGCGCCGGCAGGAACTTCGCCGGAATGAGCGCCGGTTCGAGGCGGTCTTTCAGGACCCGGACCTTTTCGGCGGGCTTCTCGACCTGGAGGGGACGCTCTACGCGGTCAATGACACGGCCCTCTCCTACGTCGACGCCGGCCGGGACGACGTGGTGGGCCGGCCGTTCTGGGAGACGCCGTGGTGGAGCCACGATTCCGGCCTCCAGGCGGACCTCCGGGAGTGGATCGACCGGGCTACAAACGGGGAATACGTGTCGTTTGAGTCCGACCACATTACGGGCGACGGCCTGACGTTCACAGTGCGCGGCAGCATCCGTCCCGTCACGGACAAGGACGGAACAGTCACGTCCCTCATCGTCTCGGCCCGGGACGTAACTCAGCGCGTGAACCAGCGGCGCGAGCTGGAAACTCTCCACGAGGCCATCGAAGACGCTGCCGATGGGATTGCCGTCCTGATTGATGGGGAGTACATGTACGTGGATCAGGCGCACGTCGACCTCTACGGATTCGACGACAAGGAGCAGCTCCTGGGTGCGTCGTGGCGAAAGCTGTACAACGAAAACGAGGTTCGGCGTCTCGAAGAAACCGTCTTCCCGATTCTTCGGGAGGAGGGCCACTGGCAGGGCTACGTGACTGGATCGCGACCGGACGGCAGCACGTTTCCGGCGGAACTGTCTCTGACCATGACCGGCAGGGACCGACTCGTCTGTACCGTGCGGGACCTGACCGAGCGCCGGAAGCAGGAGCGGCGGCGGGACCTGCTTCTGACTGCGAGCGGGACCGGCATCGCGGAGTGGAACCCCCAAACCGGCGAGGTCTACTGGGACGAGACGCTCCGCAACGTCTTCGGACGCGCCCCGGAATCGTTTGAACAGTTCGGCGAGATTGTCCACCCCAGCGATCGCGCCCGGGTACGCGAGCATCTCCACAAGGTCGTCGACGACAATACCTCCTGGACCGGAGAATTCCGGGTTGAGGACGGGCAGCGTCGGACCCGATGGCTGAGCACACTGGTGATTCCGGTTCGCGAGGAGACGGGCGACACGCGCGTGCTGGCGACCGGCCGGGACATCACCGAGCGCAAAGAGCAGGAAAAGCAGCTCCGAATGCTCTCCGCGGCGGTGGAGCAGGCAACCGAAGCGGTCCTGATCGCGACAGGCGATCGCTCTGGAGACTCGAAGCTGGAGATCGAGTACGTGAACGAGGCCTACGAGGAGATGACCGGCTGGGCCGAGGAGGAGATCATCGGGGAGACGCCGCCGGGGCTCCAAGACGCCGAGACCGACCGGGAGATCCCGAACTCCCTCCGGGCGGCCCTGGAGGCCGGCGATGCGTGGCAGGGCGAAACAATCAACCACAGGAAGAACGGCGAGCCCTACTGGGTTCAGTGGAACGTCTCGCCGGTGATCGGGGCGGACGGGGAAATCGAACACTGGGTCTTCATCCAGCGGGACGTCACCGAGCGTCGCGAGCGCGAGCAAGCCCTTGCGCAGAGTCGGGAGCACTACCAGACCCTGCTTGAGGCCGCTCCGGATCCGGTGTTCGTGGCCGAGGCCAACACCGGCGACATCATTGAGGTGAACGCCGCGGCCGAAGAGATTCTGGGACGGCCGCGCGAAGAAATCGTTGGGCGCCCTCATACCGATCTCTACCCCGAGGCCGACGCGGAGGCGTGGACCGAGTCGTTCGAGCAGTCCGTCGGGAAGTCTGTGATCGTATCTGAACTTCCGGATGGGAGTCAGCCGACCCTCCGTACGGCCGACGGCACGACCGTTCCCGTTGAGGTCACGTCCGATACCGTCGAGCTGCCCGACGGGCCCGTGATGTACGGGGTGTTTCGGGACGTGTCCGAGCAGAAAGCCCAGCAGCGGGTCCTCCGGCGTGCCCATCAGCGATTTGAGCAGTTCGCGGAGGCGGTCCCGAACGCGTTCTTCATCGTGAGCGCCGATTACGACGAGATACTGCACGTCAACAGCGCCGTCGAGACCCTGTACGGGGTAGATGCCGGCGCACTGAAGGACGATCCGGGCGCGTGGACCCGCCACGTCCACCCCGCCGACCTTCCGGCGCTCCAGGCGGCCATGAGGGCCAAGGGCGAAGGCGAGGCCGACTGGCCGCAACACCAGGAATTTCGGGTGCAACACCCCAAACGGGGACAGCGGTGGCTGTCGGTGAGCCTGCACGCCCTCGAGGGCGTCGAGACCGGCGCCCCCAAGCGGATTGCCGGGATCGCCACCGACATCACCGAACGCAAGACGCGGGAGCGACGGCTCCAGGCCCTTCACCACACCACAAGCAACCTGATCGCCCCGAACACGGAGGCGGAGGCCGCCAAAACCATCACGGACACGCTCGAGGAGACCCTTGGACTCGAGGAGGCCGCCGTATACCTCCGGGACGGCGACGTGCTGGTGCGGGCCAGCACGCCCGGTGGGGGAAGGGTCGGCCCGATGCCCCGCATCGAGAAGGGACACACCCCGCTCTGGACCGCCGTCAACACGGGCGAGTCGCAGACATACGCGGACCCCAGTCTCATCGACGACGAGGTCGACCGCTCGGGCCTCGAGGCCTGTGCGTACGTGCCGCTGGGCCAGCACGGGGCCCTGGCCGTCGGCACCGCCGACCAGGGGCGCCTCGACGAGGCCGAGATTCAGTTTGTTGAGACGATGGCCCAGAGCCTCCGCAAGGCCCTCGATTCAATTGAGAGGGAACGCGGTCTGGTGGTAAGCGAGCGGCGCTACCGCACCCTCGCAGAAAACATTCCCAACGGTGCAGTTCTTCTCTTCGACGGCACCTGCCGGTACACGCTGGCGGCGGGGGAACTCATCGAGGCGTTCGGGCTGGAGGAGTCCGATATCCTGGGTCTGCAGGCCGGCACTGTGCTCAACATCGGGCCCGACGGGGCGGAACGTCCCATAGTGGAGCGGTACTGGGCGGCCCTGGAGGGAGAACGAACGGACCAACGAGTCGAAATTGGGGACCGCGTCCTCCGGATTCATATCGTCCCCATACAGGGCCGGAGCGAGTCGCAGGGCCTCCTGCTGGCTCAGGACGTGACCGAGGAGGTTCGCCGCGAGCGGGAGCTTATCGAGGCGAAGGAAACCGCCCAGGCAGCCAACGAGATGAGATCGGCCCTGCTCGCAAACATGAGCCACGAGATCCGTACGCCGCTGACCTCGATCATCGGCTTCGCGGGAACCATCGGGAAAGAAGTGGATCCCGAGAGCAACGCAGCCCACTTCGCAGAACTGATCGAGAGCGGGGGCCAGCGCCTAATGAACACCCTCGACAGCGTCCTCAACCTTTCGAAACTGGAAAGGGAGGACCACACCCTCTCCATAGAGCCGGTCGACCTGTCTGTCGAGGTTGAGTCCATCGTCGGCGAGCTCCATCCTGCGGCCGAGGAAAAGAGCATTGCGCTGAGCGCTGAGGCAGACTCGGTAACAGCGCAGGCGGACGCCGGGGCCGTGCAGATCGTTGTACGGAACCTGGTGAAAAACGCCATAAAGTATACGGAGGCCGGCGGCGAGGTGGAGGTGCGGACGCGGGTCGCCGGCGATACCGCGGTTCTTGAGGTCGAGGACAGCGGCATCGGCATCGACGAGGAAGCACTGCCACACATTTTTGAGCCGTTCCGGCAGGAGTCTGAGGGCCTCAAGCGGGAGTACGACGGGGTGGGACTGGGTCTGGCCACCGTCGAGCAGGCCGTTGAGCAGATGGACGGCCGCATTGAGGTCGACACCGAGAAGGGTGAGGGAACCACATTCTTCGTGCGGTTGCCACGGGCCTGGGAGGATACCGATCCGTGCGAAAGTCCCTGAACGGGTTCTGCGGTGGGCGGAGGACCGATCCTCACATGCGCGGAAACGGTCTTCGTGCATTTCTTCACGGATCGGTAATACGACGGACGAGTCCGTTCAGTACGGAGCATAGAGACCAACTTCTGCGATCGCTGCGGACCGTGCATCGCCGCAAGCAGAAGACGGACGTTGGAACCTTGTTCACGGATCGGTACCGGCGACGATGCGGCTGTGCTTGGCAGGGCCCTGCGCCGACAGGGGGGGCCGAGGGAAACAGGGAGGACGGGACCTGCGATGCCCTACCGAGCCGACAGGCCCGGGATATCGACGCTCTCAATCAGGCGGAGAGGAATGTCCCGAGCGCTGCCGTCGGTCCCGGTCACCCGCACGATCGGTGTCGGGCCCGAGCCCCCGACCCGATCGATCGTCTTTGCGGCAATGGTGGTGGACCGAAGATTCAGAAGGCAGGGCTCCGGATGGCGCTTCAGCTCCAGGAGGGTTTCCCGGACCTTCGGGTTGATCTGATTTCGGCTCATGGGAAGGGCGTGTTGACAGGCCCGGTTGTCAGGGAACCCTTCGAACGCCAACCCCAGGCCTGAGTTCGGCGTGGCGACCCGAACATGTCCTGGCCCTGCGGTGAGGGCCTCTGCTCAACAGGAACTCCCGTCCTGCGCACCCGGTCCCGTCTCACTGCGCCCGGTCGGAGGCCCGACCGGCGTCCTTGAATGCGTCTTTCGCGCGGTGGTAGGCATCGTTGCGGTCCACAATCGGGGCTGGGTATTCCGGGGCCGCCTCCGAGAAGTCCTCCTGGTCCCCCGAGGCAAGCCGCCCGGCGGCCACCCCGCGCAGCTCCGGCACCCAGTGCCGGATGTACTCGGCCTCCGGGTCGTGCTTCTCGGCCTGGGAGTAGGGGTTGTAGATGCGAAGCCGGTAGTCGGTGCCGACCGAGGCGGCCCACTGCCAGTTGCCGGCGTTGACGGCCGGGTCGTAGTCGGTGAGCGTCCGTGCAAAGTGCTGCGCTCCCCACCGCCAGTCTACCAGCAGGTCCTTCGTGAGGAAACTGGCGACGACCATGCGGGCCCGGTTGTGCATGTACCCGGTTTCGGCCAGCTCCCGCATGCCGGCGTCCACGAACGGCACGCCGGTCGTCCCCTCACACCAGCGGTCGAACTCGCCCCGCTCGTTGCGCCAGGGAATATGCCGGCCGATCGGGCGAAGCGCCGTGGTCAGCTGCTCGGGACGGTGGAAGAGGAGATGCGTGTAGAAGTCTCGCCAGTACAGCTGGCTGATAAGCTTGTGGTAGTCCTCGAACGCCTTTTTTACGACGTAGAGCGACTCCCGGACCGAGACGGTCCCGAACTTGTGGTGCGCCGAGAGGGCCGTGAGGGACTCTCGGGCCGGCTGGTGGCGGTCTCTTTTGTAGGCGCCGAGCGTCTCCACCGTCTCCAGACACTCGATTCCCTCCGAGCGCCCGCCCCTCACCCGGAGGGACTCCGTTGGGTAGCGGTCGTACGTCTCCAGGGAGGCAGTCTGCACCGGAAGCGAGCCGTCGTAGAACGGCCCCTCCACCTTGCCGGTGGGAGAGGGGGTGGGAACGGACTGCGCACGTCGTCGGAACGGCGTGTACGTGTGGTAGGCGCCCCCCTTGTTCGGCTGAACCTCTTCGGGCTCCGTCAAGAGGAGGGCGTTTGAGGACGTATACGGAATCCCCTCCGCGTGGCACGCCGCGCGCAGCCTCTCGTCCCGACGCCGAGAAAACGGCGTGTAGTCTCGGTTCACGTGGACCGACGAGATGTCCCCACTGGCGGCGAGGGTGGAAACCACCTCGGTCGCCTCGCCCTCGAAGACGAAGAGCCGGCCCCCTCGCTTTCGGAGCCGCCGGTGCAGCTCCTTCAGCGAACGCACCATGAACGCGAAGGCGTGCTCGCTGAAGAAGGCGTTTTGATCGGGGTCGCACTGCCGCGGGTCGAAGACAAACGCGGGCACGATGGGGCCCGGCGCCTTGCGGGCGGCGGCCAGCCCGGCGTTGTCGGCCAGCCGGAGATCACGGCGGAAAAGAAAGAGGCTGCGGTCGGGCATAGTGCAGGGGGGACGAACCGAAAGGGCGCTCCGGCCGGCTGGGAGGGTGTTCCCGTTTCATGCGCTAGGGAGGCGGTGGAGCGCCGCGAGGCAGACTCGCCCTTCCGGCACTGACGGATGCTCGCCTTCCGACTTGGCGTCCTCCACAGGCCGATCCAGAGCCGGTGCGCGTGCGATCAGGAATTGAACCGGATGCCGTGGCGGGCGTCAGGGGCCAGGACGGCAGTGCCGAAGCGAGTGACCCCGCCGTCCCCCACTGAGGACGTCTCTCGTCACACAGGCAGGGCGCCCCAATGCACGCAGGTCGGGTGTCCCCCGGACCAACCGTTCCTCGTGGGGATCGGGCCCACCCGGCCGACGACTCGACATCGGGGTCCTGTACCGGGCCGGCGCAACCCCGCCTGTTCTGGACGGGACAGCCGGATCCCCGCCATGGGAAGCGGGGCAGGCTCCGCCCGTCACGCACACGGCGTTATCTGGCGGCCCGGCTGGGCCAGACCGTTAGAACGGCAGTTCGTCGTCCGGCTCGAAGGTGTCATCCTCGTTGGTTCCCCCACCGCCTCCCGACGCTCCCCCCGTGCCCGTCGATCCGCCCCGGCCCCCGGTTCTCCGGTCCTGAGGCTGCGGCTCCGGCGCGGGGTCCTGCTGCATCGATGGACCGCCGCCCCGCCGCTGACCGCCCTCCGGGGTCTCGAGAAAGAGGACGCGCTGGGCAATGATGTCCGTGGAGTAGCGGGTGATGCCGTCCCGGTCCTCGTACTGGCTGGTCTCCAGGCTGCCCTCGACGTAAACCTGATCGCCCTTGGCCGTGTACTCGGCCGTCGTCTCGGCCTGCCGGCCGAAGGCCGTCACGTCGTGCCACTCCGTCTGGTCGACCTCCGTGCCGTCGTTCCGGGTGTAGCTTTCATCGGTCGCGAGCGACAGGTTGACCACGGCGGTTCCTTCTCCGGTATAGCGAAGGTCGGGATCGTCGCCGAGGCGCCCGATGAGTTCTACTCTGTTTAGCGATGCCATGGTGACGTCTGTTTTGGTGAATGAGGCTTCTGTGGGGTGACGTGCGGGGCCGCGGCGTCCCGAAGACCGGGGGCCGCCGGTCGAATCCACGCTCCGCACGAGGACGATGGTACCGGTCCGTGAAGAAATGCGTGAAGACCGTTTCCGCGCATGTGAGGCTCGGTCCTCCGCCCACCGCAGAACCTGTTTAGGAACTTTTGCACGGGTTGGTATAACCGATCATGCGTTCGCATGTGCCCTGGTCGCCACAGCGTGGCTGGTAGCGTTGGGACCGACAGGGTCTGCGCTGAGTCGTGAAGTGGGCCGGCGGGGATGGGCCGTTGGAAAGAGCCGGACGACCGCGTGTCCACATGCCGACAGTCCGACGGGACTTCTTCGGTCAGCATGCGCACTATTTCTATCAGCATGTGCACTGCCAGTACGTGGACCTGTCGGGCCGGCCTGGTCTTCCCTGAATCAAGGATATCCACAACGGTCAGGCACAAGCCCTGGTCCTGCGCGAAGGAATAGTGCTTACTGACGAGAGGCAAATTCTTTGCATTCTCGATTGTCGCACAGGATAGGGACGCGTTCACTGATGGCCACCCGACAGGAGCTCCGGGGCGGCCGTGTCCACTTGACGTTGAGGTCACCTCCCTGCCAGTCGCCGGGATGAATCGGGATGCAGCGCGGAGAAGACGGTTCTCGGCGGAATGTCGGCCGGGGGGATGCCTCGGACCCCGGGTCTACCGCCCCTCGGCCAAAGACGAGGGCGGATCGTGGGGCAGGAACGTCGTGCTCACCACCGGGACGGAAGGGAGTCCGAGACAGCACCCGGGCGATCACTGGACGTCCCGTCCCTGCGATCTTCTGGGATGTCGAGGCGTTTGCGGGGCCGTGACGCCGTTCCTTTTCGGGACCCTCCGGAGTCCTGCCCGGGCTCCCCGCCCCCATTCTTCACCTGTCCGCCAGCCAACCCTCCACGCGCCGAGCGCCCCATGGACGTCGACTACCAGCTTCGCTACCGCCACGGCGACACCCTCTTCAAAATCCATCCCGCGGAGCTACACCGCCGGCTTCGGTACCTCGAAACTGCCCGCGGCCGAGAGGCCCAGGGCCGGATCCTCTCTCGGGAGCGCCCCGACCCCCGCCCCGGGATCGAAGACTCCGAAACGCTTTACCTCCTGCGCAGCCCCGTCGGGGCGGAGGCTAGCGATGAAGCAGCCGGCAGCGGAGGGGGCGGGACCGGAGATACCGACAGCGGAAAGCCCACCGGCGAAAACGGGAGGTCGGAGCGCGAGGAGCTCGTGGCCCTTGAGCGCTGCGACGAAGCCCGCCTGCAGGGCCGCGCGTCCCTGATGTCGGAGCCCGCGGCTATGTCGCCACCTCGAGGCCCAGAGGCGCTGATCGCCTTCGCCGAGAAGGCCAAGGACGGGGGGAACTACGACGCCGCCAACGCGGCCTTTGCCCTTGCGCTCCGGGCCCACTTCCCGCGGCTGGAATGCTCGCTCTCGGTGCGGGAGACGCCCAAAACCCCGACCGGGGA
>JBDGQP010000106.1:19576-20519 GCA_042218975.1 Salinibacter sp.
ATGGCCGACGGGTACTACGACCTGGCCTACATCCGGGCAGGGGAGGAGGAGACCTGCATTCCGGTGCCGATGTTGGGCGACGAGGTCGCCTACTGGTTTGCGGCCCACGCCGAGCGCCGGGCGCCGCAGGCCCACCATCGGGAGCCGGCCGGCCCCGGTCCAACGATTGAGGACCTTGAAGCGATGCGGGGGCGGGGCCTCCTCGCGGAGGCCGTTCGGGACCTGCTGACGACCGGGGCCCTCGACGGGCGCTACGCGACGTCCCAGGACGAGGACAAGGCCGGGGAGGCTTCCCGATAGGCCGGACGGATACTCGCAGGCGTCGACCGTCGTTGGCCGACGGGCAAGAACGGATCGTCGGTCGACCGGTCCTCAGCAGCCGGGGCCGCCCCCGTCCCTTCGTCATCCACTGCACCAGATCCACTGCACCAGGAGCAGGCGGAGACGTTCTCGTCTGCACTGCGGGCCCCGCCCTGCATCAGACCTTCCCCGGCCGCGGGCTACGATCCACGCATGAAGCCCCTGATGACTCGGCTCTTTCTCTTGAGGTGCCCTGCATCCGGCGCCTCGAGCGTCGCGGCCACCTCGTCGGGGACCTCGTACAGCACCTGTCGGCCGCGCCGCAGTGCCCACTCGGCCACCGGATGTCCGTCACATAGTTCACCCCGCCGGGTTGCCCGCCGCACCGCGGCCTCAGGAACGTGCAGGCGGCGGGCAAGCTCGGACCGAAGGAGTCGCTTCATGATCTGGAGAAGGCTGGAGCGGCTTCGAGGATGCAGGGAGCGGGGCTAGCAGGCTGCTGCACATTGGAACTTGGGTCCTCGCCCGAGCGATTTGTTCGTGTCAGAAAGCTCTTATTAGAAACCATTTGTTTTCAATTAGCTACAATACGCAAATTTATTTGGCAATTTTAGGGAGAATCGTGAAGATAGATCTATGCGCA
>JBDGQP010000107.1:0-27044 GCA_042218975.1 Salinibacter sp.
AACCGATGTGTTCAAGCCCTCACCGCTCCGCGCTTATTTTTGTCGTGTAGTTAGCCGCGGAGCAGAAAAACGGGTTTCGCCTTTGATGTTTTGGTACGAAAGAATATCGGCCACAGGCCTGAGATTCAACCTGTCCGGGCATGAACGATCCCGTCAAAGTCGGCTCAGATCCGCTCTACGGGCAAAACGCGAAATCCGTCTGGCTGCGCACCGATGTTCATATCCTCACTTTACGCACCCGGCAAGCCATCCGGTTTTTCGTTTGCTACACGTATGAGAGAACGTGTCGGCGCACAGGTCCCCATTCGTGGGCCGGGATCGTGGAACCCGCCGGTCCCAACGTGCCCTCCGACGACCGCGGCCTTCCCTTGAGGGAGCCTGCAAAGTACAGCGAATATGGGGAGGCCCCCTGCCTATGCCCGCAGAGCTGGTGAAGGGCGTAGCAGCGGTCCGCGACAAGAAACAGGAGGCCGAACGCGAACGTCGGAGTACCAAAATCGGCAACGCGCACCGGAAGAAGTGCGCCGGACGATGTGCAACCGAGAAACGCGTCGAAGGCGCCGAACAGGACCGAAGCCCGGACCGTCGGACTTCCTTCCTCTGGGACTCCCACGAACACCGGCACGGGCGAAGTGAAACCAGTGCCCCCCTGCCCGGGCTCCGGTGCGAAACGACGGGGCAACCTGAAGGCCATGACGGATGCTCCTGCCGGCCGCAACACGACGGACCCCGATGGATTCTTCCCGCGGATCTGAACCGGCCGTGAACCAACCCTGGACAAGCATCGCTGATTGGGTGAAGACGTGGGTGAGCAGGCTCGAACGGGGGGCGGCCCGATTGCAGGGCGGTCCGGTGTACGTGGTTCTGGTCGCTGTCGCAGAAGTGACGCTTGCAATATCGACAGGCCGGCCGGAGAAGAGCGCTGCCCATGGCGCGTTCTCCGCCGTCTGCAGCCCCTCGGTTCTGACCTTCACGCTGTTACACTTCCTGGCCGGTCGGGCAGCCGATAAGCGACGAAGCCGGCCTCTCAGGAGTTCAAGGGACTGTTTTGACGTCATACAGAAGCGCCCAAGGCACCCCGTTATGACTGCAAGCCGGCCCAGTCCCGACCGGTACGGCCTCCTCTCGTGTCCTGCGGCTCCTGCCAGCGGAGGGGAGGCCGCTGACGGTAACACACGATCAAACGTCAGAACAGTCTCTAGGGACGGCTTGAGATTCCCTCCGGAAAGGAAACCCCTTTCGGGGACAGCCCTCAGTCCATTCCTTCACGGGAGTCTGTCTCACATTCCTCCGGCTTTGCCGTGCGACACGGCCCATCGGTCGAAGGGGTGGGGACAACTGGGTCTGCCCTTCGTCCAATCTGACGAGCGAGCAGCACCTCAGAAGCCTCGGTTCTCCCGGGAGCAGCGTTGTTCTTGCCAATCGAAGCACATGCGTGATCAAAGATGAAGTGGTTGATGCGGTCGGTATCCATCCCTGTACTCGCCTGCCTGACCTTGCTTGCGGTTTCGGGACAGGCCACTGCGCAACGAGCTCCGAGCCCGGTTCCAGATCATAATCTCGAGTCGTTCGAGTCGGTCGATTTCCCCGACCCGAATCGCTACCGTACGGCGGGGGGACGCCCCGGACCGGCCTACTGGCAAAACCAGGCGGACTACCAGATTGATGTTCGCCTTGATACGGCCCGGAACCGCCTCTCCGGCACCCAGACGATTTCCTACACCAACAACTCGCCACGGGCCCTGGATCGGCTCTGGGTCCAACTCGAGCAAAATTACTTTCGGCCCGACAGCCGGGGGGCGAGAGCCAACCCGGGAGACCGGTTCAGCGGCTTCTTCAAGGGGGCGGGCTATAAGCTCTCGTCAGTCGAGGTGCGACGCAACGGGGAGACAATCACTCCGGATACGCTGGTCGACGGGACGCGCATGAAGGTAGACTTGTCCGAGCCGCTTGCGGCCGATGGAGGGACGCTTGAGCTGGTCCTCGAGTGGAGCTTCCAAATTCCGAAGGACGGCGCTGATCGGCACGGCATCACCGACGTACAGCAGGGCACGATCTACCAGTTGGCCCAGTGGTACCCACGAATGTACGTTTACGACGACGTGCATGGCTGGAACCCGATGCCCTACCTCGGTCAGGGCGAGTATTACCTGGAGTACGGCACCTTCAACGTCAACATCACGGTGCCCCGCAATATGATCGTGGCCGCCACCGGACGCCTTCAGAACCCTGATGAGGTGCTCACGCCGACGCTACAGAAGCGCCTGCAGCGGGCCCGTCGGAGCCGCGAGACGGTCATGATCATCGACAGCACCGAGGTGGGCGACCCGTCGACCCGGCCCGACGGCAGCGGCCCGCTCACGTGGCGCTACGAGGCAAAAAACGTCCGGGACTTTGCCTGGGCGGCCTCCAGCGCGTTCATGTGGGACGCCGCCCGGGCGGAGGCTGGCGGAGAGGCGGTGCTCGCCCAGTCGTACTACCCGCAGGAGGGGCTCGGCACCAATCAGAATCCGGGTTGGGAGCGCTCAACGGAGTATGTCCAGCACTCGGTCGAGTTTTACTCCGACTTTGTGGCGCCGTACCCCTACCCCAACGCCATCAACGTCGCCGGAAGGGTGCTCGGCATGGAGTACCCACAGATCGTCTTCTGCAGGATGGACTTCCGGGGCCGAAGTCTGTTCGGCGTGACCGACCACGAGTTTGGCCACACCTGGTTTCCGATGGTCGTCGGCTCGGATGAGCGCCGCTGGGTCTGGATGGACGAGGGGCTCAACACGTTCATGAATCAGTACTCCGAGGATGCCTTCTACGAAGAAAGTACCACGCAGAGCCTGCGGCAGTTGTCGGAGGAAACCGGGAGCCTGCTTCAATCTCCGTACGGCAACCAGCCAATCATGACGTACGCCGATCGCATGCGCAGCCGCGCCCTGGGCCCGCTAGCCTACAACAAACCAGCCGACGGCCTGATGCTACTCAGAGAGCATGTGCTGGGGCCGAAGCGGTTTGACAGGGCGTTCAAGGCGTACTTCGACCGCTGGGCGTACAAGCACCCGAAGCCCGCCGACTTCTTCCGGACCATCGAGGACGTGACCGGAGAGAACCTCGACTGGTTCTGGCGCAGCTGGTTCTACGAGACGGACGCGGCGGACCCGGCCGTCGCGTCGGTCGATACGGCGGCCGCTGCACGCGACACGGCCACCGTCACCATCCAGCAGAACGGGGAGCTGATGCTGCCGCTACCGGTGCGGCTTACGTTCGAGGACGGAACGACCCAGCGACGGCGCGTGCCGGAGGAGGCCTTTTATACCCAGGATACCAGCACGCTCCGCGTGACAGAGGGCCCGCTTCGGCGCGTGACGGTGGATCCGAGTGGAATCTTGCCGGATACGAGCCGGACTAACAACACTTGGAACCGGGCCGGCCCGGGAGAGGTGGCCGGCCTCTCGTCGGCTGATGGCACCGAACTGAAGCCTGTGCGACTGAGCTACGGGGGAACCACGGCGATATCTCGCACCCTGGCGCCAACGTCGAGTGGGGAGAAGGATACGTGGACCCTTGTTTCCGAGGGATCGGGCGGCGGTCCAGACTCGCTGGTGGTGAGCCGGAAAACGCTCCGTCCGCTGTCTCAAAGCATCCACGCGGAGCAGGCGGACATTCAGCTTACGTACACCGATACGTTAGTCAGCGGCACGGCGAAGGCAAAGGGGCGCTCTATCCCGATCCGAAAACAACTCGACCAGCCGGTGCTCTACAGAGGATCAGGATTCTATCCGTTGATGGCACTCGGCACGATGCCCCTGAAGCCAGGATTTGTCGCGACACTGAGAACGTACTCCCTCCCACGGTCGGTGAAAACCCTTCGGTACCGAGTGACGGGAACAAAAACCGTGGAGACGTCAGCGGGAACCTTCCAGACATACGTCGTAGACGTGCAGGATAGAGGTGGAGGCACGAGCGGTACGGCCTATCTTCGTCGGGAAGCCCCTCACCACCTCGTCAAGCTGTCTGTTGACCGAGGAGGGGAGACGTTCACTCAGGTTCTCAAATCGATTGGGACGCCCGGGGAGACCTCCTCGGCCTCAGAGTAGGACCGGTCCCGAAGTGAAACCGGCCCCGAAGTGGGAATGGGTTCGAAGCAGGCAGGGGCCTCCGGAACCCGGACGGACGCGGGATTCCAGAAGTTGCTCGGCCAGAGCAGGCCGCTTCCCATTCGCGGTGACCTTCGGGACGCAACTGGACCAGGAGATCGTGATTCGGAGAACTCGCAAGTCGACCGAGAGACCCCTGAAGCGCCCGCACGTTACCCATGCCCTTCGCTCCGGAGTCACTTGACAGTGACACGAAACGCACCTACTGGTTCGCCAACAACGGCGGGGTACTGGTCGCGTCGGCGGGGTTCATGGGACTGGCTCTCGTCCGGATCGGGACCGCCGTGTTTGGGCTTCCAGGGCCTGGCGTCTGGATGGACTGGCTGCTGTTCTGGGGATTTGGGCTCTGCTTTCTGGGCACCGCCTGCATGACCGCAGATGTCGCCCGGGGCGGAACGTCACTCGGAGAAGGACTTCCGGACCGCCTTGAGCGCTGGTCACTGGCGATTCTTTCGGTCACAAGCCCTGCGGCGGCAGCAGTAAGCCTACTGCTTCTCGCGCTTGAGCTCACCGGTGGGCCGTAAAAGACTCCGTGGAAGGTCTCCGGAGACTGCGCGCACGCCCAGGGAGGGGGCACGCCACAGCACGACCTGTTGCGCCGGCCCTCGTGGGGGGTGTTCTCGAGGCCTGTTCCCGAGAAGTGCCTTGAGGTGAGGATTGCCTCAGGGACTGTCCTTCCGTCGAGAACGAGAGGCCGTCGGGCACGAGAGATTGGAAATGAGGCCGACCTACCGATCCGTTCAAAAGTCTCTGAACGATTTCTGCGGTGGGCGGCGGACCGAGCCTCATATGCGCGGAAACGGTCTTCATGTATTTCTTCACGGATCGGTAATGTCCGTGTAGTTCTTCGGTCGTAGGGACTCTGGCCCCTGCCGGCTCCTCACCAAACCGGCCTTCGAGCGAGACGCATTCCTGCCTCGAGCGCCCCGGGCGCTAGGCGCCCCAGCCGGTCGGTGGGTGCCACCAGAGGAAGTCCTCCCACATCCAACCGACTTGCCGGAGCGCCCACCGGAGCCCTTCCCCTCCCGGGCTCAATGTCCAGAGGCTGCAGGCAACTGCAACCAGGACGACGGCGCTCTCTGTCCAGGAGGCTCGTGCCCAGCAGGCCACGGCCGTTCCGGCCAGCAGGAACGGGACCGTCGAGAGAAGTAAGACCCCTCCCCATTCGGGCTGGCCGGGCGTCGAGCCCAGAAGTCCCCCCAGGTGCTTCCACAGGCCCGGCAGACCGGAGGCGCCGGCGACCCCCCGCATCCACCCTATTGCCCTGCTCCATGCGTGTCCCGTCCAGCCGACGGGCCGGTTGGGAGGGACCTCTCCTCCGCTGAGATATAGCCCCCCGAAGAAAAGAAAAAGCAGGCCGGTCAGGTAGAAGATGGCGCCGTAGGTAAAGGCACTGCGCAGAAAGCTCACGGTAGAGGATGGCACTCTGGTCGAAGGAGGCTCGGGGGGACGTACGAACTTGCTGTGCCCGGAGGAATTTTCCCCTCGGGAAGGTGTTGACTGCGTCCTTACCGATCGGCCTCCCGTCGACGCGCCGATCCAGTCATCTGGACTCGACCATCCGGATGGTAACACATGGACCACTCGTGCCACGGGCCGGGCTGCGTCTACGTGGGCCCCCAGACTCACGTCCGACAATTTCCGACACACCGATTCTTTGACCTGGTTCGGTCGGAGACCGGAGTGCTTCGGTGTAGAAGGCAGTCGTTCGTTTTCAGACCGTGACGGACATCCGCATGCAATGGAGTATATTTAGGAAACCCACCCTGGGTTGCCTGCCTCTTTTGTTGCTGTTATTGCTGGGCACAACTCTTGGTCACTCGTTCTACCAGAGCGCCAGACCCCAGCACTGAGGTGTCACGCCACGAGGTATTCCAAAAGAGATTCTTTCTTTGCAATAACAGAAACTTCTCTTCCGTGACGTATCGCGGCGGTGAGCGGCCGAAAAGGAGGCACTTGTGTTTAGTCGTCTCCATCCCGAAGTCTGTTCAGGGCCCCCTTGTAGATGGCGACTGCTTGATTGGCTGTCCCGACTTCACCGCTCCCGTCTTTCGTCCGGGTGCGTGCCCCCTCTATCGCCTCCCGTATTTCCTTTTCGCTGTGGTTGTCCAGCTCGGACTGGCTAAGTTTGTCTAGCACCATCGCGAATACGTTGAAGGTCGGACTTTCGTCCGCTTTCCGCGCGTCGTCTACACCTATGTCCTCACTTCCCTCGCTCTCACCAGATTCGATTAAGGGATCCTTCTGCTCTTTGGAACCACTCGGGGTGTTTTCTTTGATTATGAAATTTACCCGCACGGGGGTCTGTCCATTCCTCTCGACTTTGTAGTTGAAGTATATATCGGTCTTTTCCCTGAGCTCTTCTCGAGCCTTCTCTAAAACCCATCTTTTAAAGTCTGCAAAGCGGTCGTAACTGTGCTCACAGCAGAGAATCTCACGCAACTCCTCGATCCGCACTCTCAGGAAGCGCAGTCCCTCTCTCATCTTCAGCAACTCGTATATTCTCATCGAGTGCTGACTGGAGAGTCTCATGAAGCATTTCAGGTTGTACTGCGTGAACCGCCGCTTCAGGCGGAGCAGAAACGGTCGCATGTCATCGTTGAATTTTGCCTCTATGTACCCAGATCCCTCGATGTACTCGCAACTCGACATACAATTGTACCCCTTGTAGCGTCGCCGGCCATCGTCAGTCTGCGTCCTGACGTGGATCTTCTGGTCCAGGAGCTTTTGACAGATCTCCTCCGCCTGATCGTAAAGGGATTTCCCGCTGCGCCCCGATAGATCAGCGACATCCTTGATGTACACCCTTTGCTCCTCAAACTTCTGGTCGTCCTTCTTCAGCTGAGCTATGAGCATCGCTACTACCCTGTGCTCTAGTTTCGTCCAGTTCATACGTGACTGGATTAAGCGGTTACTCTTCACCACCCTCGCATCTTTCTCGTCACTGAAGAGCGACCGCTGAGGCATGGGGCTGTGGGATTGGTCTGGAGGGAGCTTCACGCACCCAGCAGGTTCCAGTGAGCCGGCCGGTGGACTCCCCCATCAGGGTCAGTGATAGACTTCGAATCACGTAAATGATATGCGAGCCTGTCGCGGAACTTCTACTCTCGTACCGATTCTCTCACACCGTTCCAGGCTCTACTCGCCCCGTACCTCGAGGTCCAGGTCAACTGTAGAGATCGTCATTGGAGGGGTCCTCCCCCTTTACACTTTTATTTTTTAAATCATTAACCCCATTACAAAAACCAGTAATACCCTCGAAGACAGAGGCTTAAAACCACGCGGTGTGAGAGATTAGGTACTGGGTGTGAGAGAATCGGTACGAGGTGTGAGAGAATCGGTACATGGCTGTGAGAAAATCGGTACATGGGTGTGAGAGAATCGGTACAGAGGAGCGACTGGCTGTGAGAGAATCGGTACGAGAGATTTCCTGGATAGCAGACACCGGTCGATACGAAAGAATCGGTACCAGCACGGATATCTCCTGGCTCCGGGTAGCGTCGTAGGGGGGGACGAAAGACTGCGGAAATCAGGTGTGAGAGAATCGGTACGAGCAAGACCCCGCTTCTCAGCAAGCGAACATGCGCCTTCTGTCGATGTCACGTGGTCTCCCCTCGTTGAGTCTCCCTCGGGTTTACTCGCGAAATCGATTTTTGGAATCGCTCTCTCAACTTCGCTTCGTTCCGGATGTCCGAGTACTCGATCTCAGATTCCGCCAGAGCGTCCAGAAGAGCTCGAAGAACGTTGCTACGGCTCAGGTTCTCCCCTCCAGTCAGCTTGATCTCCGCACAAATTCGATCGAGGTGATCCACCTGATATTCCTCCAGAGTCATCGTCGTCCGGTGCGGATTCTCGATCGTCCGTGGACGTCCCCTATTTGAATTGGCTTGTGATCGATCATCAGAACGGCTGGACGAGGAGGCACTGTCGGTCGTGGACTGTGTGATGTCGTCGCCACTGCCTCTGCCTTTTGATTTCCCTTTAGCCCTGTCACGGTTTATGCCGGTAGACATAAGACTGCTTTGTTTTTCTGCGGAGGAGGTTGCTATTGGAGACGTTCAAGGACTTCCTCGGTGAGAGAATGGTACGCTTTTGCGCCAGTCGAGCTGGGAGCATGATCGAATACGCTCACACCGAAGGAAGTCGCCTCCGACACGCGGACGTTTCCCCTCACTACGGTGTCGAACACTTTATCTCCGTGGTCCTCCCGTATCAGGTCGATCACCTGCTCGGTGGCCTTCGCGCGAAAGTCGGCTCTGGTGACGACCACCCCGAGGAGCTTGGCTGCCGTCCCGATTCCATCCCTGATCGAATCGATCGTGTCAAGCAGCGACCCAATTCCTTCCAGCGCCAGATAGTGAGGCTCAACCGGTACGATAAACCATTCTGATGTCACCACTGCGTTGACCGGCAGCAGGGAGAGCGACGGGGGACAGTCCAGGATGATCAGGTCGTACGTCTTCTCGAGTGGCCTCAGAGCATCTTCCAGAAGCCGCTCGCGGCCATACTCACCGGCCAGCCGCACATCTGCATTCTTGAGAGATTCAGATCCCGTCAGCAAGTCCACGTCCGCCCCCGGGGCCTTCCGCACCACTTCCTCGGCCGGCACCTCCTCATAGAGAACAGTTCCCACCGAGGGCTCAAGCCCATCCCGCTCGCAGCCAAGGGCGAGTGACGCGCTGGCCTGTGCGTCTAGATCGACGAGAAGGACGTCCTCCCCCGCACGGCTGGCGCCGTCCGCAAGGTGGATGGCCGTGGTGGTTTTGCCAACCCCGCCCTTGTTGTTAATAAGAGCAACGATGCTCATATCGTATTATCTGATTTTCTGCATACACAAATACGATTCATTGCCCCCTCATCTGCCCCACCGTCATATTTTGCTTCTAAGCGCAGGAAGGTGCCGCCCTTACAATTCCACGTAACACCGAGAGCGTCTCCACTCGGCGGGCGTGAGGGCTCTTCAGGAGGGCATTTCCGAGTTTTCCCGGCGTTCCGTCTAACATGACGCTTATAAGGTGCCGAGTAATTTCGTGTTTCATGCATAAAATATTATAGTATGCAGAAAAGACCGACTCCAACGTTGGAATGGGACCGGGGCCCCGCGAGCGCAGAACCGGGCGGGAGGACCCCGAACACCGCAGGGGGGATCCCTTGAGCATCGCTCACGGCCGTGCGAGGCAGAGGCACGTGTGCCGGAGGCCCATCCGGAGCACGTGTCACAGCCCATGCACTAGGCCAGTTTTGCCTCAGACTTGGATGGGACGCACGCATGGGCCGCGCGCAATGCCGACCCACAACCGGGAAGAGTACGAAGGGCGGCAACCGCAAAGGGTCGGTGACCCCGTACCCGTCGGACGCCGAGGGCGCGTCCGGACGATAAGGGCGCTAGGTCCAATCTGTCGTACGTCCCGATAGCCAGCCCGAGATGGTCCAGAAGTCTTTTCCTGCTGGTGCTGCCCATTCAGGGATCCATTCGGTTCGGGAAAGGGAGCGTCCCCCACGGAACCGCCGCGACTGGAAGGAGGCGGAGGTTCCGTTCGGAGATGCCGAACGTGCCGGACCCCGGGTGATCTGATCAGTGTCTCCATCCGACGGAGCGTGTCTGGTGGAGCGAGTAGACACGCATGTTCTCCATGGAATCGGTTTCACCTCGAAAAAAGTAGTCTTCTGGCGACATTAAATAAAAACAAGCTTAAAAACGATGAGGGGCACTTGACCCTGTATGCGGCCAGAGTTACAAAGGGGCTAACTGCTGTTGTCAAGAACGGCTGAATTTGAGAGCAAAAGTTCGACTGTTCAGGGTGAATTGGCGGCCAACCAGTCATCGGCATTTGAGCTAGCTTGTCAGAGACTCATAGAGAACGAAACGTCATGATCAGACTGATACCCGCTGCTTGGAGACGGCCGACCGAGCGCACTCGCCAGCTAGATTTGACGCCGTGCGATCTCATCTGCAAGACCGCCTCTCTACTCGCGGTACTGCTTGTTTTCTGCGGCGCCTCGGGCATCGAGGCGCAGGCCCAGCAGGGTACGGTGACGGGGACGGTCGTCGACAGCACCAACGGCGAGCCGCTCCCGGGGGTCAATGTGTTCGTTCAGGGAACGCAGCAGGGGACCACGACCGGATCGCAGGGCGAGTACGCCCTCGACGTGCAGCCGGGGTCCTACGTGCTAGAGGCCTCCTTCGTCGGGTACGGCACCCGGACTCAGAATGTAGAGGTCGACGCCGGAGAGACGGTGACGGCCGATTTCTCGCTGGCCCCGAGCGACGTAGCCCTTGACAACGTGGTCGTCACGGCCCTCGGCGTGAAGCGGGAGGAGCGGTCGCTCTCCTACAGCCGCCAAAGCGTGGAGGGGGCAGACCTGCAGAAGGCGCGAGAACTGAACGTCGGGAACTCCCTGCAGGGACGCGTATCCGGACTCAGCGTAAACCAAGCCGGCACAGGGGTCGGAGGCGACGTGCGAATGACCATCCGGGGGAACCGCTCCATCTCCGGGAGCAGCCAGCCGCTCTTCATCGTCGACGGGGTCCCCATTCGTGGGGATATCAGCGACATCAATCCGGACAACATCGAGAGCGTAGAGGTCCTGAAGGGCCCCAACGCCGCGGCGCTGTACGGAAATGAGGCCCAGAACGGGGCTGTTGTGATTGAGACCGAGACGGCCAGCCCGAACACACGGCGGTTCAGTTTCACGCAGAACGTGACGGCCCGGGACCCCATCATCACGACCAACTACCAGAATCAGTACGGCCAGGGGCTCGGCGGAGAATACGTTCCGAGCTCGGAGGCGTCCTTCGGTCCGAAAATGAACGGGCAGACGGTCGAGCACTGGTCTCCCGCCCCCGGAATGCAGGGTGAGACATATTCGTTCACGCCCCAGCCCAATAATGTCAGCGATGTCTTCCAGACTGGAATCAACTCGTCGACGAATCTGACGGCGCAGTTGGGAGGGGAGAGCATTCAGGGCATTTTCTCCTACACGCTGACGGAGGCGCGGGGAACGGTTCCGAAAAACGCCCTGCACAAGCACAACTTCCAGGTACGGGTCACGGGCCAGCCGACGGACAACCTGTCTATGGACGGGAAGCTCAACTACGTCCGCGAGACGATCGACAATCAGTTGCCCACGGGGGAGAACTTCGCGAACCCCATTCGGCACGCCCTCCGCCTCCCCCGAAATATCCGGACGGCCCACGTCTCCAACTTCGAGTACACGAACCAGGAAGGCCTCCTCCGACAAAATTTCTGGAACCCCGGGTCGAACGGCGGCGCAAACCCGTACTGGACGATCAACCGCAACCTCAACGAGCAAACCAAGGACCGGATCATCGGGTTGGCCTCGGCAACGTACGACTTCACAGACAACCTGAATCTGCAGGTCCGGGCGTCCGCCGACATCGCGAATAGGCGGAGCTGGACCAAGCGGTACAACGACACTTACATCATCGCCCAGTTTGGCCAGTTCAGCGAGGATCGAAGCCACTCCATACGGTGGGACGGGGACGCGATTCTGTCGTACGCCCGGGACGTCTTCGACAACTGGAGCGTGGACGCGACGCTAGGGGCATCGTACACCCGGGAGCGTGGCGGCTTCGTGGGCGCGAGCACGGGCTCGGCGCTCACGGTGCCCAACTTCTTCTCGCTGGGTAATACCCAGAACGTCCAGGTTAGCGAAAACGAGGGCGCTCCCCGTGACGTGCAGTCCGTCTTCGGGCGCGGAGAAATCGGGTGGAACGACGCGGTCTTCCTGAACTTCACCGGCCGAAACGACTGGAGCTCGACCCTCCCCCCGGACAACTGGTCGTTCTTCTACCCGTCCGTGGGGCTGTCGGCGGTCCTCACCGACCTCGTGACCTTCCCGGAGTTCGTCGACTTCCTCCGCGTGCGGGGATCCTGGGCCCGGGTCGGAAACGAGGCCCAGCCCTTCCAGACGGTCCGCACCGCGAGTTTCTTCGCAGGGGGGTCCAACGGGTTCTTAGAGCTGAGCAGTACCCTGCCGGCCGACGATCTCGTGCCGGAAGAAACCGAGTCGTGGGAGGTTGGCACACAGATCCGAACGCTGAACAACCGGCTCGAGCTGAACGCCACGGCCTACTACAGCGAAACGCGAAACCAGCTGTTTACGCTCCAGCTCCCGGTTGCCTCGGGGGCCAGCAATGTCTTCACCAACGGGGGAAACGTCCGAAATCAGGGAATTGAGATGACGTTGACCGGCACTCCGGTGCGGACGGAAGACTTCGAGTGGACCACGACGGTAAACTTCTCCCACAATCAGAGCCTGGTCAAGAAAATCCACCCCCAGCGGTCCCGAGTTCCCATCGGCGGTTCGTTCCTGGGCACGAACTTCATCGAGGAAGGAAAGCCGTTCGGCCAGTACTTCTCCCGCGGATTCGTGCGGGACGACCAGGGACGAGTCATCGTGGGCGAGAACGGCATTCCGAAGCTCACCGATGGAGAGACCGTCAAGGTTGCCGACTTCAACCCCGACTGGAAAGGCGGGTTCAGCAGCACCGTCTCGTTCCAGAACATCAGTCTCAGCTTCCTGATCGACCATCGACAGGGGGGCACGGTCGGTTCCCTGACCAACGCGATTCTCGCCGCCGACGGGGCCCTGCAGCGCACGCTCAAGGGGCGAGGCGGCGGGCTGGTCTTCGGGGAAAACGTCTTCCCCGACGAGGAGGCCGTGACGCCGGACGGATCGACCGACATCCCCTCAACGACCGCCCAGAACTTCTGGCGAACCCTGGGCGGCCGCAATACGCCGGTCGGGGAGGCCTTCTCGGCGAGCGCGACGGCAACGAAGCTCCGAGAGGTCACGCTGACCTACCAGCTCCCCCAATCGGTGCTTGGCACCCTCCCCGTGAGTGACGTGAATATATCCCTTGTGGGACGAAACCTGTTCTGGATCTACCGAGCCTCCAGCCGGATCGACCCGGACATCCTCACGGGCACGGGCAAGGGGGCAAGAGGGTTCGAGTCGTTCCAGCCCCCCACCACACGGACGTTCGGCATGAACCTCAACATTCAGTTTTAAGGCCGAGTGCATAAGCAGGAGCCCCTCGACAGTTCGCCCCCGGACGCCCCGAAGCGCTCCCGTGTGCCCGAAGTGGGCACGGGGGCTGGGACCGGCGCCGTAATCTCGAGAGGGCACCTCGCATCCCCGAGAGAACCGTTCTACTATCTCTACCAAACAGGTTCTTGTTACGATGAACAGCTTTACGATACGGGCAACCGTCGTTTCCGCCCTGGCCCTTCTCTTCCTCCTCCCCGGATGTACCGATCACTACAAGGAGCTGAACACGCCCGACCGGGAGATCGTGGCGAGCCAGGTCGATGCCACCACCCTGGGGCAGGCCTTCGCCCGCTCCCAATGGGCCGGTATGCACGCGGGGACCGGTGTAGGACACCAGATCTTCAAGTCGCTCTTCGCCGACCTCTACGCGCAGTACTTCGCGACGACGGCGCCGTACTTCGACTCGGATCAGTACATCGAGGTTGGGGACTGGATTGACTCGGGCTGGAACAACTTCTACAGCTCGGCAGCCCCGCAACTGAAGTTCGTTCGGGACTTTACGCGGAAGAACGACATGCCCGTGCGCTACGCCGCCGCAAATATCTGGCGGGTCGAGATCTACCAGCGGATGACGGACTACTTTGGCCCGATTCCGTACTCGGAGTTCGGCAACGGGGAGGAGTCGGTTCCCTACGATTCTCAGAAGGAGATCTACATGGACTTCTTCGCCCGACTGGACAGCTCGTACCAGACCCTCAGCAACAATCCGGGAGGGACGGCCTTCGGAAGCAGCGATCTGCTCTACTCGGGCGACGTAAAGCAGTGGATGCGCTTCGGCAACTCCCTCCAGCTCCGGGCGGCGATGCGGATTCGCCACGTGATGCCGGAGAAGGCGAAGAAGGAGGCGGAGGAGGCAATTAGCCGGGGGGTCATGACCAGCAACGGCCACAACGCATCACTGCTTACCACACAGAACAACCGCAACGCCTACGGAATCATCACCAACTGGGGCGAGTTCCGGATGAGCTCCTCGATGGAAAGCCTCCTTGAAGGGTACAATGACCCCCGGAAGTCCGCCTACTTCAGTCCCTCGGTGAACGGAGACCAGGACGGCGACGGCAGCCCCTTCGAAGGGATGCGGAACGGACTGCCGAGATCGTCGAAGGGGACGAAGCTCAATTCGACCTACTCCGACATGGCCACCCGATTCCTGAACAAGAATCGGGGCGGGTCGAATCCCCCCGTGAGGGTGATGAACGCCGCCGAGGTCTACTTCCTGCGGGCGGAGGGCGCCCTGCTGGGCTGGGACATGGGCGGGACCGCCGAGGAGCTCTACAACAAGGGCATCCGGATGTCCCTCAGTGAAGCTCGGGTCGGGGCCTCCCAGCAAGAGATCGAAGAATACATCAACAGCACGTCGACACCTGCGCCTCCGAGTGATCGGTGGAATTCCGGCCCCATGTCGGACATCCCGGTGGACTTCCAGACGGGGGCGGACTTCCAGACGAAGCTGGAGCAGATCATCACGCAGAAGTGGCTGGCGCTTTATCCCGTTTCGCTGGAGGCCTTCGCTGAACTGCGGCGGACCGGGTACCCGACACTCTACCCCATCATCGAGTCCCGGAATACCAACCTCGAAAACGATGACATCTTCCGGCGGATGACGTTCGTGATCAGCGAGTACAACAACAACACCAAGGCTACGGAGAACGCGATTCCCCTCATCGGAAGTCCGGAAGGGAATGGAGGGCCCGACCAGAACGATACGAAGGTGTGGTGGGACGCCCGGACTGCACCGGCCACCCAGGGCCTGGGGCAGCAGCAATAGGGCGAGCCGACAGGAGCGGTCGAAGTGGTTTCTCTCTCAGCTCCCGGACTTTCACCGCACGGACGTGCCACGACATCGTGCCTCCATCCGCGTGACCGCGCCGAGAATCCTCCTGGTCCTCGGTCCCCTCCTCGCCGGCGTCCTCCTGATCGGGTGCGGGGAGGGAGACACCGAGGCCTCCGGTTCCAGCGCCGAAACTCTGTTTGAGAGCCGCACGCTGGTGCCGCCCGGCCGCTTCACGTCGGGGGTCGAGGGGCCAGCCGTCGACGCCGAAGGCAACGTGTATGCCGTCAACTACGAGCGACAGCACACGATCGGCGTCGTGCCGCCGGAGGGGACGTCGGAGGTCTTCGTCGAGCTGCCGGAGGGCAGCACCGGCAACGGCATTCGCTTCAACAGCGAGGGCACCATGCTCGTGGCCGATTACACCGGGCACAACGTCCTGGCGGTCGACCCGAGCACCCGGGAGGTGCGCGTCTACGCCCACGAGCCGCGCATGAATCAGCCCAACGACCTCGCCATCGGGGCCGACGACCGCCTTTACGCCAGCGACCCGAACTGGTCGGCCTCAACCGGGCAGCTCTGGCGCGTCGACCAGGACGGGCGCACGACACTGCTGGAGGCGGACATGGGCACAACCAACGGGATCGAGGTCGGCCCGGAGAACGAAACGCTCTACGTCAACGAGTCCGTCCAGCGGAACGTGTGGGCGTACGACCTCTCCGAGGACGGGGCGATCAGCAATAAGCGCCTGCTGATCGAATTTGCTACCCATGGACTCGACGGGATGCGATCCGACATCGACGGGAATCTCTACATCACCCGCCACGGGAAGGGCACCGTGGTGAAGGTGTCGCCAGAGGGAAAGGTACTGCGGGAAATCCCCCTCGAAGGGGAGAATCCGACCAACATCGCCTTCGGGGGCGAGGACGGGCGACAGGCGTACGTGACGGTTGCCGACCGGGGCACGATCGAGACCTTTCGCGTCGACCGCCCCGGCCGGAGCTGGGCGCTTCGCCAAGAGCGGGCCGAGTAGAAACGTCATGAGCCCTCCCCCCGGATCGACCATGTCGTCCCTCGGTCGGGTCCGGAACGACCCGTCCGGGCGCCGCGGGAGAAGCAAGAGTCGAACAGCACGCTTCAACAACACAGCGATCCCCACAGCATGACGCACGCACCGACAGACGACCAAGACAACGACCGGCGGTCTTTCTTCCGGCGGGCCGGGGCGGTTCTCGCCTCCCTCGGGCTCGGAACTGCCGGAGCGCAGACGACCGAGGCCTCAGCCACAGACAGCAGCCCGCCTCGAAAGCAGCGGGAGGGCACTGTGGTGACCCACGAGGATGAGCCTCTCTTCTCCGGGACGATCGTTCACGGGGACCTGGTGTACCTGGCGGGCATCGGAGCGCACTTCGACGGGGACATCCAGGCCCATACCGACCACGTGCTCAGCCAGATGGAAAAGAAGCTCCAGAAGGCAGGATCCTCAATGGAGGAGGCCCTGAAGGTGACGGTCTACCTGCACGATCTGGGGGATTACGAGCCGATGAATGAGGTCTTCCGGGGCCGCTTCGGCGACAGCCCTCCCGTGCGGTCGACGGTCGCCACCTACGGCGGCGTGCCCGGCGACTCGCTCGTCGAAATGGACTGCGTCGCGGCCCTTCCAGAAGAGTAGTGCCCGTCTCCCGGGAGGGTTAGGAGAGACCTGTGACGAGGGCGGGGGCCGCGACACGACTCAGAATGACCCAAAGCGCCATGTTTACTAGACGACAAGTGCTCCGGCAGCTCGCGAATCTTCCCGTCGTGGGGGGATTTCTGGGGGGGCTCGGGACCGACGTCGGGTCGGGGCTCGCCCCGTCCGACGCGTCGGACGATGAGTATCGCGACTACTTCAATGAGCTGGGGTTGCGGACCTTCATCAATGCCCACGGCACGATCACCGCGCTCTCCGGCTCGCGAATGCCCCCCGAGGTCCGTGACGCCTGGAATTACGCCACGCATCACTACGTCAACCTGGACGCGATCCAGGACAAGGCCGGAGAACGAATCGCAGACCTGATTGGGTGCGAGTACGCCACGGTAACGGCCGGGGCCTTCAGCGCGATGACCCTGGGACTGGCGGGGGTCATGTCCGGGAAGGACCGGGAGAAGGTTCAACAACTGCCGGACACGACGGGCCTCAAAGACGAGGTGATCGTCCTGAAGCCGCCCCACTCCGTAAGCTACGTCCACGCGTTGAAGAACACGGGCGCCACCCTCATCGAGGTCAAGACCCGCGAGGAGCTCGAGAGCGCGATCACCGAAAATACGGCGATGCTCTTCGTCATGAACGCCTACAACGGCTCATCGGTGGAGAAGGAGGAGCTCGTGGCCGTCGGCAAGAAACACGGCATTCCCACGTTCAACGACTGCGCCGCCGACGTCCCGCCCAAGAAGCGCCTGTGGCAGTACACGGACATGGGCTTCGATCTGGTTGCGTTCTCCGGCGGCAAGGGCCTGCGCGGCCCGCAGAGCGCCGGGCTGCTGCTCGGGCGCGAGGACCTGATCCGGGCCGCCCGGCTGCACGCGCCACCCCGCGGCAACACGATCGGCCGCGGCATGAAGGTCAACAAGGAGGAGGTACTGGCGATGATGGTGGCGGTCGAGCGGTACATGGAGCTCGACCACGAGGCGCAGTGGGGACGCTGGAAGTCTCAGATCGAGTTCATCCAGTCGACCGTCGAGGCCGTCGACGGCGTCGACACGGAGTACTACGTGCCGGACATCGCCAACCACGTCCCGTCCCTCCGCATCACCTGGAATGAAGATCGGATCGACATGACCCCCGCCGAGGCCGACGAGAAGCTGAAGCAGGGGCACCCGTCCATCGAGACCGGCGGGGGCTCCCAGGGCCTAAACGTCGCGACGTGGATGATGGGGGAGGAGGAGGTGCGGACCGTCGCATACAGGATCCGAGACGTTTTGAAGAACGCCGCGGCGTAGGGGATTAGCCTCCTCCGCCGCCGGGACCCGAGGCCGGGCCGGAGGGGGCCAGACGAGCGCTCATGCGAATCCAAAACGGACAATACTATGCTAAGCAGGCGACAGGTTCTTCGACAGCTTTCGAGTCTCCCCCTGATCGGGGGCATGCTGGGCGGGGTTCTCACGGACGAGGCCGCGGAGGCCGGCGCCTCTCACTTCAAGTATCTGGACGACGGATACCACGACTATTTCAACGAGCTTGGGCTCCGCACCATCATCAACGCGAAGGGGACGTACACGTCCCTGACCGGCTCCCTCATGCCGCCGGAGGTGCAGGAAGCCTGGGACTACGCCGCGAATCACTACGTGGAGCTGACCGCCCTCCAGGACAAGGCCGGTCGGCGGATCGCGGAGATCGGGCACAGCGAGGCGGCGATGGTGACGGCCGGCGCCGCGTCGGCCCTTACGCTGGGCACCGCCGCCACGATCACCGGGACCGACGAGAAGAAGATCCGCAAGCTTCCCAACCTGCCGGGCCCCCGACCCGAGGTCATCATCCAGAAGAGCCACCGCTTCGGGTACGACCACTCGGTCCGGAATACCGGCATCAAGCTCGTCGAGGTAGAGGGCCGCGAGGAACTCGAAGGAGCGGTCAACGAGAACACGGTGATGATGATGTTCCTCAACAAGGCGAATCCGGACGGTACGATCCAGGACGAGGAGTTCGTCGAGCTGGGGAAGAAGCACGACGTGCCCACCTTCAACGACTGCGCCGCCGACGTCCCCCCCGTCGAGAACCTGTGGGAGTACAACGAGATGGGCTTCGACCTCGTCACCTTTTCGGGGGGAAAGGGGCTCCGTGGCCCGCAAAGCGCCGGGCTCCTGTTCGGACGTGAGGATCTGATTGAGGCCGCCAAACTCCAGCATGTGCCGTACGGCAACACCATCGGGCGGGGGATGAAGGTCAACAAGGAGGAGGTGCTGGCCATGCTGGTGGCGCTCGAGCGGTACGTAAACCTGGACCACGAGGCGCAGTGGGGGCGCTGGAAGTCCCAGATCGAGACGATCCAGTCGGCCGCCGATTCCGTCCCGGGGGTAGAAACGGAGTACTACGTGCCGGACATCGCCAACCACGTCCCAACGCTCCGCATCACCTGGGACCAGGATCAGGTCCAGATCTCCCCGGCGGAGGTCCAGCGGCGCCTGCGGGAGGGGCATCCCTCCATTGAGGTCAACGGCGGGTCCGAGGACATCAGCCTCACGACGTGGATGATGCGTCCCGAAGAGGTCCAGTTCGTGGGGCAGCGCATCCACGATCTGCTGGACGGGGCGATGGTGCAAAGCTGACAGCGATTGGGGATCCCACGAAGCCCCCACAACCTTCTCTTCCCAACCTTTGGAGTTCTCATGGACAGCACGACCCCCCTTGACGCGACTCTTTTTGAGCCCGGCCCGCTGTGGAAAGGGCTTCTCACCGTCGTGACCGCAACGATGGTGCTCACGGTCGCCCTTCTGGGCACCGCCGGGACTGCCCGCGCCCAGGACCTCGATCTTCTGATCAATGACGGGACCGTCATCGACCCGAAGAACGACGTCAACGCGGTCATGGACGTCGGCATCGCCGGGGACACCATCGCTGTGGTGGCCGAGAACGTATCTCCGGACCGGGCCGAGCAGGTCGTCGACGCGTCGGGGCTCTACGTAACGCCCGGGCTCATCGACATCCACGGACACGTCTTTTACGGCACCGAGGAAAACGCCTACCTCAGCAACAGCTATGGGTCCCTCCAGCCGGACGCCCACACGTTCCGGGCCGGCACCACGACCATCGTCGATCCCGGAGGGGCCGGATGGCGAAATATCGACACCTTCATCAACCAGGCCGTCGAGCACTCCAAGACGCGGGTGCTGGCCTTCCTCAACATCGTCGGGGTCGGCATGAAGGGACTGCCCGAACAGAACCTCCGCGACATGAATCCGCGGATGACCGCGATGGCGGCGGAGCAGTACTCGGACGTCGTGGTCGGGATCAAGCTGGCGCACTACCGAGGCCGCAACTGGACGCCGACCAAGCGGGCCGTCGAGGCGGGCGAGCGGGCCGACATTCCCGTGATGGTCGACTTCGGAGGCGCCTCTCCCCCTCTGTCCATCGAGAAGCTGTTCTTCGACTACCTGCGGCCCGGCGACATCTTCACCCACGCCTACGCGCTCCTAGACCAGCAGGACCGCCGGCAGTCGATCGTCGACGAGCAGCACGAACTGCGTCCTTTCGTGCCGAAGGCGCAGGAACGGGGCATCAAGTTCGGCGTCGGCCACGGCGGCGGAAGCTTCGACTACGACGCGGCCGTGCCCGCCACGCAGGCGGGACTCTGGCCGAACGCGATCAGCACCGACCTGCACGACGGCAGCATGAACGACGGCATGAAAAACATGACGAACGTGATGTCGAAGATGATGGAGCTGGGGATGGGGCTGGAGGAGGTCATCCGGGCGTCGACGTGGCAGCCGGCCCAGATCATTCAGCGCCCCGAGCTCGGGAATCTGGACGTGGGCGCCCCGGCGGACGTGGCGGTCCTCGATCTTCGGAAGGGGTCCTTCGGCTTCGTCGATGTCGACGGGGACCGGCGGGAGGGCTCGCAGAAGCTGGTCGCGGAGCTGACCGTGCGGGCCGGGGATATCGTGTGGGACCTCAACGGGCTCGCAGCCTCCGAGTGGAGCGAGTAGCCGGAGAAGCCGTCCCGCTCCGATGGGGACGCTACTACCCGCCTCGATCGGGAGGAAGGAGTTCCTGGTGTTTGCCGGGATCCGGTCGAACTGACCGCAGAAGTGGAGAGGGAGTTTCAGGCAGGGCATACAGCCCCCTACCTCGTCCCACGTGCGTCGTGCCCTCAGCGTACAGAGGCGCGGCCTCAGGGAAAGGGGGCAGTCCGCCCGGAACAGGGGCAAGTCGCTACGTTCCCTGCACCGCCACTCCCATCGGACGCGTAGAACCACTATCCCTGAACGGAGCAGAACCGGTCGATGGACGCTCATCTAGGAGGAACGTGGAGAGGGGCGCGCCTCCCCGTCCTCGTCGTGTGCCTCCTGCTGGTAGGGGGCGGGTGCGACTACCTTCCCAACTACGGCGGCGGGCCGCTCTTCGAGCGCGTCGCCCCGTCGACGACGAACATCCGGGTCTCGAACGACCTCACCTACAACAACTCCTTCAATATATATACCTACCGGAACTTCTACGCAGGGGGTGGGGTCGCCCTCGGCGACGTTAATGGGGACGGTCTGCTCGACGTCTATCTCACGGCGAATCAGAAGAGCAATCGGCTCTACCTGAACCGCGGGGGCTTCCGGTTTGAGGATGTCACCGAGGAGGCCGGCGTGGGGGGAGAGATGCCCTGGTCGACCGGGGTCAGCATGGCGGACGTGAACGGGGACGGGGCGCTGGACATCTACGTGGCCAACTCGGGGCCTTTCGTCGAGCCGCGGCGTGAAAACGAACTGTTCATCAACAACGGGGACGGCACCTTCACGGAGCGGGCCCAGGAGTTCGGAATTGCGAACGTCGGCAACTCGATTCATTCCGCCTTCTTCGACTACGACCACGACGGGGACCTGGACCTGTTCGTCCTCAATAACTACGCCTCCAAGCCCATAAAACGGTACAACCTGAAAAAGAACCTGAGGAACACGAACGACGAACGGGGAGGAGACCGGCTCTACCGAAATGACGACAGCACCTTCGTTGAGGTGACCGAGAAGGCGGGGATATACAACAGCGAAATTGGGTTCGGGCTTGGGGTGTCCGTAGGGGATGTCAACCGCGACGGGTGGATGGACATGTACGTCTCCAATGACTTTTTTGAACGAGACTACCTTTACATCAACGACCACAACGGAGGGTTTACCGAGGTCCTGGCCGACACGCTCAGCAGTATCAGCACGACCTCGATGGGCGGGGACATCGCCGACCTCAACCACGACGGCTACCCCGAAATTTTTGTGGCCGACATGCTCCCCCGGAGCGAGGAGCGGGTGAAGACCGTCGCGGACTTCGTGGGCTGGGAGCAGTTTCAGTCCGAGGTCGACATGGGATACCACCGGAAGTTTCCCCGCAACACCCTTCATCTCAACAACGGCAACGGGACGTTCAGCGAGATCGGCCGGTACGCCGGGGTGGAGGCAACGGGGTGGAGCTGGGGCGCGCTCATCGCGGACTTCAACCTCGACGGGGCCCGTGAAATCTTCGTCCCGAACGGCTTCTACCGGGACGTCACCAACAAGGACCTTTTGGTGCGCATGAACACCCGGGAGTTCATGCGCACTGTCGTTCAAAACAACCGGATCGACTACGAGAAGCTTGTCCAGAAGACCCCCTCGGTTCCTCTCTCGAACGACATGTTCGAGAAGCAGGGACCGCTGCGGTTTGTGAACCAGGCCGCCGAGTGGGGGCTGGACGAGCCCGGCTTCTCGAGTGGGTCGGCCTACGGGGACCTGGACGGGGACGGGGACCTGGACCTAGTCGTCAACAACGTCAACGCCCGGCCGTCCCTCTACCGAAACCGAGCTACCGAACTGCATCCCGAGCGCAGCTGGGTCCGGCTGACCCTGCAGGGAGCGCCCCCCAACACAAACGGAGTCGGCGCGCAGGTCGAAGCGATCGCCGACGGTCGGCAGTTCTACGCCCAGCAGATGCCGCAGCGCGGATTCCAGTCGTCCGTGGACCCGACCCTGCACCTCGGGCTGGGCCCGGGCGTCTCGACCCTCGACACCCTGAAGGTGCGGTGGCCGGACGGCCGGGTGAACCTCCGGACGAGTGTGGAGACGAATCAGCGGTTGGTCCTCCGCCAGGCCGAGGCGCGGGCTCCCGACACAGCCGCCGAGCGCGTGCTTCCCCCCGATGCCCCGACAGAGAGCCAGCCGCTTCTCCGGGACGTCACGGGCGAGATGGGATTTAACTGGACCCACGAGGAGTCCGCCCACAACGACTTCGAGCAGTCGCCCCTGCTGTTCCACATGCGCTCGACGGAGGGACCTGCGCTCTGCGTGGGCGACGCTACCGGCGACGCCCGAGACGAAGTGTACGTAGGCGGCGCCCACGGGCAGCCCGGCGCGCTATTCGTGCGGGGCGATGACAATCGATTCGAGCGCGTCTCCTCGCCGGCCTTGGAGGCCGACCGGAGGGCCGAGGACACTGACTGTACGTTCGTCGATGTGGACGAGGACGACCGGGCCGAACTGTACGTGGCGAGCGGAAGCAGCGAGTTCCCGGCCGGCAGCCCGCACCTCGCCGACCGTCTCTACCAACTGGACGATGACCGGCTCACGCGGATGGAAGCAGCCCTTCCTCGGCCGGAGGGCGGGCCCACCCCAACCGGGGCCGTGCGGGCGGCGGACGCCGACGACGATGGGGACCAGGACCTCTTCGTCGGGACGCGCCTGACACCGGTCTCTACCGACGCCGGCTACGGGGTGCCGGTCGGCGGAGCGCTGCTGGAAAATACAGGCACCGGTACCTTCCGGGACGTGACGGACCCGCGGGCGCCGGGGCTGCGGGCGGACGCGCTGAAAAGCGCCGGGGTGACCGACGCGGCGTGGGGGGACCTGAACGGCGACGGGACGCCGGATCTGGTCGTCGTGGGGGAGTGGATGCCCCTGACGATCTTCTGGAACCGGGACGGGCGCCTGGAACGGGCCGATCTGTCGTCGCTGGGATTGGAGGACACGCACGGCTGGTGGCAGAGCGTCGCCCTGTCCGACCTCGACGGGAACGGAGACCTGGACCTCCTCGCCGGCAACCACGGCCTCAACTCCCGCTTCCGGGCCCGCCCCGAGGAGCCCCTGCGGATGTGGGCGGGGGAGTTTGGGGGAAAGAAGGGGATCGAGCAGATCCTCGCTACCTATAGGGGGGGAGAGGGGCCGTTCCCAGTGGCCCTTCGCCAGAATCTGATTCAGCGGCTCCCCTACATTAAGGGCCGCTACCCGACGTTCAAGTCGTACGCCGGGGAGACGGTCCCGAACGTTTTCGACCAGAAGACCCTCGGGCAAACCGCGCGGTACCGGGCTGAGCAGATGGCGAGCATCGTGGCGTGGAACGACGGAAACGGGCACTTCCGCGTCGATTCGCTTCCGTTTCGGGCACAGCTGGCCCCGATGTACGGCGTCCTCGCAGCGGAGATCGACGGACGGAAGGGAAAAGAGATTCTCATGGGGGGAAACCTCGACGCGGTCAAGCCCCAGGCAGGGGCCTACGAGGCCAGCCACGGCGTGGCCCTGGCGGCGGGGTCGAGTCGGACGTACCAGGAAGTACCGACCACAGAAAGCGGATTCAGCGTTGCTGGGGAGATCCGGGCCCTTCGCGCTCTCGAGCATGATGGACGGGTACTTTTCATCGTGGCCCGAAACGATAGAAAGATGAAAATATTTAAGCTAAACAAAAGCCATAAACGTGACGGCAAGAAGCTGTAATACACGCGTTAAAAACCTGGATAGTAATGAATCAGTTTTTTTATACCGAAAACGACGTCCTCCCGCTTTTGATGGTGAGCTGCCTGCTCATCGTCGCTCTCTGTGCGGGGTGCACCAGTGAGGGGCAGTCCCTATCGGGGAGCCCGAACAACGGCGGTCTGCTGCTGCCGAACGGATTCGAGGCGATCGTCGTGACGGACAGCATCGGTCCGGCCCGGCACTTGGCCGTCCGCGACAACGGGGACATCTACGCCAAGCTCAAACGACCTCACGAAAAGGGAAGCGTCGTGGCGCTGCGGGACACCACGCAGGACGGAAGGGCCGACGTCATCCGCAGATTCGGGGGCTTCGACACGGACGAAGGGAATTTGAACACCGGGGCCGAAATCCACGACGGACACCTCTACGTGAGCACCGACCTTCGTGTCTACCGGTACGAGCTCACCCCTGGACAACTGGTCCCAGACGGACCGCCAGACACCATTCTCGTCGACAAGGGCGGGGTGCACCAGCACATCGCCAAGCCCCTCTCGTTCGACGCGTCGGGAAACATGTACGTCCCGTACGGGGCGCCGAGCAACGCGTGCCAGGATCCGAAGCGTACGCCGGGGGTCGCGGGACAGGATCCGTGTCCCGAGCTCGAAGATCACGCCGGCATCTGGCGCTTTGACGCCGACAAGTTGAACCAGACCCAGGCCGACGGTCAAAGAATCGGCACGGGCCTCCGGAGCGTGGTCGCCATGGACTGGAATCCCGCGGATGGGAAGCTATACAGTGTTGTACACGGCCGGGACAACCTGCACCGACTGTGGCCGGACCGGTACACTCCCTGGGAGAACGCCATGCTCCCCGCAGGGGAGTTTGTGAGAGTAACCAAGGGCTCAAACTTCGGGTGGCCCTACTGCTACTACGACCAGATGCAGGGGAAAAAGGTGCTGGCCCCCGAATATGGGGGCGGCGGAGACAAGGTGGGAAGGTGCAGTCAGTTTGACAACCCCCTCATCGGGTTTCCCGGTCACTTCGCGCCCAACGGGCTGATGTTTTACCAGGGGCAGCAGTTTCCGGACCACTACCAGAACGGGGCCTTCATTGCCTTCCACGGCTCCACGATCCGGAATCCCTACCCGCAGGCCGGCTACTTCGTGGCGTTCGTGCCGTTTGAGAACGGAAACCCGTCCGGAGAGTGGGAGGTGTTTGCGAATGGGTTCGCTGGCGTCGATCCTATCGTCAATACGAGCGACGCGGAGCACCGCCCGGGCGGACTCGCGACGGGGCCGGACGGCTCCCTCTATATCACCGAAGACAACGATGGGAAAATTTGGCGGGTAATCTACACCGGTGGATCGTTCACCGAGGCCGACCTCGCCCGGATGGAGAAAGAGAAGCGGACGGCGAGCAACATCCGTACCCCGCACAAAGAAAAAGACAACCTACGCCAGGAAATGCTGTCCGCCGGCGAGAAGGTCTACGTCACCAACTGCGCCGCCTGTCACCAGCGCGACGGGAAGGGCGCCCCGCCGCGATACCCCACACTGGCGGGAACCGAATGGGTAACGGGGGACAAGCAGCGACTAATCTCGGTGATCGTGAATGGGCTGGAGGGGCCCATCGAGGTGAAGGGAAAGTCGTACAACAGAGCGATGCCGAGTCACGACTTCCTGAGTGACGAAGAGGTCGCTGAGGTCGCGACGTACATTCGACAAAACTTTGGTAACGACGCCAGTGCGGTCAGTGTGAAGGATGTCCGGCGGGCCCGAACCGGCCCGACGACCGACGACTGAAGGCTGCATCCGCCGGGCCGTCGCGGGTGCAAACGCTCACGTCGGGGGAACAAAACCGGCGTACTGGCACCGGAGAATACGCCACCAAAATCAGCTTTTGACTTTTCCTCTCGTGCCATGTGCAGGTCCACACTTCCATACGCACTTCTCTTCCCCGTCCTTCTTTTCTCTCTCTCCTGCTCGTCGGGACAGACCGACGGCGCGGACGCGTCGGCGAGTGAGGCGGACACAGTGGAGTACGGCTACGACGTCGAGCAGCGGCTTCAAAAGATGGGAATTGAGCTGGGGAAGCCCACCCCACCTACGGCGAACTACGTGAAAGCCGTGCGGAAGGACGACCTCATTTTCCTCTCCGGTCACGGGCCCGACAAGCCCGACGGGGGCATCGTCACGGGCAAGGTTGGCGGCAGCGCCCTGTCGGTGAAAGAAGGCCAGGAGGCGGCCCGCCTCACCGGCATTTCGATGCTCTCGACCCTCAAGCAGGAGATCGGCGACCTGAACCGGGTCGAGCAGGTGGTGAAAGTAACCGGCATGGTGAATGCCCAGCCCAACTTCACACAGCACTCGCAGGTGGTCAACGGATTCTCGGACCTGATGGTCAAGGTCTTCGAAGATCGGGGACGACACGCCCGGGCCGCCGTTGGGATGGGATCCCTGCCGAGCAACATCCCCATCGAGGTTGAGATGATCGTCGAGGTTCAGCCGGAGTGACCCCGAACGATCGTCCGGGCTCCAGTCGCGGTGAGACGCGCCGGTTCCGACCGCCGGGATGGTGGAAGAGGCACCGCCTGAGAGACTCCGGGCCGTCGGCCCGACGGCGTTCGTGGAGGGCATGCGACACCTGACTACCGG
>JBDGQP010000108.1:0-16546 GCA_042218975.1 Salinibacter sp.
AAGCGCTCGTGGCTCTCCGGGTTGTGGGCCATGTTGAGGAGGACGAGCGTGTTCTCGCGGATCCGGCGGGCGCGCTCGCTCTGCCCGGCCACCAGCTGGTAGGCGACCTGCAGCACCGACTCGAACGCGGCCGACTCGTTGCCGTCGTTGGCCGAGTTGATCCAGACGGCCACCGGCAGCTCGGCGGCGAGGGCGTTGGCGGTCGCCTCGGAGGTGGCTGTCGGGTCGGCGAGGCGCTGGAGCCGCGCGCGGACCGAGTCGAGGCGGCCGATCGTCTCGGCCGAGCCGACGGCGAGGAGGTGGAGGTCCCGTCCCTCGACGCTCTCCCCGTAGACGACGTGACGGACCCGGTCGGGTGCCGCCTCGGTGAGGGCCGCCACGTAGTCCTCCATGCGGCCGTAGGTCGTGTGGATCTGCCCGATCGGGTAGCCCAGCACCTCGCGGGGCCGGGGCACGTCGTCCCGGTACGGGCCGAAGGCGTAAAAGTCGAACGAGTCGCCCTCACACAGTCCCGAGGCCTGGCGGGCGGCGTGCTCGGACCGGCAGGCGGCGGGCGTCTGAGCGGCGACCGGTTCGGCCCCGGCGAGACTGAGGAGAAGAACGGCGAGGAACGGAAGGGAGTAGACCTGGCGCACGGGGCGACGTGGAAGCGGTGAGGGAGGCAGTTGGAGGGAAGGGCCCTTCCCGAGCAGCCGCCGGGCCCCCGGCGGTCTCCCAAAAAGATAGGGGCTGCCGACTGAACCCCAAAAACCGCTCCCCTCCCGGCGGTGAGGAGCGGCTGGCGAGCCGCTAAGACGGCCCGCGGGAGCGCTACTGCGCGCCCGGCACCATCGGGTTCTCGATCACGAGACCGCGCTGGTTCGCGAGCACCCGGTTCATGTTGTGGAGAAGGGTGATCTCCGACGTCTTCAGGGGGTTTCCGTCCCGCCCGTCCCCCTCGTAGATGACGGACGGCTTGTACAGGTCCATCTCGTTCGACGACGGAATCCAGTCCGGCACGCGTACCTGAGTGCCCGTGTCTCCCATGCTGATCTGGGGATTCGTTTCGATCTCTCGGAGCATCATGGGGAGGCGAATGCCCAGGTCGTGCATCCGGTGCCCTTCCAGGAACAAGATCTCCTGGCGGAGCAGGTAGAGGAGCTCGACGAGGTCGGTGCCCGAGGCGCGGGTGACCTGCCCCTTCGTCACGTGCGTGCCGGATACCACCGGGACTGTGACGGTTCCGGGCCGATTCAGCACGAGGCTGTCGACGGGCGGCGCGCCCGGGCGAAACCGGATGCTGATGGCGCTCGTGTCCGGTCGCGTGTTGCTCTGGTTGTTCAGGCGCGGATCGCCGTCGTCGAAGGTAACCCGTTCTCGGCTGGCGGCCAGGTCGATTGCCGTCCGGAGCTGGGTCTTCGCCCTCCCGGGATTGTTGTTTGCGAGGGCCCCCTCCGCCAGGATCAGCCGCATCTCCTCGGCGGTCGCGACCGGGATTGCCGACGTCTCCGTCGCGTACTTCGGATCGAGGAAGTCGAGCCGGGGCAGCGGCTGCATCTCCTGGAGCGCCCGCTGCACGAGGTAGTCGTGCGGCGGGTTGTCGACACTGTTGGCGTCGTAGGGCTGGTCGATCAGGAACGAGTCCCCGCCGATGTCGAGGGCCGCCTGCGCAGCGGTCTTGGCCTCGCTCACGTTCCCGAGGGCGCGGTGCGTACGGGCGAGTGCGGCGTTGGCACGGACCGCCAGGTCGGACCCGGAGCCGGCCATGCCCAGTGCCTGCGAGAGCTCGCTCTGTGCCCTGGCGAGAAGCCCGGCGGCCGGCACGGCGGCCGAGTCGGGGGTCGTCGGCACGGCTACGAAGTTTTCGCCCTGCAGCAGAAACGCCATGCCGCGGTAGTAGTGCGCCCGCGCAAGTTCGGCCGCGGTCGGGTCGGCGGTCGGGGCAATTTCTTCGAGGAGGAAGTCGGTCTGGGCTCGGAGCTCCTGCGTACTCCAGTACAGGCAGTCCGAAAACGAGCAGTTCAGGATGCTCGTCCGGGGCTTCAGGCTTCTCGGAAAGTCGAGCGCGTTGCCGCCGAGACCCGTCCCGTGAATCGAGAAATTGTCCGACGCGAACTCGGTCGTGACGACCGAGGCCCCGAGGGCCCGGGCAAACTGGGCCTCGATCCCGTTGAGAAGGGCCGGGACCGGGTTCTCGGCCTGGGCGAGGTCCTCGTCGGTCGTCCGCGGATTTTCGACCTTCGTGGGGTCGAGGGCGTCGCACCCGGCGACGAGAGCGCCGACCAGGAGGACGGGAAGAAGCGGGCGGAGAAGCGAGCGCGGAGTCATGGGAGAAAGGGTTGGGCCGAACGCAAAGGCAGGGGAGGAGGCTCGGGGGAGGCGGGCCGGTCGACTACAGCGTCACCTCGAGGGAGAGCTGAACCTGACGGGGAGGCGAAAGCGTGACGCTCTGCGACCCGCCGAGCGCGACGCCCTCGGTGTCCGTGATGCCCGCCAGTTCCGGGTCAACAAGCTCCTGTCGCGTGAAGGCCCAGATGTTGCGTCCCGTCAGCGAGAGGCTCGCGCTGTTGAGGCTCAGTCCCTCCAGGAGTTCGCGGGGCACGTTGTAGGACAGCGTGACCTCGCGGATCTTCAGGTAGTCCCCGTCCTGCAGGAGCGCCACGCCGGCCTCGCTGGGGGGGAAGTTGGTGCTGCCGGTGAAGTTCTCGACCGGATCGCCGTTCAGGTCGTACTTCGTCGGCCGGGGGGCCCGCTCCAGCCCGTTGAAGAAGGCCCAGTTGCTTCCCCAGTCGAGCACCTGCGACCCAATGCTCCAGTCGGACAGGGCGAAGAGGCTGAAGTTCCGAAATGTGAACTGAGTCGTGAAGGCGCCCTGATGGCTCGGGTACGGGGTCTCGCCCGTAAACCGGAACTCGGAGGCATCGAGCTTGCCGTCGCCGTTCGAGTCGAAGGGAGTGGTGGCCCGCCACGCTCCGATCGGCTTTCCTTCCTTGACCCGCTGCTGTGCAAAGTTCTCGCTCCCGCCGAGGGTAAAGGGGGCGGCCCCACCGAGGCTCTCCATTTCGTTTTCGTTCCAGCTCCAGGACGCCCCGAACTGCCAGAAGAGATTGTTCATCTGGAGGAGGCGCACGTCTGTGCTGACCTCCGTGCCGAGGTTGCGGATCTCTCCGATGTTGCGGAACTGCTCGCCCCGTCCCGTTGCGGGCTGCTCGGGCACCTCGAAGAGCGCGTCGGTCGTGCGGGACCGGTAGACGGTCACGTCGATCCCGAAGCGCCCGTCGAAGAAGGAGCTCTCGAATCCCCCCTCGAGCGTGGTGGTTCGCTCCGGCCCGAGATTTTCGTTTCCGGGGTTGTCGAATCGGGGAGCACTCGTGCCCCGAAACGAGACGGCCTGGAAGGTCACGTCCCTCGTGAACGGCTCCGGGAAGTTACCGGTCTGTCCCCACGCGGCCCGCAGCTTCAGTTGCGAGACGATGTCCGACAGCCCCCCGGTCCAGAAGCCCGCGTCGGAGAGGATGTAGGACCCGGAGAGGCTCGGGTAGGCCTGCAGACCGACCTCTTCCCCGAAGGCGCTGTTGCCGTCGAACCGGATCCCTGGATTGAAGAAGAGCACATTCTCGTATGCGAGCTGCTCCTTGAAGAAGAAGCCGCCGTTGAAGACCTGTTCCCGAAACTCATCGGGCACCTTCGTGGCCGCCTCCCCAACGTCCTCGGTGCCGGGCAGCGCAAACCCCTCCGCTTCGACCCACACGCGACTCTCCTCGTTGCGAAACCCCTGCGCGCCGAAGGTGAAGTCCGACGTGATCGGGCCCGTACGGGGGTAGCTGATCGTGCCCCGGTACTCGAGGGTAAGGGATTTGAAGTCCCGGTTGAAGCGCGTGAGGCCCCCGTTGGTGTTGCCCGTAAGTGCGTCGGCCCCTCGGGGGAACAGGGCCCGCTGCTCGTTGGCCCGGCCGTCGATCCCGATCGTGATCCTTGAGTTGAACAGCGCGCTGGGCTTGTACTCGGCCTTCGCCGAGAGGCGGTATCGGTCGACGCCCTCCTTGATCTCCGGCAGCGTCGCCACCCGGAGGGCATCTTTCAGACTGTTGGTTTCGGTGAACCGGAGGGCATCCCCCACCTCGAGCATCGTGATGGGGTCCGCGATCGCCGTGCCGTTCGACAGCCGCGTGAAGTTCGACCGGACGTACGACCCGCTGAACTGGACGCTCACGTTCTCGGTGAAGTCCGTGTTCAGCTTGCCACGGAGGGCGTACAGCGTGTTTTCGTTGTTCGGCTGCACCCCGGTGCCGTTCTGCAGGCGCCCACTCAGGTCGTAGGTGATGGCTTCGGAGCCGCCGGACACCCCGAGGTAGTAGTCCTGACTGTAGCCGCGCTTCAGAAACTCGTTCTCGATGAAGTTCGTGCGGCCGGCGTCCGGCGTGTCCGACCCCGAGTTCGTCCGCTCGGGGAACGAGAAGCCGGTGTCCTTGAAGTAGCGGGACACCGGAAAGTCGACGCCCTGCTTCGTCCGGAAGGTAATCTCGGTCTCTCCGGGCTCCCCGTCCTGCGTGAAGATCTGAATGACTCCGTTGGCGGCGTCGGAGCCGTAGAGCGTACTCGCGGCCCCGCCCTTCGTGATCTCGACGCGCTCGATGTCGTTCGTCAGCAGCTCGCTGAGGGCCGAGGTCGTCTCGCCCCCGAAGGAGAAACTCGTGTTCGCCGAGTTGTCGACGCGAATGCCGTCGACGTAGATGACGGGCGTCTGGTTGGCGAACACGCTCGTGATGCCCCGGAAGTTCATGAGCGCGCCCTGCCCGGGCTGGGCCGACTGGGACCGAATGGTGGCCCCGGTCACGCGCCCCTGCAGCAGCTTGTCGATGGAGGTGGTCGGCGTGTTCTGCAGGTCCTCGGCGTTGATGACCTCCATGTTCGTCCCCAGCGCTCGCCGCGAGACCTCGCTGCCCTGCCCCGTCACGACGACCTCGTCGAGGTTCATCGGGTCGCTGCTCAGCGTGAAGTTCTGGGTGACCTCCTCGCCGGCCTCGATCGTGACGGTGGCCCGCTGGGTCGAAAAGCCGACGAGGGACACCTCCACGGTGTACTCGCCCGGCTCGAGCCCGGTGATTTCGTAGGTGCCGTCCGCCCCCGTGGCGGCGCCCTGCTGCACCTCCACGATGGCCACGTTGGCCCCGGGGAGGGGCGCCCCTTCCCCGTCGGTGACGGTGCCCGTCACCGAGCCGGTCGACTGCGCGAGCGCGGCAAGGGGCACGAAGAGAAGGAGACCAATGGCGGCGGCGTAGCGGTGCGGAGACATAGGCGGGAAGACCGGTGCCACAGGGACGATGAGTACGGGTCCCGGGCCCCCTGGTGGGGAGGGGCGCCACGGAGTCGCCCCTTTTCAAGAGGACCAACGGGGCGTTGCGGGACGACAGGCAGCCAGCGTGGCTGGCCTTTATCTCAGCGTTAACGCTACTCCCCCTCTCCCTCTTTTTCAAAAGCCCCTCCGCCCGAAAGCGCTTCTAACTCAATAGTGTTGGATAATTGTTACATTCAAGAGAGATGATAAGGCGATGAAACAAGGCGGGGACGGCGCGTCACGCCGCGGCTGCGGTGCCACGGACCGAGGCGGCCACGGCGGTCCGCGCCCCCGTGGCCCGCACCGGGCGCTACAGCGGCCCGGTGTCCTCCTTCCGCCGCCCCTGAAAGAGCCGCTTCTGCTCGAAAATCCGGCGGTGCGTCTCTACGTGATCGCCGAACTTCTCGGTGCTTTCGCGGCGCATGGCGTCGGCGTGCTCGTCGAAGTACGCCTGCAGGGCAGCGCGGTCGCGCACCTGGTAGTGAATGGTCCACTCGCGGGGATCGGTGGCATCCTCGTCCTCCGGCACGGCGTCGCCGTCGTCGTGGCGGGTGAACCAGACGGCGGCCTCGAACCCGTCGAGGGCGAGCATCTCGCGGACGTGCTCGCGCAGCCAGGGGCTGTAGCGCGGGGCGGCCTCCCCGTCGACGGTCAGGTTGACTTCGTAGATGAGCATGGAGCCGAGGCGGTGATGAGCGGGGGCATCGGGAGCGGGGTACCGCACGTATTCGGACCGGGACCCTCAGGGTCCGGCCCGCGGTTCCCGATCGCGCGAAGATCTTGTGCACCGACCCGGGCGGTCGGCGCCTCCCATCCAGGGCCGGCCCTTCCGCAGCGGGCCAGAGACGTCACCTCCGGCTGTGTGCCGCTCGTCACACCAGCAGTGCGAGGCGGCGGGCCGGGCGCGTGACGGCCACGTAGAGGAGGGCCTCCCGCTCCTCGCCTCGGCAGGCCTGCAGGTCGCGGTGGTCGACGAAGACGGTGTCGAAGGTCGAGCCCTGCGCCCGGTGTACGGTCGTCGCGTAGGCGTAGTCGACCCGGGCGAACCGCTCGCGGAGTTCGTAGTAGCGGTCCCACTTCGACCCGTCCTCCGTGGCGGCCTCGCGGCGCGTCTCGAGGGCGTTCTCGTAGCGCGCAAATTCGTCTTCGTGGAGCACGTACGCCGTGCGCGTGAGCCCCCGGCCCGGCGTGCGCACCTTCAGCTTCCACGTCTTCCACTCGCTCTGGTCGTCGGCCTCGAAGGTGTCGACGGTCGCCGTCTTGACGCGCACCTCTTCGCTGTTGGTGAGGCGGGGGACGCCCTCGTGGAACCAGGTTTCGGTGGCCACCAGCCACTCCTTCTCGACGAACCGGTTGGCGTCGGCCCCGTAGCGGGCGGTGCGGATCTCGCGGTTGTAGCGGCGCACCGTCTTGTTGCGGTAGGCAAGGAGGCGGGCGTGGGTGGCGTCCGCCTGGAAGGCGTCGGTGTCGAAGGCCCGAAGGACGCTGTCGAGGAACTCGTCCCGGTTGCGGGTGATGGCCACCCCCTTCCCGTTCTCGAACGTGCTTCCGATGCGGCCGTCGGCCCCCGTGCGGATCTGGGTGGCGAGCTCCAGGATCGGATTGTCGGCCGCCTGGCGGTGGATCGTCTCCAGGGTGGGCCCCGGCACGTCGAGGGCGGGCGACGGGGCCTCGTTGACGGGGGGAAGCTGGGCGGGATCGCCCACGAAGAGCCACTGCACGAAGCCCGAGGTCTCTTCGATGTGCTCCCACTCCTCTCGTCCGATCATGGAGGCCTCGTCCACGATCACGACGCCCTCGGTGAAGTCGCAGCCCTCGTCGTGGACGAGTTCGTACTCGCCGTCCTCCGTGGGCGAGAGCCGAAGGCCCAGAAAGGAGTGGAGCGTCTGCATCTCGACGGGGACGTCGCCGAGCTCCTCGCTCAGAACCTGCACGGCCTTGTGGGTGGGGGCGCAGACGGTGACCGTGCAGTCCTCCTCCACCAGCTGCTCGACGAGGCGGCTCACCAGGTAGGTCTTGCCGGTCCCGGCGTAGCCGCGCAGGCCGGTGTACCGCTCTCCGCGGGCGAGCCGGTCGTAGACCGCGTCGTAGGCGGCCTGCTGGTCGTCGGTGAAGGGGGTGTCGGTGGCGGGGGCCATCGGGGTCGGGCGACGTCCCCCGGCAACCTGCCGGGCGGTCGTCGGGCCGGAGGCGGTGAGAATCGAACTACGAGGACGGCGATTCGGGAGCGACGGACGCCGGGGCGGTCTGGGCCTCCGCGAGTCGCGTGAGGTGCCGCCGAAACTGCCGCATCACCAGCAGGTGCACCTGCGCCTGGGTGCTGTTGTAGATCACCCAGGGCAGGCGCGGGGAGAAATCGTGGATGGCCGAAAGAACCGCGTCGCCGCCCAGCACCTGCCGAAATTCGAGACGGCCGGATCGTTCCCCGTCGCCGGCCAGCAGCCCGCCAGTCACGTAGAAGAGCTGCCGGCCCTCAGGGCTGCGGTCGGCGGCAAAGCGGAGCGTGAGGAGCGTATGGCCGGTCGGCCCCACCCGGAAGTGGGCCACGCGCCCGTGCTCGACGCGCACCTGGAGGACGGGCCAGCCGAAGCGCGGGAGCCACCGCAGATACTCGTTGGCCACGTCCCGAACCGTAAACTGAGGCGGACACGGCATGCGCTGCACCGATCGGGCCACGCTCTGATCCCGGATCACTTCGTTTTCGCGGGGCCGCAGCTCGTCGCGGGGGTTGGGCAGGGGGCGCCCGTGCTCGTCGACGGCGGCCTCCACGGCGGCCTCGAAGGCGGTGGCGTCTTGCTGGAGCCAGGATTGTATTTCGTTCGGCTGGACGCGCGTCTGGTAGCGCAGGCTGTCGACAATCGGGCTCACGAGGGCCCACGGCACGCCCCCGAAGACACGCACCCAGAGCTTCGAGAGGCGGGGCGACTCCATGGGCACGGTCACCGTGCGGGGCGCGAGCCCGAGGACATCGGCCGTGCGCAGCAGCATCTGGCGATAGCTCATCACGTCGGGCCCACCGACGTCGTAGGTGGCGTCGTAGGTGGCGTCGTTGCCGAGGCATCGCTTCAGTCCCCGCACGACGTCGCGGAGCGCGATCGGCTGGGTGACCGCACGGGTCCAGGACGGGAGCACCATGACGGGCAGGCGCCGCACCAGGTTGAGCAGAAGACGCAGCCACGTGCCCCCGGCGCCGACGATGAGACCGGCCCGAAGGGTCGTGAGCGGCACGCTGGTCGAGCTGAGGGTCTTCTCCACCTCCACCCGGCGTTGGAGCGGGAAGGGAAGGTCGGACTGGTCGTCCGGCACGAGGGCCCCGAGGTACAGGATCTGCCGGACGCCCTCCTCCTCGGCCGCCCGGGCGAAGTTGTCGGCCTGCAGCAGGTCGAGGTCCGCCACGTTGCCCTGCGTGAGACGGGCGGACGGGAGCATCGAGTGGACGAGGTAGATGGCGTAGTCGGCCCCCTTGAGCCCGTCCCGCACGGCGTAGGGATCGAAGAGGTCGCAGTGACGCCATGTCGCCTCGGGCGCCGAGGTCGCGTTGACGCGGGCGCGAACCGGCGATCGCGTGAGCCCGACGAGGTCGTACTCGTCGGCAAGGGCCCGGCGCACCGCCGTCCCTACGAACCCGGTGGCCCCTGCAATGGCTACCGTCGGGCGATCGGACATACCGGTCCGTACCTGCGTGTCTGAAAATCACTGGGCCTCAATGGCTGCCGCAACTCCCGCGCGGTGCGGCCTTTCCGAACGGTCGCCCTTCTTCACGGATCGGTAAACTCGACCCAGGGGCGCGGCGCCGCGTCGGTCCGACGATCCGGGCTGTTCTCGCCCGGGGGGACGCGGGCGCGGTGGAGGCGGCCCCGTTCCCGGCAACCTCGTCCCAAAAAGAAAAATCCGCCCCGAGAGCGGATACGGCGGGGCGGGCGCCCCGGACCGGGACCAAGAGGGCGGAGAGGGGGGGATTCGAACCCCCGAAACGGCGCTAAACCGTTTACTCCCTTAGCAGGGGAGCGCCTTCGACCGCTCGGCCACCTCTCCGTACTCGTGTTTGTGGTATGCTGCGAGTTCGACAGTGTTGCACCCGCGAGGCCACGCTCTTGCCTTGAGGGCCCGGCTCCGCACCGGAATTCTCACTGAGAGTCCGAGAGCGCCTCGGCCCCGCTCGCGATGTCCAGAAGCTCCATCGTAATGGCGTTCTGGCGGGCCCGGTTGTACTCGAGGGTCAGGTCCTCGATGAGCTCCTCGGCGTTGGACGTGGCGTTGTCCATGGCCACCATGCGGGCCCCCTGCTCGGCGGCGTTCGATTCCAGGAGGGCGCGCCACATCTGATAGTACAGGTAGCGCGGCACGAGCTCGTCGAGCAGCCCTCGGGCGTCGGGCTCGAAGAGATAGTCGACGGCCTGTCCATTCTGGGGGAGATCGAAGAGATCGGCCTCCTCCTGCATAACCGGCGTCTCGAAGCGCTCCTCCGGAATGGGCAGCAGCGGCTCCACGACCTGATTCTGGACGATGGTGTTTTTGAACTCGTTGTAGACGAGCTTCACCTCGCCCCAAATGCCTCGCTCGAAGCCCTCGACGGCGTCCTGAATGATCTGCCGCGCCACGTCGAACGAGAGGCCCTCGAACACGCCCTGGTAGTCGCCCACGAGTCGGTAGTCCCGTTTCCGGAAGTGCCGGTGGCCCTCCTCCCCCACGCAGAGGACGAAGAGGTCATCCTGCTGGTACGTCTCCGGATACTCGGTCCCGATCAGGTCCTCGGCCGTGTTGATGACGTTGCTATTGAACGCGCCGCAGAGGCCTCGGTCGGCCGTCACGACGATCACGAGCACCCCTTCCGCCTCCTCCGGCGTCTGGAAGAAGGGGTGGGCCGTCGGGTCGAGCTCACTCTTCAGGTGGCTGATGATCTCCCCGATCTTGTAGGCGTAGGGCCGGGTCTGGAAGATGCGCTCCTGCGCCCGCCGCAGCTTCGCCGCCGCCACCATCTTCATGGCGCGGGTCACCTGCTTGGTGTTCTCGACGGACTCGATCCGGTTTCGGATTTCACGAAGGTTCGCCATGGATCAGGCGGTTGAATGCAATCAGTGAAGCCGGGAACGAGGCGAGCAGGTCCGTTCGCGAGAGAAGGCCCCGTTCCGGCCTGCCGAAATCATGGTGCTGACGTCACGAGTCATGAGTCACGAGCAACGAGTTATGAGTCACGAGCACCGTTTCTAACTACCCTCCTCATGACTCGTGACTGATGACTCGTGACCGATGACTCATGACTCTTCAGGGCACAGCGTGGACCGAGGCAGTGCGCGCCGATTACGCCGCGGCGCCATCGCCAGCCAAGACGTCTTCCTGCTTCTCTTCCTCCTCCTCGGCGTAGACCTCGGCCAGGTCCGTGGCGACCGACTCGAAGGCCTCCTCGGCCGCGTCGGAGAGCGCTTCGGTCTCCCGAATCTCCTCCAGCACCTCTCCGTGACGCAGGCGCAGGCGTTCGATGTACTCGTCCTCGAACTCCTGGATGTCCTCGACCGGGATGGGGTCGAGGTGGCCGTTAATCGCCGCGTAAATGATGGCAATCTGCTCCTCCACCGGCACCGGCGAGAACTGGTTCTGCTTCAGAATTTCGACGAGGCGCTCTCCCCGGTTCAGCTGGCGCTGTGTCGAGGCGTCGAGGTCGGACCCGAACTTGGCGAAGGCCTCCAGCTCGCGGTACTGCGAGAGGTCGATCCGCAGCGTGCCGGCCACCTCCTTCATGGCATCGACCTGCGCCGAGCCCCCGACCCGCGAGACCGAGGCCCCCACGTCGATGGCCGGGCGGATGCCGGAGTTGAAGAGGTCGTTCTCCAGGTAGATCTGCCCGTCGGTAATCGAGATGACGTTCGTCGGAATGTAGGCCGACACGTCGCCGGCCTGCGTCTCGATGATGGGCAGGGCCGTGAGCGACCCCCCGCCCTCGATCTTGTCCGCAAGCGGCGCCGGCAGGTTGTTCATCTGCGAGGCCACCGCGTCGTCGTCGATAATCTTGGCGGACCGCTCCAGCAGGCGGCTGTGGAGGTAAAAGACGTCGCCCGGGTAGGCCTCCCGGCCGGGCGGTCGCCGCAGCAGGAGCGAGAGCTCGCGGTAGGCGACCGCCTGCTTCGAGAGGTCGTCGAAGCAGACGAGCGAGTGGCGCCCCGTGTCGCGGTAGTACTCTCCGATGCAGGCCCCGGCGAACGGCGCGATGTACTGCAGGGGCGTCGGCATGGAGGCCGAGGCATTGACGATGACTGTGTACTCCATGGCCCCGTTCCGCTCCAGGTCGCGCTTCACCTGCGCGACCGTCGAGTCCTTCTGGCCCACGGCCACGTAGACGCAGTAGATCGGATCACCGCTGTCAACGTCCGGGTTGTGGGTGTCCTTCTGGTTGATAATCGTGTCGATCTGCAGGGCCGTCTTTCCGGTCTGCCGGTCGCCGACGATGAGCTCCCGCTGGCCCCGCCCGATCGGGATCATCGAGTCGATGGCCTTGACGCCGGTCTGCAGCGGCTCCTCGACCGGCTGGCGGTAGATGACCCCCGGGGCTTTCCGTTCGAGGGGAAGCGTCATCGTGTCGCCCTCGATGGGCCCCTCGCCGTCGAGCGGCCGGCCGAGCGGGTCGATGACCCGACCGAGCATGTTCTCGTTGACGCCGATCGAGGCGATCTCGCCGGTCCGGCGGGCCTCATCCCCCTCACTGACCGCGTCGACGGCGCCGAAGAGGATGACCCCGACGCTGTCTTCCTCGAGGTTCAGGACCATCCCCTCCACGTCCTGCTCGGGAAACTCCACGAGCTCGCCGGCCTGCACGTTGCTGAGGCCGTAGAGCGTCGCGATGCCGTCACCGGCCTGCAGTACCGTGCCGGCCTCGTACTCCTCCGCTTCGGTCTCGAAGCCGCCGAGCTCACGGCGGAGGACGTCGGTCACTTCGTCGGGTTGAATGGAGCCGTTGGACATAGAAACTCAGGATCGATTCGTTCAGGTCGGAGAAAGCAGGAGGCGCACCTAGGCGGCCTCGCCGTCTGCGTCGAGCGAGAGCGCCGACTCGCGCAGCCGGTCGTGCAGGGTCGAGAGCTTGTTGCGCACGCTGGCGTCGAAGACGGAGTCCCCGATCCGAACGACGAGCCCGCCGATCAGGTCCGCGTCCTCGGCCTGATGCAGGCGGATCGTTTTTCCGGTCTGGGCCTCCAGCGTCTCGACGACGGCCTCCACTTCGTCGTCGGACAGGGGGCGGGCCGCCGTCACGTGCGCGTCGACGATGCCCCGCTGCTCGTCGCGGAGCGACTGGTAGGCGTCGAGGATGGCCTTCGTCATCGTCTCCCGGTCCTTCTGCACCAGCAGCCGCAGAAACCGCACGAGGAGCTCGTCCACCCGGTCGCCCAGGAGGGACCGGAGGACCGCGTCCTTCTTCTTCGCCGGGATTACCGGGCTCTCGAAGAAGCGCGACAACTCATCGTTCGACGCCAGGGTCTCCCGGAGCATCCGGACGTCCTCGTCGACGGCCTCGAGCACCCCGGTGTCGTCGGCCTCCTCGTACAGCGCGGTGGCGTAGCGCCGGGCAACAGTGCTCTGACTCATACAACTGCGAGGTTGGAAGGTTGAACGGTAGACGGCCGGAACGTTCACCCCTCAACGTTCCGACCTTCAACGCGACTAGTTCGTCGGGAAGTCGTCGAGCGCGTCCTGCACGAGCCTGCGGTGCTGGTCCTCGTCGAGGTCCCGCTCGATGATCTTCTCGGCGGCCTCGATGGCCAGGTCCGCCACCTCGTCGCGCAGTTCCTGGAGCGCGGCCTGCTTCTCGCGCTCGATCTCGGCCTGGGCCTGCTCCTGCATCTGCTGGATGCGACGGCGGGTCTTGGCCTCTTCTTCCTCACGGAGCTCCTCGGCGGACTCGCGGGCCTCGCGCAGAATCTTCTGCGCCTCACGCTCGGCCTCGCGCCGGGCCTCTTTGTTCTCGGCCTGAATCTCCTTGGCCTCCGCGAGGGCCTCCTCGGCCCGCTGGATGGAGCTCTCGATTTCCTCCTCCCGGGCCTCCAGGGAGTCGGTGATCGGCCCCCATCCAAACCGGTACAGCACGTACAGGAAGATGAGAAACGCGATGGACTTCCAGAAGATGAGTCCGACTTCGGGGAGAATGAGTTCCATGGGAGCGAAGGGCAACTGTGCGCGGGAGGGCGAAGGCCCGGCGGACGCCCGGCCCCGGAACGGAACGGGCGCCAACGGCCGTCGTCGCGGGCCGCTCGGGGCCCTGAACAGGCATGGCGCGAGGGGGGCCGGGCCGTCCTTCTAGGCGGTAAACACCAGAAGTAGGCAGATGATGAGCGCGAACAGTGCAACGCCCTCGATGAGGGCGGCGGACACGATCATAAGACCGCGAATGTCGCCGGCCGCCTCCGGCTGCCGGGCCGCCCCCTCCATCGAGGAGCTGGCGAGCCAGCCGATTCCAATACCGGCCCCGACGGCCGCGATTCCGGCACCGAGACCTGCAGCGAGATATGCAAGAGCAGCGGGAGTCATGATGAGATGTTCTTAGTGTGGGAGGGTGTCAGAAACGATGGGAACTCCGAAGACACGCGGGCCACGCCGCCGAACGGCCGGCCCCTACGCGGCTGTCGACCCCACGGCGTCCTCCACGGCGTCGAGGCGGCTCTCGAGGTCTCCCTCGCGGCTCCCCGCGTCCGACGCGTGGTCGTCGTGGTGGTGCTCCTCGACGGACATGCCGATGAAGAGCGCCGACAGCATTGTGAAAACATACGCCTGAATGAAGGCAACGAGCAGCTTTACCAGCAAGATGAAGACCGTGAATCCTATGCTAATGACGGTCGTGCCCCAGGCGGCCACCTGCCCGAAGATGACGTTCATGATGAAGATGAGGCCCAGGAGGCTGAAGATGATGAGCGCGCCCCCCATCATGTTGGCGAACAGACGAATGGCCAGGGCCAGGTGCCGCATCACGAGACCGATGATCTCGATCGGCACCAGGATGATCCGCGCAAACAGGGGGGCGTCCGGCGGGCCCGTAAAGATTTCCTTGTAGAAGTCGGCGGAGCCGTACAGGAGGCCGATCGCGAACGTCATGACGGCCATGACCCCCGTCACGGCGATGTTGGAGGTCGGCGCCCCGGCGAAGGGCACAAGGCCGAGGATGTTGGCCACCAGGATGAAGAAGAACGCCGTCAGCAGGTAGGGCAGGAACGTGCGCCACTTCTCGCCCTGAATGTTGGGCTTCGCGATCTCGTCGCGGACGAAGACCACCATCACCTCCATCATGTTCTGGAAGATGCCCTGCGGGGCCTCCGTGCGCCCAACCCCTTCCCTGTATCGCTGAGCCAGCGCGAGAAAGATGCCGGTGACGATGAGGAGGGCCAGCAGCGAGAGCACGAAGTGCCGGGTCATCGAGAGGTCGGCCACGATGTGGCCGCTGGTGCGCACCACGTCGCTGTGCAGATGCTCCTTGGCGGCGATGGCCTCTTTCAGGGCGGCTTCGCTCGTGATGGGGTCTCCGTGTCCGCTGCCGGACGCGCCGCCGCCGTGGGCCGCGAGCCCGTAGGGTCCGTTCATCAACATGCTCTTCGTGCTCCCGTAGACGTCGACCGAGAGGGCTCCGTCCGCGGTGCGGACGAGCGTGATGCGCGGAAGTTCAGGGCTGCCGAAGGGCTCGAGGTTGAGATAGTGGCCGTCGGTGGCGTGCCCGAGGATCGTGTTATTCACGATGGACTCGAGGGTCAACTCGCCCTCTCCGTCCGCGGCCTGAGCGGGCGCAGGGGACCCGGCGAGCCCGGTCCCCAGCACGACGAGGGCGGCCACGGCGAGAATGCGAATGCGTGCGATCATGAGCGGCGATGCAAGCACGTGAAGGAGAAACAGAACCGGTGACCGTCGGGCGGCGGTTGGATCCACACGCCGGTCAGCCCGCACGTCGGGCCACGATCGCCGTCTCGACGGCGATGCTCAGTATGAGCAGCGCGAGGACCGTCCCCACGAAGGCCTCTACGTGCACCGGAACGAAGACGAGCACGAGGCCCACTGTCCCCAGCAACCCCAGTACGCGGAGGGTGAGCCCGCCCATCTCGACGGCCACAAAGGCAGACGCGTCCGGGCGCCGCCACGCCACCCGACGCAGCCAGACGCGAAGGGCAGCGTACCCGCCCATCACCCCGATCCCGACACCGATCCCGAGCCACCACGCCATGGGCCGTGCGCTGCTCTATCAAGATGTGGGCATGGGCTTCCGGCTCAAGCACCGCCGGTGAAAGTAGGGATTCGGGCAGTGGGGGACTTATGAGAAGCGGTGAATCGTACATGAAAGAAGTGCGCAGGCCTCACGGGACGGAGCCCTCCGGTTCCGATCCCGCTCCGGATTGTCACGTTCCGAACTCGTCCCGGAGCGTCCGGAGCTGGACGACGACCGTCGCGATCCCCAGGACACTTCCCCCGAGAAGCCCCCAGGGGGTGGATCTAAACCAGACGTCGACGAGGAAGTGCCCGATCAGGGGAGGGCCCGCCGCGGCCCCCGCCAGGCGCCATCCGAGGTCCAGGTAGGGTGCCATCTCGCGGAGGGCCTCCTTCCAGTCGTCCAGGCCGCCGGACGACGATCGCTCCGGACCATCGTCGGCTGCGTTCCGGGGGGACGGGCCGGGCGAGGCGCCCGGACCCGCCGTCTCGGGATCGTCCGCGGTGGGCATAGGACTCTGTGCCGTGAGGCGGAGGGGCAGGTGGGTCCCACGGTCGCCAACTACTGCGCAGCCTCCGAGGTCGAGGGCGTCTCGTCCGCCTCGTTCCCCTCGCCGGCCCCGACGTCCGGCCCGACGTCGTCCGCGGCCCCCTCGTCCTCGGCCGACTCCCCGTTGACCGAGATCGGCGTACCCATCGTGCACTCGCCGGTAAACTGCGCCCCCTCCTCCACGACGAGTCGGTCGGTTTCGATGTTGCCGTCGACCTGGGCGGTGCTCTTGAGAACGAGGCGCTCCTCGACCTCAATTTCGCCCTGGACGCGCCCGGCGATGTCGGCGTTGGTCGCGATGATTTCGCCGTCGACCGAACCGCTCTCGGCAATCATCGCCTTGCCTTCCACCTTGAGCGTACCGACGATCTGCCCGCTCGCGCGGACGTCACTCTCGGCCCGCACGGTGCCCTCGAAGACCGTGCCTTTCCCGACGAGGTTGATCTGATCTTGGGCGGGATTCTGTTGGTTAGCCATGGATGACGACCCGTTCTCTTTTTTAGAAG
>JBDGQP010000109.1:0-11597 GCA_042218975.1 Salinibacter sp.
GACGCATGGCCGTCTGACAGCTTCCGTCGACTTCTCAACCTGCACGGACTATTGGTAAAATAACGTTACTGCAAATCCTTATATCAGAAGACTGCCTGCCTCGAGTCGTTACCCAGCTCCAAACGCTCCGTTGTTATGATCTTCGATACATTTCTCTCTGCTCCCTCAACTCGCCGTTGGGGGACGGGTCTCTTCGCGGCCCTTCTGGCCGTCGCACTCGTTTTCACGGGCTGCGACAGTAACAACGGCGGCATGGAAGAGGGACCCGAACCACCGTCACTCTCGCTCGCCGACGTGGCGACGGTCACCAGCAACCTGAGCACGTTTGGCGCCGCGCTGCAGGCGGGCGGCAAACTCGGGGCGCTGAAAGACACGAGTGCCACGTACACCGTTTTCGCGCCGTCCAACACGGCCTTTGGCCGCTACGACGTCGGGTTCCTCGCCAACAACCCCGGACTGCTCGGGTCGGTGCTCGACTACCACGTCGTAAAGGGTGCGGCCGTCACCTCCGACCAGCTGTCGGACGGCGATACCTTCGAGACCGTCGAGGGCGACACCATCGAGGTAAGCGTCGACGGCGACGGCAACATTTCCGTCGAGGGCGCTCCCGTGACTACGGCCGACCTGGACAACCCCGTGAACGGCGTTGCCCACATCATCGGCGACGTGTTGCTCACCAACCGGACCGTTCTTGAGCGGCTGCAGGTGACCACGGCGACCGACTCCCTCTTCGCGGCCGTCGACGGCGCCGGCCTCGGGTCCGAGTTCGACGGAACGGTGTTCGCCCCGGACAACGAGACGTTCGCGAACACCAACCTCGATCTGTATTCCAGCCAGGAGATTACGGAGATCCTGGAGTACCATCGGCTCAGCCAGACGAGGGACTCCGAGGCGCTGCTGCAGGCCCTTTCGAACGGGGGCGGACAGGTCAGCCTCCCGACCGACCAGGGCGAAGACGTGACGATCACGCAGCGGGACGACGGGTCCATCGTGTTCAACGGCGGGCAGGCGACGCTGAATCTCGATCGCGTCGACCAGCGCGCCAGCGACGGCGTTATCCACCCGGTCAACGGCCTGATGACGCCGCCGAGCATCCAGGCGACGCTCACCGACCTCGTCACCAACACCAAGAGTCTGAGCACGCTGGCCACCGCGCTGGGCGCTACCGGGCAGGACCAAAACTTGAACAATGCGAACAAGACGTACACCGTCTTTGCCCCGTCCAACGCGGCGTTCGCGCCCTACGACGTCAACCTCCTTGTCAACAACGTCAACACGCTCAGCAGTGTGCTCGGCTACCACGTCGTGCCGGACACGGCCATCACCTCCGGGGACCTGGAGGACGGAGACATGCTCACGACCCTTCAGGAGGACCAGCTTGAGGTGAGCATCGAGAACGGCACCGTCTTCGTTGAAGGCGCCCCGGTCACCACGGCCGACCTGACGGTCGACAACGGCGTGGCCCACATCCTCGGCGACGTGCTGCTAACGAACCGCACGCCCCGCGAGCGGCTGCAGTTCAACACGGCGACGCAGACGTTCGACGACGTGCTGGAGCAAAATGGCCTCGCCGGGGATTTCAACAACAGCGTCGCGACGACCTTCGCGCCGAGCAACGCGGCGTTCGCGAACGCCGACCTCAGCGGCTTCAGCGACTCGGAGGTCGAGGAGATCCTGAACTACCACACGCTCGACGACGCGAACCTGCCCGACCTGACCGACTCCGAGGAGCTGCTGCGGCAGCTGTCGAACAACGGCGGCGAGATCAGCGTCGGCACCAAGCAGGGCGAGAGCATTACGATCACGCGGGTCGCGCCCGACTCCATCGTGTTCAACAACGGGCAGGCGGCCCTCAACCTGAACCGTGTCGACCAGCGGGCCGGGAACGGCAGCATCATCCACCAGATCGACGGGGTGCTGATTCCGCCAAGCTTTACGCGGAAGGTCAGCTACGATCTGGAGGCTCAGATGAACGACGGCGCCATCCCGAGTGGGGTGAGCGGCACCGTCACCTTCTGGGAGTACACCTCGAGCCAGACGCTCGTGACCCTCGAGCTGGATGACGGCGCGACTGGAGCGAGCGTGGCCCACCCGGCGCACATCCACGCGAACAGTGCGTCGGAGGGCGGCAGCATCCAGATCTACCTCACGCCGATCGACGGCAGTGGGGGCGGCGGCACGAGCGCCCGGCTCGTGAACCGGTCGTTCGACGAGCTCGCGACCTTCGACGGCTACGTCAACATCCACGAGAGCGTGGCCAACCTCGGCACGGTGGTCTCGCAGGGCAACATCGGCGCCAATGCGCCGGGCACCCTGGCGGCCGGGCTCGACCTCGTCGACAATCCGGGCACCGCGACGTACGACCTAGCGGCGAACAGCAACGACGGGGACGTCGCCCCGAACGGCATTCCGGGAAGCGTCAAGTTCGTCGAGCTCACCAGCGGCCAGACGTTCGTGCAGGTGTCGCTGGATACCGGCAACGGCGCGACGGGGGCGGGCGTCTCCCACCCGGCGCACATCCACGATTCCGGGACCGGCAACATCATGTACTACCTGAGCCCGGTCGACGGCTCCGACGCCCAGGCCCGAAGCGGGAAGATCGTCGGGGAGTCCTTCACGGCGCTCAACACCTTCGCGGGCTACGTGAACGTGCACGAGAGTGTCGCCAACCTGGGAGACATTGTCTCGCAGGGCAACGTCGGCAGCTCCGCGAACTAGGCGCCGCCGTCGCCCGACGACTACGGAAGTGTACGCGCGGACCCCCATTCCGCTTGCCCGAGCCACCGTCCCCCGCACTCCGGGGTGGGCGGTGGCTTTGGTATTTGCGGCACGGCGACCGGCTCCCGGGGGGCGTCCGGAGGAGAGGATCAGCGTGCTGCCGGGGCGTTATAGGAATTTCATTCTTTCGGGTGGTTTCGGCGGGCGGGCAACGTGTCGTACAGTCCCTAACGCGAACATCCACTCCTGAACCTTCCAGGACGCGTTCTGCTCATTCCCGCCGTCCCCGCGCCGATGGACTCATCGTCCGCCACAGAGGAGGACTCGACCGCGTCGCCCGGTGCGCCGGCCCGCCCGGCGGACGACGAAGCGGCCCTCGACGCGCTGCGGTCGCGGCTCGGCAGGGGCGACGAGGCGGCCTTCGAGCAGATTTTCCGGCGGCTCTCGGAGCCGGTGTTTCGGTTCGTCCGCGGCATGGTACAGGACGAGACCCTCGCGCACGACCTCACGCAGGACACCTTCGCCAAGCTGTGGGCGGTTCGCGACCGGATGGAGACGGTCGACTCGCTCCGCGCGTACGTCTTTCAGATGGCTCGCAATCGGGTGTACAACCAGCAGCGCGACGAGCGGGTGCGCCGGGACCACCGGGCCCGCCTCGATGAGGCGTCGGCCCACGCCCCACCACCCTCCCCCGACACAGTCCTCAACACCAGCATGCTTCGGTCTCGATTCGAAACGTGGATCGACGAGCTTCCCGATCGACAGCGAGAAGCCCTCACCCTCCGTCGGCGGAGCGACCTCACCCACGAGGAGATTGCCGACGTCATGGGCATCTCGCCGAATACGGTCAACAACCACATTGTGCGGGCCATGAAACACCTTCGCAGTCGCCTGCACGACCATCGCCCGGATCTCCTGTCGTAACGCGCAGGGACCGGACCGCCTTGTTCGCCGTCCCCACGCAAAGGTGCCGTCTCCACCGCGTCCCCACGAGTCCGATTGCGTCATGAACGCCCCCTCCCAATCTCCCGACTTCGACGACCTGGCCGACGACACGGAACAGGCCCGGATCTTCGACCAGATCTGGTCCCTCCTCCGCCGGTCCGACGCGGCCGATCCGTCGTCCTACGACGTCGACCGTGAATGGGACCGGCTCGCCGACCGGCTGGATCTCGGCGCCGACGCCGCGGACACGGCCCCGGGGGCCCGGGCGGCGGGCCGCGGGCCTCGCCCCAACGATGCGCCCGCGACCCGACGCCGGCGGTGGACCCGGGCCCTCACGGCCGCGGTCCTCGTGCTCTTGGTCGTGGGGGCGGGCGCCTGGTGGTGGAGCCAGCCCGTGTCGGTCCGCACCGCGGCGGGGGAGCAGACGGTCGTCGCCCTGCCGGACGGCTCGACGGCGGAGCTCAACGGGGCCACCGCGCTGTCGTATCCTCGGGGGTTCTCCGTGCTTCCCGGCATCGAGGCCCCGGCCCGGCGCGTGACGCTCGACGGGGAGGCCTTCTTTTCGGTGACGAGCCGGGACCGCCCCTTCCGCGTCGAGACGGCGAACGCCCGCGTGGAGGTGGTGGGCACAAAGTTCAGCGTACGGACGCGGAGGGCGGAGGGCGCTTCGGAAACGCGCGTCGTCGTGGCCTCGGGCCGGGTGCGCGTCGCCGCGTCCCCCGACTCGTCGGCGGACCGGGCGGGCTCGGTCACGCTGGAGAAGCCCGGACAGTCCAGTCGGGTCCGTGGGACCGCGCCCCCGACCACTCCCGAGACCGTCGAGCTCAAATACGTGGAGGCCTGGCGGCAGGGGGGCTTTGCCGTCTTCGACGCCTCGCTCTCGACCATTCTCCGCGAACTGGAGCGCCGGTTCGGCGTCCCGCTCACGCTGCGGGTGCCGGCGGCCGAGACGGAGCCGATGTCGGTGCACTACGCCGAGGACGCGCAACTCAAGACGGTGCTTCGGGACATCTGCTTCACTCAGAACCTCTCGTTCCGTCGGACCAGCCAGGGCTACGAACTGGTACGGCCTAGCGATTGAGGGCCCGCGTTGTACGCGTGGCGCCTTCCCGACCGTCGCCGTTTCGTTCCGATTCGACGACGTCTCCTGATGATGAGCGGCTCCTGCCCGGTCTCTCGTCCGACGGTCCCCCCCACTCTGCTGCGGATGCTCGTGGGCGTGGGGCTTGCCGGGATGCTTCTCGGAACGATTCGCCCGGCCCACGCGCAGGAGGCGGACACGAGCCGCGCCGCGGAGGCGCGCTACACCCTGGCGCTGCGAGGGGTGCCGCTCGACGAGGCGCTTCAGACGCTTGTGTCCCGGGCGCGCATCGACCTCGCCTACTCGACGGCGCTCACCGAGGGGCGGACGGTCTACTGTCAGGCACAGGACGCCCGCGTCGAGCGACTGCTGTCCTGCGTCCTGGAGGGCACGGGGGTCGAGTACCTGCGCACGGCCAGCGGCAGCTATCTCCTCGTCGAGTCGCCGGACGCACCGCCGCCCGTTGGGCGCATCGCCGGGCGGGTGGTCGACGCCACCACCGGCGAGCCCCTGCCCAACGCCAACGTGCTCCTGGCCGACGCGGGCACCGGTACGGCCACCAACCAGGCCGGCCAGTTCGCCGTGGCGCCGGTGCTGGCCGGGGAGCACCGCCTCGTGGTGACGTACGTGGGGTACCAGACGGCCGTCGACAGTGTGCAGGTGCCCCCCCACGGCCGCGACACCGTGCGCGTCGCCCTCTCCCGAAACGTGATGGAGACCCGGCCGGTCATCGTGGACGGACTGCAGCGGCGGCTGCCCTCCGGTACGCTGGGGCGCGCCGGGCTGGACCCGTCGGCCCTCGCGCGGCCGTCGGCCCGCGGCACCCCCGACGTGCTCCGGAGCGCGAGCCGGCAGGTGGGCGTGTCGCTCAACCGGCCGCTCGCCGAGATCAGCGTGCAGGGCGGCGACGGGGGCGAGCACGTGATGCACCTCGACGGTGTGCCGGTGCGCGAGCCGGTAAGCCTGGGCGGCCTGCTCAGCGCCTTCAGCCCACAGGCGCTCGGGCGCCTCACCGTGCACAAGGCCGGGTTCGGGGCGGCCGAGGGCAGCTACACCGCCGGCGTGCTGGAGGCCCGCCACGACCTCTCCCGCGCGGAGGCGCCCCACGCTGCCCTCCGCGTCGACCCCCTCAGCGTCGACGGCCGCGCCGACGTAGAGTGGCAGGTCGGCGGGGGCACGGGCCGGGCGATGGTGGCCGCCCGGTCGAGCCTCTGGGACGCCTACCGGGCGCCGTCCCTCCACAGCCTGCTCGACACGCGCACGGCGCTGGATCGGCCCCTCACGCCGTCCTGGACGGGACGCCCCCTGCCCGCTCCGTTCGCTGCGACGCAGCGCCGGGCCGCCCACGTGCAGTTTCGGGACCTCCACGGGGCGGTGCGGCAGGAGATTACGCCGTTTCAGCAGCTCTTCGTGTCGGGCTACCGGGGCACCACCCGCCTCGGGACCGACGTCGCCAGCGTAGTGCCGGAGGGGGACCGGCGCCGCCTCCTCCTCTCGCAGGACCGCTACGACTGGACGAACAGCGCCGTGCAGGGACGCTACGAGTGGCTCGTCGGCGGTCGGGCGAGCGGGAGCCTCCAGCTCTGGGGGAGCCGGCACGACTCCAACACCTTTTTCGGGTTCCGGGCGGACTCGCTCCTGGACGACGGCACCCGCCCCACCCCTCCGGTCGCCGACGAGCGCATCGTGGACGCCCACTCCGGGGAGGGCAACCAAATCGCGGAGTGGGGCGCACGGGCGACGGTGGACGTGAGCGTGTCGTCGGACGTCCGCGTCCGGGCCGGGGTCGCCCCGCGGTTTCTTCGGGGGACGTTTCGGGTCCGGAATCCCTTCCTCGGCGTCCTCGAGCACACGTCGAGCGACTGGCGGGTCGGCAGCTACGCGGAGGCGGAGGTCTCGCCCGGCCTCAACCTGACGGCCACCGCCGGCACGCGACTCACCTACCTGCGGGCCCGCGACGCCGTCTACGCCGAGCCGCGCCTGTCGCTGCGCTACGACGGATGGACGACGCCGCTGGGGGACGTGGCCGTGCGCCTGGCGGGCGGCCTGTACCGGCAGTACGTCACCCAGGCGGAGATCAGTAGTGCCGGTCCCACCTCCGTCGTGCCGTCGGTCCAGTTCTGGCTCCCGGTCGACCGGTCCCTCGCCCCCACCCGCGCCTACCACGCCGCCGGGAGCCTGCTCCTCACCCCGTCAGAGGACTGGTCGGTCCGGCTCGAAACCTACTACAAGTGGCAGCCCCGGACCCTGCAGGTCGACTACGCCGGCCTCGTGCGCCCCCCAACCCCGTCGCGGCCGCCTGTTGAGCGGGCGCTCGACGAACAGGCCGACCTCCTGGCGGCGGGGCGGGGCCGGGCCTACGGCGCCGCCGTCCACCTGCAGCGCGACGGCGAGCGGCTCTCCGGCAGCGTCAGCGCCGAGTGGGGCCGCACCGAGCGTCGCTATCCGGGGCGGTTCGGCGGTCGCTTCGTGCCGGCCCCCTGGGAGCAGCCCCTCCGCCTCGCCGCCGCCCTGGACGCGACGCTCACCGCAGGGGTGCACGCACTCGCCCACTGGACCGGCACCTGGGGCCGGACCTGGGCCCTGCGCCGGGGCTACTACGACTACCTCGCGCCGACGAACGGATCCTCGTTTCCGACCCACGACCTGTCGCGGCCGGGGCGGCAGACGCTCGCCCCCTTCTCCCGGCTCGACCTCGGGGTGAAGGGGGAGACTGCCGTCCGGGGCGTGACGCTGGAGGCGCAGGTGAGTCTCGTGAACGTCCTGGACCGCCGCAATCCGTTCGACCGCAGCCTCGGAGCGGCGGGCGCGCGGGCCGAGCCCACGGCCCGCACCCTGCCGGGGCGCCGCGCCTTCGTGCTGGTGGGCGTGCGCTTCTAGCGGGGCGCCGGGGCGGCATCGCGGACGGGCCCCTACGCGCCGGGGGCCTCCACGTAGAGGGCGTCCCGGTCGGCGTCGGCCAGCTCGCCGAAGAGGGCGGCCAGGCGGTCGGTCACCGTGTCGAGGTAGGCCGCTCCCTTCTCGACGGTCGCGGCCGACGGGTCGCCGACACCGGTGTCGTCGGTCACCGCGGTCCACTCGCGCTCCGCCCAGGCCCAGTCCGAGCGCAGGGCGTCGACCGAGAAGACCCGCGCGGTGCCGTCGCCCGCCTCCTCGAGCGGCCGTACCAGGTCCGGCGCGGCGTTGAGCATGACGCTCGTCTCCATCTCGCCGGCGTGGTCCCCGAGGTCGTCGAAGTAGTCCGCCCAGTCGCCGATCGCGAACCAGTGGGCGACGCCGATGAACAGGTCGTCGACCGCGGCCTGTACCTCGCGGACCAGGGGCTTGAAGGTGTTGCCGCCGTGGCCGTTCAGGACGAGGAGCTTGCGGAAGCCCTGCGCGACGAGCGACTCGGCGACGTCCTCGAGGACGGCGGCCTGGGTGCTCGGGTGCATGTTGACGACCCCCGGAATGTCGAGGTGACCGGTGTTGAGGCCGAACGGCACGGTCGGCAGCACGAGCACCTGCGTGCCGGCGTCCCAGGCCTGCGCGGCGGCCGCCGCGGCGACGTGGTCGCACTGAATCGTGTCGGTGGCGTAGGGGAGGTGGTAGTTGTGCGCCTCGGTGGCGCCCCAGGGCAGCACCGCGAGGTCGTAGTCGGTGTCGCGGACCGTGGCCCAGGTGGTTTCGGCGAGAAGGTAGGGGCGGCTCATGGATGCGTCAGTTGGAGCGGAGGAAGCGGCGAACGGTGGTGGCGACGGTGTCGGCCTTGCAGCCGAGGCCGAGGTGGCCGCAGGGCGTGTCCAGGACCAGCTGCTCGGCCCCGCGCGCCTCGGCGAAGCGCTGGGCGGGGAGCGGATTGACCATGTGGTCCTGCCGCACCGTCACGACGAGCACCTCGGCCTCCACGGCCGCCGCGGCCGCGTCGATCGAGCCTCCGAACGCGTCGGTCACGTCGTGGCGCAGCATGGCCTTTAGTTGCCAGGCCCAGTCGTACGGATCGAAGTCGAGGACGCCGGCCCGCTGCTGCTCGACGAAGTTGCGGAACGCCGTCGAGTCCATCGTGGCCAGCCGGCGAGGCGTTTGCAGGTGCAGGCTGTGGATGGCGGCGATCGTGCGCATGGCCTGGCGCCGGCCCGCCGAGCCCGCACACGCGACGCGGAAGGCCCGCAACTCCGCCCGCCAGAGGAGGCGGCCCTGCGGCGTGAGGCGCGGCGTGCCGGTGAGGGGCACGGCCTTGTCCATGAAGCCCGGGTACCGCGTCATCCACGTGAACGTCTGCATCCCGCCCATCGAGAGGCCCATCACCGCGTGCAGGGAGTCGATGTTCAGGGGTTCGGTGAGGAGGCGACGCTGGGTGTCCACCATATCGCGCACCGAGAATACGGGAAAGGCCGAGTCCGGCTGGGCGGTGCTGGTGGAGGGGGAGGCGGACACGCCGTTGCCCAGGGCGTCGACGAGGACGACGAAGTAGCGGCTGGTGTCGACGAGGCCGCCGGGCCCGAGCTGGCCCGTAAGGTCCGCCGAGGTACCCGAAAACCACGTGGGCACGAGAACGGCGTTGGACCGCGTCGCGTTCAGCGTCCCGGCGGTCCGGTAGCCGATCGTACAGTCCTCAATGACGTTTCCATTCTCCAGCGTGCAGCGGCCCAGGTCGGCCCGCCGGAGCGACGGCTGTCCGACGGCGGGCCCGGCGAGGCCGGCGAGGACCATTCCGGCGAGAAGGAGGGCAGCAGCAGAGGGGGCTGGAAATCGGCGCATGGGACAAGGGAGGTCGGGACGGAACGATGACGAGCCGGAGAGGGCTACGCCGGCTCAAACTCCTGAAAGGCCGCCTGGAGTTTCCGGGTGAGTGCGCCGGGCGTGCCGTCGCCCACGGCCCAGTCCTCGACCTGAACGACCGGCATCACGCCCGTCGTGGTGCCCAGCACCATGAGTTCGTCGGCCTCGGACAGGTCGGCCGCCGGCACGGGCGTCTCCTCGACGGGAATGTCGAGGTCCCGGCACAGAGACAGCACCGCGTCCCGCGTGATGCTGGGAAGGAGGTGGTTCGTGAGGGGGTGTGCGAAGACCGTCCCGTCGAACACGGCGAGGACGGACGAGTGCGAGCCCTCCGTGACGAAGCCCTCGCGCACAAGGACCGCCTCGTAGGCGTCGGCCTCCATGGCCGCCTGGTTGGCGAGCACGTTGGGCAGGTAGTTGAGGGACTTGATGTCGCAGCGGGCCCAGCGCTGGTCGGGGCGGAGGATGACCTTCACGCCCCGCTCCCACTTCTGGATTGGGGGCTCGTCGGGCGAGGCCCTTGCGTACACGGTCGGGTCGGTCGACGGGGACGGAAAGGCGTGCTGGCGAGGGGCCACCCCCCGGGTGATTTGGAGGTACACCTTCGCCCGGCGGTCCGCCAGGTCGTTGCGGGGGAGAAGCTGCTCGACGGCCCCGCGAAGAACCTCGAGGTCGACGCCGTCGAGCTGGATCTCCCGAAGGCTCCGGCGCAGGCGGCGAAAGTGGGCGTCCATCCGAAAGAAACGGCCCCGGTCGGCCCGCATCACCTCGTAGACCCCGTCCCCGAATACAAATCCGCGGTCGTCGGGAGAGATGGATACATCGTCCTTGTCGGCGAACTCGCCGTTGAAGTAGACCGTCATTGGAATCAGGGGGATCTTGAAAGGGGCGGAGCGTGGGGCGTCCGGCGGACTACGAATGCAGAACCGATCGGGAGGGCTCTGGATTCGGTACTGCGACCGTGCACCACCGGCCGATCAAGAAGGCCCCCGGGCGCACCGCCGGCGAGTCGCGTCTGTTCGCGGCGGACTCGTGGAGGGCCGGCCGGAACGGCGGCACCGGAACCCTGGCTCGTTCCGCCACTGCAACCCACACACCGGTTTTCTCACGTCCCCACTCCCACCATGGTTCGGATCGACACCGAGTACCTCGGCGACCTCCACTGCGAGGCCGAGCACGGCCCATCCGGCGTCACCCTCACCACCGACGCGCCCACGGACAACCACGGCCGCGGGGCGTCGTTCTCGCCGACCGACCTGGTCGCCACGGCGCTCGGGACGTGCATCGCCACCATCCTCGGCATTCAGGCCGACAAGTACGGCCTCAACCTGGACGGCATCGAGGTCTCCGTCGAAAAGGAGATGGCGTCCAATCCCCGCCGCATCGCGTCGCTCCGCACCGAGGTGCACATGCCGACGGCCCTCGACGAGCGGACGCAGACCCGGCTCGAGCGCGCCGCCCGGCACTGCCCGGTCGACGAGAGCATTCACCCCAACATCGACGCGCCCATCATCTTCCACTGGCCGGAGGAGGCCCCGGCGGCGTAGCCTCCTCGATCCGCACGGAGACGGGGCATCGGGGCAGGAGGACATGCGGGAATTAGAGTCGCTCACCGCCGTGCTGAAGATGATTCTCGGCCTGGGCGCGCCAGACGTCGTCCTTGAAGGCGGCGGCGTCCAGGTGTCAGACGGCGATGGTCGCGCGGACGAGGGCGTGGTAGCTCTCGTAGAACGGGATCAGGGCGGGGTCGATGTCGTCGTTCGTCCGTTGGCGGTAGTCCGCGATCAGCGCGTCTCATGTCCCGAGCTCACGCCACCCGTCCATGGGGCCTGCATCCTGGTCGAAGGTGACGGTTTCCCCACATCCCTCGTCTTGGTTCAGCTGGTCGAGAAGACAGTCCGGGAAGCCCGCCGCACTCCGCTTGTACTGCTCCAATGCCAGACGCACTTGATCGCGGCGCTCTATTTGGAGCTGTCGCGTCCGCAGGAGCTGGTCAAGGACCCCCGTCCACTCCTCGTCGGTCACGTCGTAGACGCCGGTGAGCACCCAGGCGAGTTCGCACAGCACGATCACATTCACGTACCCGGGCTCC
>JBDGQP010000011.1:0-7479 GCA_042218975.1 Salinibacter sp.
CCTTCATGCGTGTGCCTCTCCGGTACGCTCGTCCCGCGGTGGGCATCGCTGTGCTTCTCGGGCTGTTCCTCCCCGAGTTGGTCTCGGCGCAGCCCGCCCCGGGCGACACGACGCAGGTTCGGGTTCGAATTAGTCAGGCGTCCGCCGTCGACGCAGTGGACCTCACTGTGAAGGAGGGCCCTTTGGCCGTGCATCTGCCCGGCGGCGGCCCCCCGGTGATGCGCCTTCAGTCCGGCGAGACCACCACACTGGGCCTCCGCCAGAGCGACGTCTACATCCGTCGTCGCGGCAACGGCCTCTACGCCACGGAGCTCCGCCTCCGTCCCGGGGGGACGGACGCCACCTGGCGGCTCTCCGCCAAGAACCAGACCCGCACCTACAGTGGCGGCCTGTACCTGGCGCCGGCGCCCGAATCCGCGTCGGGCCTCCTGGCCGTCAACCACGTGCCAGTCGGGGACTACGTGGCGAGCGTCGTGGCCAGCGAATATGGCCTCGACGACCGGGCCGGCGCCCGGGCGATGGCCGTGGTGGCCCGCACCTACGGCCTGTTTGCCTCCACGAAGTTCGGCGGGACCTACGACCAGGCAGACGGGACGGCCTCCCAGGTCTACAAGGGCCTCGACGCCGTGACCGAGGCCTCCCGGGCCGCTACTCGCGCCACGAAGGGGGAGGTCCTCACCCACGATCGGTCCCTCATTCAGGCGGTATACTTTTCGTCGAGCGGGGGGCACACCGCCGACAACGAGGACGTCTGGGAGGCGAAACGGCCAATTCCTTACCTCCGCGGCAGGGAGGACCCCTACGACGACGCCTCGCCCCACCACACGTGGTCGGCCACGGTCGATCGCTCGGCACTTCTTCAGGTTCTCACCCGACGGCGGGGAACCTCCGTGGAAGGATTCACGATCGATTCTCGTGCTCCCCACGGCCGGGTCACGACCATCAACGTCCTGCAGTCGGACGGGACAACGCACGAGATGAACGCGAACGCCTTCCGCCTGGCGGTCAACCGGGGTGTCGAGGGCGCCCCGCTGAAGAGCACGTGGTTCGACGCCCGCCGCTCCGGCGAGCGCTACGTGTTCGACGGCCGGGGCTTCGGCCACGGTGTAGGGCTCAGCCAGTGGGGGGCCCACGCCATGGCCCAGCAGGGCAAAGGGTACCGCGAGATTCTGCACTACTACTACACCGACGTGGCGATTCGTCCGCTCGACGAGGTGCAGGCCAACCCGCAGGCCGCGCCCATCGCGCGGACGCCCCAGCCGCCGGCCGATTCTTCCGGGGATCGGCGCATCGGCTGGTAGCGAGACCGATCTGCGTCTCGGTGCTACCGCTTGGCCGCTGCCGTCCGGTCCGTCGATTCCAGGGGCCACACGGAGCCTCCTTCTCCATGCTTTCTGTACCACTGGCTTGATCTCTCCCTATGCTGCACCGCCACACGCTTTTCGCCGCCCTTCTCCTGCTCGGTGCGCTGCCGGCCGCCGCCCAGTCGCCCGACACGACGGCGACCGACTCCGTCGACGTCCGCCTTCCGGGGATCACCATTGAGGCCGCCCGGGCGGCCGAGACCGAGGCCTCGGCTCCGTTTGCGGTCACGATCCAGCGGCGTACGTCCGAGGAGGTGGCCCTCACGCCCGGCACCTCCCTCGACAACATCCTGCGCCCCCTGAGCGGCATCTGGGTGAATGACCGCCACCACTTCGCCCTGGGGGAGCGCATCAGCGTGCGGGGAGCCGGGTACCGCTCCAACTTCGGGGTGCGGGGCATCCAGATTCTGTACGACGGGCTGCCACTGACCCTGCCCGACGGGCAGGCCTTCACCGACGTGGTCGACCCCGCGGTGATCCGGCGCGTGGAGCTGATCCGATCGCCCGCGTCGGTCTTTTGGGGCAACGGCAGCGGGGGCGTGCTCTTCCTTTCGTCCCGGCCCACCGCCGCGACGCCGTCGTTCCGGGCTCGCGTGCAGGGGGGCAGCTTCGGTCAGTGGCAGGGGCTGCTTGAGGGCACTGGCACGAGTGGCGCCTGGCGCTACCGGGGGTATGCCTCCGGCGTCCGGCAGGACGGCTTCCGCGCCCACAGCGAGGGCTACCGCCTCCGGGCGGGCGCGACCCTCAGCCGCGCCTTCGGGTCCAGCACGTCGCTTCGCCTCGTGGCTCGGGGCGACGCCCAGGACACCGAGAACCCGAGCAGCCTCACGCTCCAGCAGTTTCGGGCGGATCCGAGCCAGGCGCGCCCGTCGTTCGAGCAGTTCAACTCCGGCAAGACGAGCGAGCAGGGGCAGCTCGGGGTCACGCTCGACCACGACCTCGGCGGGGCCACCGTCTCCGCGACGGCCCACTACCTGTACCGCTCCCTGGATAATCCGCTGCCCTTCGGCTACATCGCCTACACCCGAAACAGCGGCGGTGCGCGCGTCACCCTGCGCCGGACCACCGGCCGTTTCGAGGGGGGCGTCGGGGTCGACGTCGGAGCCCAGTTCGACGATCGGATCGAGTTTACGGTAACGGACAATGGACGACCGGGCAACTCGATTACGCTCAACCAGCTCGAGACGATTCTGAGCGGGTCGGCGTTCGGGTACGTCCGCTTTAACGCCACGGACCGCGTGGCGATCACGGGCGGCCTGCGCGCCGACGGCCTTCAGTTTGGGGCCGACGACCAACTGATCAGCGACGGCAACGACTCCGGCAATCGCACCTTTTCGGCCTGGAGCCCAACGGTGGGGCTCTCCTACGACGTGGGGCCCGCCCTCCTCTTCGCCCACTACAGCACCGCCTTCGAGACGCCCACGGCCTCGGAGCTCTCGAACCGCCGGGATCAGCAGGGAGGCTTCAACCAGACCATCGAGCCGCAACGGACCGAGGGCGTCGAGATTGGTGCCCGAGGCGGCATTCCCGCCGCGGACCTTCGCTTCGACCTCGCGCTCTATCAGCAGCGCATCGAAAACCTCATCAGCTCCCAGCGGCGCCCGAGCGGATACCAGTTCTACACCAACCTCGGCGAGAACGAGCACCGGGGGCTGGAGGCCAGCCTCACCTGGACGCCCGTACCTGCGGTGGAGCTCGCGACCCGCTACACCGGGACGCAGTTCACGATCGAGGCCCCGGAGGCCCTGGAGGGAAATCAGGTGCCCGGCATTCCGCCGCATCGCGGGTACGTGCACCTGCAGCTCGAGCAAAACGGGTTCTGGGGTCGGCTCTCGGCCGAGGCGGTGCCCGACTACTACGTGAACAATACGAACACGGCGGAAGCCCCCGGATACACCCTGCTCGACCTTCGGGTCGGGCACAAAGGTCTGCCCTGGCAGGACCTCACGTTCAAGCCCTTCCTCACGGTCGACAATCTCCTGGACGAGCGCTACGCCGCCTCGGTCGTCGTCAACGGCGGCGGCGAATTCTACGAGCCGGGCCCCGGCCGCTCCTTCACCCTCGGCCTCAACGTGTCCCTCTAACGGAGAGGCCCTCCCCGGTCATCGGCCGCCGGTTGTCGTCGGCCCTGGGCTGGGGCGCCGAGGCGGTGGTCCCGCCGACCGCGGACGGACCGGGGACCCGCCGGCGGAAGGCCCGGAGCGGGAAGAGGCGACGGAGGCGGTCCTCCACCAGCCGGCGGAAGGCAGTTCGGTGCTGCGGGCTCACGGGACGGGTGGGGGGCGGCTCAATCTCGTAGGGGTCCACGGCGGTGCCCCGCTTCCAGAGCCGGTAGTCGAGGTGCGGCCCGGTGGACAGGCCCGTGCTCCCCACGTACCCGATCGTCTCGCCCTGCCGGACCTCCGCGCCCGGCTCGATGCCGTCGGCGATGGCTGTGAGGTGCAGATATCCGGTCGTATAGACGCCGTTGTGGCGGATTTTAACGTAGTTGCCGTTGGGGCCGTAGTGACCGGCCTTTAGCACCGTCCCGCTGCCGACCGAATGGACCGGCGTGCCCGTCGGGGCCGCGTAGTCGGTCCCCAGGTGCGGGCGGCGGCGGTTCAGGACCGGATGGACGCGGCTCCGCGAGTACCCGGAGCTGATGCGGCTGTAGCGCAACGGGGCTTTGAGCAGCGTTCGCCGCAGGCTCTCCCCTTCGCGGTTGAAGTACTGCGGCCCCTGCCCGTCGTCGAAGCGGACGCCGTAGTAGTGCCGACCCTGGTGGGTAAACCGGGCCGCAATGATTTTTCCGGGAGCGACCTGCTTCCCCTCCACGAAGCGGCGTTCGTAGAGTACGCGGAACGAGTCGCCGGCGCGGATCCGGAAGAAGTCGATTTGCCAGGCAAACACCTCGGAGAGACGGAGGGCGAGCTTGGGATGGATGTCGTTGGTCGTGAGCGTTTCGTAGAGCGAGTTGTCGATGGTGTCCTGCACGACCGTCCACTCGCGCTTCACCGCACGGCGGCCGACGCGGCTCCGCGCCGGACGCTGCACATCGAAGACCACGTAGTGCACCGCGTCGATCTGGTAGACGAGATACCGGACCCGCTGCAGCCAGGGATTGATGTACACCCGGTAGGACTGCCCAGGCCGGAGGTCCCGAACGTCGAAGGCCGGCCGGACGGCCCGGGCCAGGCGAACGGCGTCCCGGTAGGCGCCGCCGTGGGCCGTCAATATGTCCGCGAACGTCTGGTAGCGGGCCACCTGCCCCCGCTCGACGGCGTACTTCTCGGTCGGGAGGCCAAATGCCTCGGTCGCCGACGCCGCCTCCGGCTGGGGAGTCCCCGGTCCCCCGGGGGCGACGAGCGGGGCGAGGAGAAGAGCGCCGAGCATGGCGGGCAGGAGGGTCATCACCGATGGGGGGGAAGTGTGTATATATACGTACTAAAGCAATCTATGCCCCCTCGCAAAGTCAACAGCCGGACCGTGGACCCGGGGCGACGAGGCCAGAGGCCCGCTGCGTGCAGACCGTCCGGCCGCCTCCGCAGCGGACGGCTGCTTCTGCACGCACATTTCGTAGGACCGACCCCGATCGACCTGGCATTTCCCCCTTGAAACCCTCAGTTTGTACGTTCCCTAAAGTCTTCTGTCCTACCTTGGCCCTCCTGTTCGTGACCGACGACCGGGCCCCAATGCGCCTCGCCGTGTTCGCCTCCGGCGGGGGGACCAATTTCCAGGCCATCCTGGACGCGATCGAGCAGGGCGCTCTCCCGGCCACGCCCGTCTGCTGTGTGAGCAACACCCTGGAGGCCGGGGCCCTCTCCCGGGCCGAACAGCACGACGTGCCGGCGCACGTGGTGCCGCCCGGTGAGCACAACGCCCCCTCGTCGTTCGGCCAGGCCCTGCTCGACGTGCTAGCGGCCCACGACGTGACCTTCGTGGCCCTCGCCGGGTACATGGTCAAGGTCCCCCCGGCCGTCGTCGACGCCTACCGGGGGCGCATGACGAACGTCCATCCCGCCCTCCTGCCGGCGTTCGGCGGACAGGGAATGTACGGGATGCACGTGCACGAGGCCGTGATCGAGTACGGCGTACACTGGAGCGGCGTCACGGTGCATCTCGTCGACGAGCAGTACGACCACGGCCCGGTCGTGCTGCAGGAGCCGGTGCCCGTCTACGCCGACGACACGCCGGAGGCCCTCGCCGAACGGGTCAAGACGGTGGAGCACCGGCTCTACCCCTACGCCCTTCGCCTCTTCGCGGAAGATCGCGTGCACCTCGACGGCCGTCGCGTACAGATCGACGCCCCCGACCGCCCTGCTCCTCCCTCGCGTTCTGACTCCTGACCTGCCCGCCCCTCGATGCCCTCGACCGACGCCCCGCCCGTCCGCCGCGCCCTGCTGTCCGTCTACGACAAAACGGGCATCGTCGACTTTGCCCGGCGCCTCACCGATCTCGGGATCGAACTGATTTCGACCGGGGGCACCGCGGCGACGCTCCGGGACGCCGGCCTGGCAGTCACCGAGGTGGCGACGGAGACCGGCGTTCCGGAGGTGCTGGAGGGGCGCGTAAAATCCCTCCATCCCGCCATCCACGCCGGCCTGCTGGCCCGGCGCGACCGCGAGGACGACATGGCGGCCCTCGAGGCCCGCGGCTACGAGCCCATCGACCTCGTGGTTTGCAACCTCTATCCCTTCGAGGCAGTGATCGAGGCGGCGGACACCGACCGGGCCCGCGCGATGGCGAACGTCGACATCGGCGGCCCGACGATGCTGCGTGCAGCCGCCAAGAACCACGCGGCGGTCGGGGTGGTGACCGCCCCGGACGCCTACGCCCCCGTGGCCGAGGAGCTGGAGGCCAACGACGGCGCGCTCTCCGCCTCCACCCGCGAGGCCCTGGCCACCGAGGCCTTCGCCCATACCGCCGCCTACGACCGGGCCATTCACCAGTATCTCACCGAGGAGACGAGCGAAGCGCCGGCCGACGGAGAGGCCGACTCCGCCCTGCCCGATTCCTTTCGGGTGTCGCTGCCGCGGGCCCAGTCGCTCCGGTACGGCGAGAATCCGCACCAGGACGGTGCCCTTTACGGGACGCCCGGTCGCTTTTTCGACCAGATCCATGGGTCGACCCTCTCCTACAACAACCACAACGACATCAGCGCGGCCCTCTTCCTGATCGACGAGTTTCGGGACGCCGGCCCGACCTGCGCCATCCTGAAGCACACGAACCCGAGCGGCGTCGCGACCGCCGACACCCTGGAGGGGGCGTGGCGTCAGGCCTTTGCCACCGACCGGCAGTCGCCCTACGGCGGCATCGTCGTGGTGAACCGGGCCCTGGATCGGCCCACGGCCGAGGCCATCGACGAAATCTTTACCGAGATCGTGATCGCGCCGGAGTTTGAGGCCGGCGTCGTGGACTTCCTCTCACAGAACGACCGGCGTCGGGTCGTCCGCCACACCGCCCCCGCTCGGGCCTCGACGCGGCCCGCCGTCCGCTCCATCCTCGGGGGCCTGCTGGTGCAGGCCCGCGACCCGGCCCTCGACACGACCGGCGAGCTCGAGGACGGGGCCGTGCCCACCGAGCGCGCCCCAACCGAGCAGGAGCGGGCCGACCTCGCCTTTGCCTGGCGGGTCTGCAAGCACGTTAAGAGCAACGCCATCGTGTACGCCCGGGACCGGGCGACGCTGGGCGTGGGCGCCGGCCAGATGAGCCGGATCGACAGCTCCGAGTTGGCGGTTCGAAAGGCAACGAAGTCGGAACTTGACCTGGAGGGTTCCGTGGTAGCGTCCGATGCCTTCTTTCCGTTCGCCGACGGCCTGGAGGCCGCCGCGGTGGAGGGGGCCCGGGCCGCCATCCAGCCCGGCGGCTCCATTCGCGACGACGACGTCATCGACGCGGCCAACGCCCACGTCGTCGCCATGGTGCTCACCGGTCGCCGCCACTTTCGGCACTGACGCCCGGTGAGGGCTCGGTGCACGCAGCGACGCCCGCCGTCCCTCCACGGTTCGCGCCTCTCCCACGTGGCCGCCCCCGCCGTCGGCGCCCTTACCTTCGCCTGCCCCTTTGCCCACCGTTCGGCGTTAAGAGACTGTTTTGATGTCACACGTTGAGGGCAGAGCGTCACGTGACGATGGCA
>JBDGQP010000110.1:0-9844 GCA_042218975.1 Salinibacter sp.
GCCCTGGTACCCGCCCTTCGCGAACTGGAGCAGACCCTTGCCCACGAACGTCACCGCGATAAATACCAGAATGCCGACCATCGAGTCGGCGATGCCCATCGTCTCCAGCATCGCCTGCAGGTACTGCTCGGCGGTGCCCATGTCCTCGGGGTTCCCGCTGCCGGAGCTGGAGGCCCGTAGCAGGGGCAGCAACAGCGTGATGCCGAAGCCCTGGGCGAGGGCCGTCGCCACGGTGAGGCCGAACACCAGGTACATGCGCCGGCCGAGGTAGCGGCGGTAGATCTTCAGGTACCTGAGTAGGTCGGCAAAGGTGCTCATTCAGTGTCGGATTCGATTGGGGTCGTGACTTTGGGGGGAACAGCGGCCTGCGGTCGGCGGTCGTGCTCTGGCCACCTGCCTCCGTGCCTGGACGCCCCCGAAGGACCATCGGCCGTACCGGGTCGTCCTGCCATTCGGAAATACATGCTGGCGCAGGGGACCCGATCGCCGACGATTCGCCCTCAACTCGCCTCCCTGCGAGCAACCGCGCAAAATTCAGGCCACGTCGGTCGGATGGGTCACCGGCCCCGTATCTCGGCCGTCGCTTCCCGCAGAGGGATCCCCTGGAGCAAACAGTTCGCCGGAATCATCCCCCGATCCGACCGCCACGGGCGGGCAACCAGGTGCCGGATTGTGGATGCGGCCGTTCTTCCGTCCTGGCGGGCATTCGTGTCCTCAGCAGGAAGTGCAGGGCCACGAGCCCCCGAACGTGCCGTCACGTACCGGCGACCACGGCCTCGCGGCCGCCGCCCCCACGCGCATCGGTCACGGACATCCGCACACCCGCTTCGGGGATGACGGGGCCGAAGCCCTCCCCCTCGCACGGCCCCGGTCGGCACGGCTTCCGACGGCGATCCACGGTCGGCCGACCGCCGCGCCGCGTTCAGGAGGGGCGCCGGGACGTGGTTGTGGTGCGCGATTGACAGCGGCTCCGGCTGCGCGTAGTCGACGGTGCCCACCGCAAAGCTGTTGCCCGAGCGCGGAAAGCCCTCGGCCCTCGACACAAAGATCTGTCTCGTCGGTCACCAGGCGGTCGACGAAGTCGTCACGGAGCCGGTGCGTCCAGTGGTACAACCGGGGCCGGCGGCCGAGCCCATGTTTTGCTCGGACCGGAGAGTGTTGGCGGTGCAGCGGAAAACCGACACGCCACGAAATAGCGATGGGAAGGGCGACGGGCCCGACCAACAGACGGCATCACGCATCCCGATCCCAGATCACGTTGCCGTCTCGCGTCATCCGCCCCAACAGGTCCTGTTGCTTCGCCGCCTCCTCCACAGTGTACACGTGCGGTTCCAGGCCCCGTACGGGAATGGTCTTCTTCACCGTGGCAAAGGCTTCCGCTCGGGACGGCCCCTCATACACGACGAGCAGGTCGACGTCGCTGGCCACCGTAGCGCGGCCGGTGGCGTGGGAGCCAAACAGGACCACCCGTACCGCCGGCAGCGCGTCCCGGAGCTTGGGCAGGTCCTCCCGAATCGTCGCAAGAATGTCTTCACGCGTCCGTGTCGGCCACGAGATCGTCGCAGAACGTGAGGATTCGCTCGGCATGGTCGATGTGTCGTTCTGCCTCGGAACGAGTATATCGTTCCCCGGGAGATCCGGAGGGATGTGCGTCGGGATACCGGGTGGGGATATATGACTTATCGAGTTCGAGGGCCCCGTCGAGGAGCTCCTCGGACACGTCGTGCCGATCGGCCAGTTCCCGGAGGAGGTCCGCGACAGAATGGCCCCAGGCCTCTCCGCCCAAATGCTGGACGACCGCCTTCACGGCCTTCTTCGCCGCCTGCTGGGCTGAAAAACAGGCCCACTCGTAGAACTCAGTTTCCAGATCATGCCGGGCATGGTCCAGATCCGAGCGCGCCTGGTTCATCCAGTCACCGCTGCGTTCCATGGTGTAGTGCGGTTCGGGAGCGAAAACAGACGCCTCAAACCTGCTTTGTGCATGGATGTCGGCAATGAGTCGTTCGATCCGGGACTGATACGCCGCCGGGCCAGAGCGGTCGGCATCGCCTCGCTCCCAGCGCCGCGGTCGGCACGTAGGGTTATGACCTCGTTCCACTCGCCCCCCCGACCGCCGTTAAGAACCCGACGGGAGAGAAGACGCCTCCACGAATCGCCGGTACACGGCATGCGCCTCCCGAACGAGGGGGTGGTCCGCCCCGACCGCCGCCGCGAACCGCTCGCGGGCCTGCGTCTTGAGGCGATTTCGCTCCTCGGTGGGCAGGGCGTGGTACCCGTACGACGAGCGAATGGCCTCCACCTGCTCGGCCGAATGCTCGAACCGCGCGAAATCGGTCCGAAATTTGTCGTTCACGGCGTCGATGACGGTCCCGAAGTCATCCGTCACGACCTCGAACGGCGCCACGACGACTTGGTCGCGAACCGGCCAGACGCGCTCGTACCACGCGGTCCAGGTCCGTAGCTGCCGGGTGTACGGAACGTGCGGCGGCCCCTCCGTTCCCTCCTGGGCCGCGATCTGGAGCTGCAGGCCCCGGTTCGAGATCACCGTGTCCACCGGGTCGCGGATGAGGACGAGGGCCGGGAGGCCCCGACGCGTCGCGTTCAGGAGGGGCGCCGGCACGTGGTTGTGATGGGCAATGGAAAGCGGTTTGTCCTGCGTGTGCTGGACAGCCCCCACGGCGAAGCTGTTGGCCGACCGCGGAAAGCCCTCGATGCACAGGTCCGTCGCGTCGGTCACCAGGCGGGCGGCGAAGCCGTCGCGCAGGCGGTACACCCCGTGATAGAGTGCCGGTTGGCGGCCGAGCCAGTGCTTGGCCCGGTGGCGCAGGGTTGCCCCGGCCCGTCGCAGCAAAGATGTCATCGATCCGTGTCGCTGGAAATCGGTTCTTCGATTGAAAGGCGGACGGCACGCGAAGAAAGTATGGCCTCGTTCCGCCCCGACTGCCGTCAGGCGCCACTGAGCGAGAATTCCCCTCAGCTTCTACTGAACGGACGTGTCCCCTGCGAACCGGCAACGCACCGCTCGGGCCGCTTCCGGGTCCTCGTCCGTCACGAGTCGCCGTCCGCAATCCGCTCGAGGGTATCGGCAAAGGCGTCCAGTTCGCCGACGACGGCGTCGCACACGTCGGGCAATCGGCGCATCAACGGAGCGACCTGTTCCGGGTCAAATTCGACCGCGTAGACGTTGCGCACAACGTGGCGGAAGCCCCGGTACGCCCCGAGTTTCTGTCGGACCTCGTTCGAAAGCACCGCCGGCCGCGTACTCGAGATCGAACTGGCCATCTGATCGAGCAGCGTTCTATGCCAATGGGGCCCTTCCGGCACCGAGCGGTCGACCTCGCGGGCAATCTCCTCAAAGAGCCGCTCCAGCCCCACGTATACGTCGTGGAGATTCAGCGCGGCCGCATCGACGTAGTACGGGTCGTCCGTCTCCTCGTATCGCTGCCAGATGGTCTGGGCCCGATCGGCGATCGTGCGCACGTCGTCGAGGTCCCGTCGAATACGGCCCGCGAGGGCGCGGTAGGCCTCCGTCATAGTTCGATCCCGTCTGCAGAGAGATCCGTTTTCAGCGACGACGAGCACTGCTCGATTCGGACGAGGTCGACCCGCCACTCCTCCGAAGCCTCCTGCACCCGGTCCACGGCCCGGGCGTGGTCGCGGGCCGAGAGGCCTTCTACGGCCAGGTCGATGTCGGAGCGGGGGCCGAGAAACGCTTCGCGAGCCACCGAACCGAACAGCACGACCCGGCCAACCCCAAACTCGGCACGGAGAATCGCCGCCGCCCGCCGGGCCGCCGTGCGGGCGTCCCGGTGCGCCTGCGTCTGACGCCGCCGGGCCTCGTCGTCCCGTTTGCGGCACGTGGCCCGGTACCGCTCCAGTTCGTCCTTCGAGACGCTCGGCATCGTACGCGGTCGCTGTTTTCGTATTGCTCTCTTCGTGGGGCGGTACCGGGCTCTTCCCATCCTAAGGACGGATGGCTACCAACGCCCTGCGCGTCGCTCCGTTCGTCCGCCGCCGGCGGTGTGCGGACGGGTGCGGGGGTGCCGCCGTGGCCGCCGACACGATCGGTGTGGGCGAGGCGCACGTACGGGGGCGCTTTGCTCGCTGGGTGATGCACCGAACCAACGCTCCGGGGGCCGGCAGACGGCGGTCGACGGTCACTCCGGAGAGTACTCGGTCGTGGCCATCCGAGATGGCCTTACTCCCAGCGCGGCGGACCGCCGAATGTAGCGATGGCGCCCCTCCTTCACGGCCCCGTGCCGCTCCTCATCACGGCACCACCTCAATTTTGCGTTCCGAAGTGTAGCACATCGCGGATCGGGGAGCAGTACGCCCGTACTCCCACGCGCCCTTTCGCCCTTTCCTTCCGGGCACAACCAAAAGAGCAGGCCCGGGAGGCTCCGTCCCTCGGTTCAGTCTCCACGGGACGACCGCCCCTCGACCTCTCCCCTGCGACTCTCGCCCCTCGTCGTCTCCCGGTCCGAACGCGCCCACACGGTCGAGTCCAGCCGCCTCGCACGGCCACAACTCCGCATTCGCCACTCGCCTCTCGCCAGGGTCTACCCGTTCCACCAGTCGCTGATGCGCGTCCGGGCCAGGGTGCGGTCGTCCTCCTCGTAGTAGTCCTGCAGGCGACGATAGGCGTAGGTGTAGCCGTAGTTCGAGCCGTCGGTGTAGAGGACGGAGGAGGCGTCGAACGCATTGAGGACACAGCCGACGGGGTCGGCGCCTACGTCGCGGAGGCGCTCGACGGTGTGGTCGAACGCATGGCCGTCGGTCTCCTCGGCCCGCGCCACGAGCAGGGTGCCGTCGCAGTGCGGGGCGAGCCCCAGCATGTCGCTGAAGAGGAGCACCGGCGGGGTGTCCACGATCACGTAGTCGAACTGCTCCTCGAGCCGCCCGAGAAAGGCCTTCATCCGCGTCGAGCCGAGCAGCTCGGAGGGGTTGGGCACCTCCGCCCCCGCCGGGATCACGGAGAGGTGGTCGATGTCGGTTGCAAAGGCGTCGAGGGACGGGGCGTCCTCGTAGAGCGTCGTCGAGAGGCCCGGCTCCTGATCCACGCCGAAGAGGTTGTGCAGCCAGGGGCGGCGCAGGTCGGCGTCGACGATCACGGTGCGCTCCCCGGCGCTGGCGAGCGCGAGGCCGAGGTTGGACGAGGTCGTGGTCTTGCCCGCCCCCTTGCCGGGGCTACTGACGGCGAGGGTCCGCACCGCGTCGTCCGGCCGGGCGAACTGGAGGTTCGTGCGGACGCGCCGGTAGGCTTCGGCCGGGGCCGACATGGGGCTTACGACCATAGCGAGGGTGGTGTGGAGAGCCTGGCCGTCGATCGTAACGGTCTTCTGCCCGTCGAACTCGTTGTCGATGAGGGGGGTCATCGACGGCACCGCCCCGATCACCGAGTGGCCGTGGTCGCGGAGGTCGGCGGGCTGGTGGATCCGCGTGTCGAGCTGCTCGCGCAGCACCACGAGCCCGCCGCCCAGCACGAGGCCCAGCACGAGGGCCAGCATGAGGTTCTGGCGCGTGTCGGGGCCCATCGGGCGGCCGGGGCCCGCCGGGCGGATGATCTCCGCGTACCCCATCTCGGACTGCTCCGCGAGGCGAGCCTCCTGGAGCTTCTCCTGCACGAAGCTGTAGATCTTCTCCGTCGAGCGCCGCTCGCGCTGCAGCTGGGCCAGCTCCATCGACTGCCTGGGGATCGACTTCAGCTTCGACCGCTGCTCGGCCAGGCGCCGGTCTACGACGTCGAGCTGCGCCTCCAGCCCCCGAATGTCGATGCGGAGCTGGGAGGCCCGCTGTCGCTTCTGGATCACGGCGCCGACGCCGGCCGTGCCGCCTTTCCCGCCCTCCGCCGCGCCCGGCTGTTCCGCCGCACCCGACCGCAAGGACTGGTCGACGTACGCCCGGGCGAGGGAATCGGCCTTTCGCTGGAGCCGGTCGGCCCGCCGGCGCATCTGCCGGAGCTCCCGGGCCCGGGTGCCGCCGCCGTTGAGCCCCGGGTTGCGGCGCTCGACGGCGTCGATTCGCGCCTCGAGCTCGGCCTTCTCCTTCTGAACACGCTGAAGGCGCTTGTCGAGGCTCGAGGAGAGGCGCTCGGCGAGCCGCGGCTCTGCGTCGGCCAGCGCCGTCTCGAGGTCTTTGAGGGCCGCCCGCTTCATGTCGAGCTTGATCTTCAGCTCGCTGCGGCGGGCCTCCAGGTCCGAGATCCGGCCGACGACCCGGCTGGAGGCCTGGTCAAGCGATACTGCCTCGTGGGTCTGCACGTAGTTCTCGACCTTCGCGTCGGCGGCTTCCAGGTCCTTCTTGAGCGCCTGGGCCTGCTGCTCCAGAAACTGGCGGGAGGCCTTGAGGTCCTCACGGCTCTTCTCGCGGGTCCGCCGGATGTACTCCTTCGCGTAGAGGTTGGCCACGAGGCCCGCCTCGTAGGCGTGGTTGCTCGTGGCCGAGATGTAGAGGGCATCGGTCTCCTCCCCGCTGGGCTGGGCGCTGGTGATCCCCTGCACCCGTCCCGCGACCGCCGTCGTCGAACGGCGCTCCCCATTGGGCCCCCGCAGGATCTGCAGCGGCGCGCCGGTGTCCGGATGCGTGCCCATCTTCTGAAGCCGCTTGGCCACCCGCCGCGCGATGGTCCGCGACTGGCGGAGGATGAGGAGCTCGTTCTGGAGGGTCTGGTCCCGCCGCAGGAACGGGGAGCTGCGCCCCTGCCCGAGCCCGGAAAGGACGGAGGTCTGCGAGTTGCGATCTACCAGCAGAAGGCTCGAGGTGCGGTACGTGGTGGGCAGGCTGTACGTGTAGATCGCCGCCGCCGCCACCACGAGCACGAGCACGCCGAGGATGATCCACTTCCCGCTCCAGAGGGTCTCGATCAGGTCGTGGAGCTGCGAGGACCGGCGGGGCGCGGTGTCCCCGTACAGCAGGTCGTGGACCGAGCCGTGCCCGTTGGTCTCGGGAGAACCGTTGGGGGACGGAGCGTGCGAGGAGGGCATGGGCCGGCCGGAATTGGGATTGTGGAGAGAGACGAACAGGGGGAAGGGGGAGCCCGCCCCTCATACCTGAGCAAAGACGCGGATGGCGAGCAGGGTGACCGAGCCGAGAGCCGACGCGACCGATAGGACGTCCCGCCACCCAAACGGCTGCTTCGGCTGCACCGTCTCGACGACGACGATGTCGTTATCGCGGAGGGCCGGGTAAGAGACATCTCCCTGCAACATTCGCTCCAACGGCGCCTCGAAGATCTGCGAGCGCCCCTCTTGCTCGGGCCGGTACACCTGTACGGTGATCGTGGCGTCCTTCTGGCCCTCCGTCCGGGGCTCCAGCGGCGCGCCGCCCGCCATGGTCAGCAATTTGTCGAGGTCCGTCGTATCCGGGATCTCGTAGATGCCGGGCCGCGGGACCGTGCCCCACACCGAGATCTGCACGGTGGCCTCGCCCGGCCGTGCGTGGTAGAAATAGGCCACGTTCGACTTCGTCTCCTCGACCCGCCCGAACGCCTGGCCGAGGGCCGGGCTCGTCCCCACGGCCGCCGCGAGGAGCAGGCAGCCCAGGGCGACCCGCGACGGCGACACGGTGGGGAGATACGAAACCACAGCACACATCATGAAATGAAGGTGTTATCGAGGCAGTCAATCGACCCGCTCTATGCGCCGCGCCCCGGTCCGTTCCGCGGAGGGCCCCGAATCGGGCCGGTCTTTCGGGAATCTCGTCCCTGGACGGTGAAAACCACCGAGCGCGGTCCGTGGACGCCGAATGGGGAGTGCAGGGGGCGGAGTGCGGCACGCAGCCGACGGCGGTTTCCGGCGCGCCTCGGCCCCGCACGACTCTCGATCCTCGATCCTCGCCTGCCGCCTCTCGCCCATCGCCCCTCGAACACCGGGCCGGAACGGTCGAGGAGACCGGAAGGTTAAATGCTCGTCCTCAGATTCCTCATCGAGCCGCACGATGTCATGCCGCCCGGGACCGCCTCTCTGCTGTCGGGCTCCCGCCGGCGCGTCGCTGTCTTCGTCGCGAAGGTGCTGGCCTTCTACGGGGTCTGGTACATGCTGTACGACCTGTGGCTGCTGCCGGACGGGACGATCGACCGCTGGCTGTCCCTGAACGTGGCGTCGGTAGCCGGGGCGCTGATGGAGGGGATGGGCCTCGAGGCGCTCGTCGAGGGACGCACCCTGGCCCTGCCGGACGTCCGGGGCGTCTACATCGCCAACGGCTGCAACGGGCTCTCGACGCTCGGCCTGTTCGTGGGCTTCGTGCTCGCCTACCCCGGCCGTACGTGGCGGCGGGCCTGGTTCATCCCGCTCGGAGTGCTTGCGATCTACGCGACGAACGTCGGCCGGGTCGTCGCCATGCTGCTGACGCAACGGTACTGGCCCGCGGCGTTCGAGCCGCTGCACGGCTTCGGCCTCACCACCATCTTCTACGTCGTCGTCTTTGCCCTCTGGGTGGCGTGGGCCCACTACGGCGGTGCCCCCGCAGCTTCGTCCGAGTCGCCCGCCGACCCGCCGCCCGACCAGGCCCCCGCCGTGTCTCCATCCTGAATGGGGAGTGGGGAATGGGGAGTGGGGAATGGGGAGTGGGCGCCGGACCGCGACGGCTTGTCGCCCCCGACTCTCAATCCTCGATTCTCGCCCGGACTTCGTTTCACATCTACCGGTCCGTTTCGAATCACCCACTCCCGCACGCCCTCCGCCCCTCTCCCCTCGCCCCACGAATGACCGCCTGGCTCCACCGCGCCGCCCTCGGCGGGCTGCTGCTGGCGGCGTACCTCTGGGCGTGGACGCCCGCCCGCACCGCCTGGACCGCTCACGCCGCCGCCCCGGTGCTCACGCGCGTCGCCGAGTCCGAGGCCGCCGTGACGGCCCGCCCCGCGGCGCACACGATTCGGGTCCGGATCTCCGACGACAACAGCGTCCGGTACCGCGCTCCGGCCGGGGTCACGTTTCTGCTGCCGGGGCTCTTCCTGGTTGTCATCGCGCCGGTCCGGCCGCGCCTGTGGACCTTCTTCGCCGGACACCTCGTGCTGGGAGGCCTCGCGCTGGGGCTGGCGGCGGGCGGAATCGCAGGCCTGCCCGGCGGCGTCGCCCTCGCCCGCTTCGTGCAGACGTACGGCGTCGACGCCTACAGCCTCGCGGTGCCGACGCTGGTCTTCGCCCGACACCAGACCTCCGTCTTCTCCTGAGTGACGCCCCCGCCCGCGCCCCACACGCTCCGGGGCACGAGGCGTGAGGTCTCATCCGGTACGCCCGTCGATCGACGACGAACCTGTACGGATCCGGGGTCCGCCCCTGTACTTCGGAGGGATGGTCCTGGAGAGGGGAGGAAAACGGGACTGGGCGGCGTCGCGTCCGCAGGGTCCGTCGTCTCGTCGGTCCCGGGACAGCCGTAACCCCGCACCGTGTCCGCACCGAGTGGGAGGTCGGCGTGTGGACGGACGACAATAACAGCACTAGGAGACAGCGAGTCTCCCCGTTCCGGATCTACACGACGAGAGGAGTTATCCACAGGCTATGCACACGGGGTTTCGGACCCGGACAATAACAGAACATGCCGGTTGGGTGCCTCTCGGGGCGCTGGACGGGCATCGGGTGGGGATTGAATGCTGTTATTGGGGCCGTTCGGGATCCCCCCTGGAGTCGACCCGAAGTTATCCACAATTGGGGATGAGTCGCGCACGCCCCGTGACACGTCCTCGTCGACATCGATGGCAGTCACGTCGCGCTGTTCAAGGGCTAGTGCAGCTTCAAACGATCTTTTGGCGATGGCAGTTTGCCACCGTTCCAATTTCCAACGTTAGGTATGGACGGACGATGTCCGTCCAGAGCCCGCTTGCACAACGGACCAGTTGAAGCTGCAG
>JBDGQP010000111.1:0-2043 GCA_042218975.1 Salinibacter sp.
CCAGCAGCCCTGCGGTTAACAGCCGCATGCTCTACCGTTGAGCTACCGAGGAATGAAAAGTAGGGACTTTTTTCCGAGACGCAGAAGTGCGAACATGCCCTCACAGGCCCAGGTTCCGCGGGAGGGGGGACTGTTCAGGGCATCTTCGTACACCGTGGGCGCGGCGGCCGGCCTCGGGGGAGAGCGTTGACGCCCTGCTCACGGGCTCGACGGGGCGGCCGCGTCGCCGGCCGTCCACGTGTTGTTTCCGAGGGTGAGGTCCGGCAGGACGCGGTCCGGGTCGAGGACCACGCGCTCGACGGTGCCGGGCTTCAGGGTCACCTCGACGCGGCGCTTGCCGTTGAGCCAGGGCTCGACGCCCACGCGGCGCTCGACCGTGCGGCCGTCGGCGTAGGTGGCCTTCAGGAACACCGGCATCGGCAGCCGGCCCCGGTCTACCACCGTCACGACGGGCCCACTGTCGGTCTGCTCGACGGACGGGACGGCGTGGTCCATCGTCCAGGTCTCGTAGAGGGTTCCGCGCCAGAACCAGTCGAGCTCGCGCCCGGCCACGTCCTCGAACGTGTTGAAGAAGTCGTGCGGCGTCGGGTGCTTGTAGGCCCACCGCTCGGCGAAGGTGCGGTAGGCTTTGAAGAAGGTCTCCTCCCCCAGGATGCCGCGCAGGGCGTGCAGCATGACGCCGGGCTTGTCGTAGGAGGCCACGTACCGGGCCGGGCCGTCGACCGGGTAGCGGTCGGCGTGGCGCATCGACGGAGTCTGCACCGCCCGGGCGAGGCGGAAGTAGTAGTGCTCGGAGCGGGCCCAGGCGTTCTGGTCGGGGAAGAAGTCGTCGCGCCCCTCCGTCTCGTTGAAGGTGGTCGTGCCCTCGTCGAACCACGCGTAGGCCTTCTCATTGGTGCCCACCACCATCGGAAACCACATGTGGCTGATCTCGTGGTAGGTGACGCCGAAGAGGGCCTCGTCGGAGGTCGGGTCGCCGATGTGCGTGATCATGGGAAACTCCATGCCGCCCCCGATCGGCCCCTCGACGGCCGTCATGTGGGGGTACGGGTACGGCAGGATCATCTCCGACAGGTGCTCGATCGAGAAGCGGGCAAACTCCGCCGAGCGCCGCCAGGTCTCCTTTTCGGGCCGGTAGAGGGCGTGGATCATGCTGGGGCCCGCGCCGGTCTCGGCGGTCGTGGCGTCCCACACGAACTCGTCGGACGTGCCAAACGCGAAGTCGCGCACCCGCTCCGCCCGGAACTGCCAGGTGAGGGTACTGTCGTCCGCAGCGGCCACGGTCGCCGTGCCGGCGCCCCGCTCGGTGCTGTCCACCACCCGCACGACGGAGTCGCCCCGTCGGGCCCGATCGAGCCGGGCCTGCACCGAGTCGGTGAGCACCGCGTCGGCGTTCTGGAGCGTGCCGGTGGCCCCTACGAGCCAGCCCTCGGGGACGGTGATCGAGACGTTGTAGTCGGCGTAGCCCATGTAGAATTCGCCGTCGCCCTGGTAGGGCTGGGCGGTCCACCCGTTGACGTCGTCGTAGACGGCCATCTGCGGGTACCAGTAGGCGAGGTAGTAGACCTCCCCGTCCTGTCCCATCCGGAAGTTGTCGGCCCCCGGGATGCGGAAGTGCCAGTCCACGGTCAGCGTCGCGGTGGTGTCCGGCGGCAGGGGCTCGGGCGGGAAGACGATGAGGCGCGTGTCCTGCACGACGTAGCCCTGCCCGAGGCGCCGGAGCTGCCGCTGCGACCGGACGCGGCGCAGCGTGTCGGCCCCGCCGAGGTCAATTCGGTCGAGCGTCATGCCGCCCGTCACCTCGGCCGGCCGGTTCCGGAGGGCCCCCTCCTTGTGGATGTTCTGCCGGAGGTGCACCGCGAGGCGCCGCAGCGTATCCGGCGAGTTGTTGCGGTACCGGATCGTGCCCGAGCCGCGGAGCGTGTTGGTGCTCGGGTCGACGGTGGCCGACAGGTCGTACGTGGCCGTGTTCGTCCAGTAGTTCGGCCCCGGGGCGCCGGAGCGGGTCCGCGTGCCGGCCTCGAGGGCCTGGCGGAAGGCCCG
>JBDGQP010000111.1:2053-21849 GCA_042218975.1 Salinibacter sp.
GAAGGAGGCGAAACCGCATTGACGACGAGGGGACTGGTCCAAAAAGAGGCATACGAGGAGCCTGTACGAAGGGCCGGGACGCGGGATCCTCCTCTCCGCTTCCCTCGCTCGGGGCGGGCGGATCGTGGCGCCTGGACCGAGGGACGGCGGCTCACTGGCCGTTGACCGATGGGGTTCTGTCCGGACAGAGAGGGCGAGCAGGCACGCGGGAGCGTGGAAGGGCCGCCCCCCTACTTCGGGGTCGCGTTGGCGTGCGGACGTCAAGGCGCGATCGCCGTGCCCCCCTCTCTTCCTACTCGGACGGCGTCGGGCCCCCATGCCGCTGGAACCACTCCAGGACGTGGGCCGCCTTCGCCGCGAGGTGGCTGGGCCGGGCCGCGATGCTGTGGGAGGCCCCCGGCACCCGTACGAGGGCCGTCTCCACCGCCCGCAGCTTGAGGGCCTGGTAGAACTGCTCCGACTCCGACATCGGCGTGCGGTAGTCCTCCGTGCCCGTCATGAACATGGTGGGCGTGGACACCTGATCGGCGTAGGCCAGCGGCGAGCGGTCCATGTAGTGGTCGCGGTGGTTCCAGGGCATGCCGGGAAACCAGTACTTGACGCCGTAGGGGTAGATGTCGGTGGTCAGCGCCCAGCTGTACCAGTTGACGACCGGCTTGGCGGCCACCGCCGCGCGGAAGCGGTCGGTGTGGCCCACGATCCAGGACGTCAGGACGCCGCCCCCGCTGCCGCCGGTCACGTAGAGCCGGTCCTCGTCGACGTAGCCCCGCTCAAGGACGGCGTCGACGCCGGACATCAGGTCGTCGTAGTCGTGGCCCGGGTAGTCGTGGTGAATGGCGTTGCCGAAGGCCTTCCCGTAGCTGGTCGAGCCGCGGGGGTTGGTGTAAAGGACGACGTAGCCCGCCGCGGCGTAGAGCTGCACCTCGGCCGAGAAGTACGGCCCGTAGGCCGCAAACGGCCCGCCGTGGATCTCCAGGACGAGGGGGTAGTCCTTCGCGGCGTCGAAGCCCGGAGGCGTCACGATCCACCCCTCGATCGTCCGGCCGTCGTGGGACGACGTGTAGGTAAACTCCTCGACCGAGCCGAGCCGCACCTGATCGAAGAGGTCGTCGTTGAGCAACGTGAGCACCTGCGCCTCCTGCCCCGCCTGCGCCTCTTGTCCGGCCTGCGCCACCGCCACGTCGGCCGGCCGCTGCGTCGTGGCGTGGGTATAGGCCACGCGGCCGGTGGACGCGAGGCTGAAGCTCCCGCTGGTGTAGGGCCGGCCGATGCTCGTGCCGCCCACGTTCTCGGCGACGACCGACCGGTCGCCGTCCAGCGACACGCGGCCGATCTTGGTCGTCCCCTCGTCGTCGTACCGGAAAACGATGTGCTCGCCGTCGGCCGTGAACGTCGGGTTCTGGACGTCCCGGCCGAAGCCCTCCGTGAGGAGGCGCGGAGGGCCCCCGTCCCGGTTCTTGACGTAGAGCTTCGTGACCTGGTAGCCCTGCTCGCGGTCGTCGAAGCCGGTGTAGGCGACCCGTTCGCCGTCGGGCGAAACCGCCACGTCCCCGTCCGGGCCCTGTCGACTGGTGAGGGCCGTCACCGATCCGGTCGCTACGTCGATCGCGTAGACCTCCGTGTTGAGCGGATCGAGGCGCCAGTCCGCGTGCCGGTTGGCGCTCAGGAGGAGCGTCTCGCCGTCGGGGGTCCAGACGGGCGTGCCGCCGTGGTCATAGGGCGCGGTCGTGATCTGGCGCGGCGTGCCTCCGGCGGCCGGGAGCGTAAAGACCTGCGTGTGCCCCTTCTCCTCGTATCCGCCGCCGTCGGAGCGGTAGTGGGTCTGCGTGATGACGTCGGGGCGCTCGGCCCAGTCGGCGCCCTCCGGGGGGCTCGGCATCTCCGCAAACGGCTCGGCCGGGGCCTCCACGAACATCGTGAAGGCGAGCCGCTCTCCGTCCGGCCCCCAGGAAAGGCCACTGGGCGCGTGCTCGAGCTGCGTGAGGCGGGCGGTCTGCCCGGAGTCCATCCAGCGGACGAAGATCTCGGCGCCCTCCCCCTCGCCCGAGGCCACGTAGGCGACCCGGTCGCCGCTCGGAGACCAGCGGGGCCGAGAGGCATTCGTCTCGGGGTCGGTGATCGGGCGGTGGCCCTCACCGTCGGCCCCGACGACCCAGAGGCGACTGACGCGGCGGTCCTCCGTCTTGTCCATCGAGGTGCGGGCGTAGACCACCTGTTCGCCGCCGGGGGCAATCTGCGGGTCGGTGGCGTACTCCAACTCAAAGACGTGCTCGAGGTCGAAGGCGAGGGAGTCCCGGGCGTACTGGGCCTGTGTGGGGGCGGCCGACAGGAGCAGCAGGGCCAGCAGGCCCAGCAGCGATCGCGAAACGGAGGGCATGGAGCGGAGCGCGTCGGGGCAGAAAGAGAAGGTGCGCCTCCAATGTAATTATTGCCCTGCCCGAGTGCGAACGGCCACCGCGGCGCTCCGTGGGCTTTCGCCTTCTTCAAGGAACAACCCGGCAGTCCCGCGTCGTATTTCACAGTCCACTCGACGGTATGCCCGAGTGGCGGAATTGGTAGACGCGCGTGATTCAGGGTCACGTGTCCGCAAGGACGTGGAGGTTCGAGTCCTCTCTCGGGCACCGAGCGACAGCTACAAAAAACGCCCCTCAGCGCCTGCAAACGGCGATTTGAGGGGCGTTTCTATGTATAACAGGGCCACACGGCCCATCGGTGGGCCTGACGGGACCCGCCCGTCAACGTCACTGCCCGCGTCTCTTCTCTGTCTCGGCCTCGACCTGGAGAGTCCGGCGGGGAGTCCCTAGGTTGCAGGCCCGATGCGTCGTCTCTCTGCTCCTGTCCGCCTCCCTCCGTGCGGCTCTCTGCGGTCGAGAAAGGCTGGTTCGTCCTCTCGGTGGCCCTCCTCTCGTTCCTGTACGGGGTGGCGGTCGGCGCGTGGGAGTGGCCGCCGTACGAGGGCCTGGTCCGGGTCACCGATCAGGCCAAGGCCCTCGTCCAGCGCTGGCGCCCCACGCCGTACGCCGACCGACTGGTCGGCCCGAGGATCTACGACCGCCAGGGGGCCCGCGCGCCCCAGCCGGCCCGCATGCAGCCGGGGCTCACCCTCGTGGCCAGTTACTGGACCGGGGGCGCCGAAGAGGAACTCGGCGTCGCCGCCAAGCTCCTCGACCGCCGCGGCCGCACGGTGCACACGTGGGCCCTCGACCGCGGGCAGCTCTTCCCGGACTCGGCTGCCCTCCAGGCCCATCCGCTCCGCGCGGCGATCCACGGCACGCACCTCCGCCCCGACGGCGACCTGCTCCTCAACCTCGACTACGTGGGCACCGCCCGGGTCGACGCCTGCGGGGCCGTCGAGTGGACGGTGACGGAGAAGAGCCACCACTCGATTGCCCGGACCGACGACGGCACGTTCTGGATTCCCGGGGTCAGCGCCGAGCGGCGCCGCGGAAGCGCGCGATACCCCGACGGCTACCCGGGAATTGAGCAGCCCGTCTGGCTCGACCGGATCCTCCACGTCGCCCCGGACGGGACGGTGCTCGACCGGATCAATGTGCTGGACGTGCTCTACGCCAACGACCTGGAGCGGTACCTCGTGGAGGCCCTCTCCCCCTACCCGGAGACGATCCCCAAGGACCCCACGCACCTCAACGACGTCGAGCCGCTCGGCGCCGCGAGGGCGGACGCCTACCCGTCGTTCGCGGCCGGCGACCTGCTGGTGTCACTCCGCCACCCCAGCCTCGTGTTCGTGTTCGACCCGCGCTCCGGCCGGGTGAAGTGGCACGCGACCCGCCCGTTCATCCACCAGCACGACCCGGACTTCGTCGGCGGCGGGTGGATCGGCGTGTTCGACAACAACCAGGACCCAACGCCGCGCGGAACCATGCTGGGGGGGAGCCGAATTGTAGCCCTCCGCCCCGCCACCGACTCGGTCGCGGTCTGGCTTCCGACGCCGCGCCCCGATCCGCTACACACGGCCACGGCGGGACGCTGAAAGCCCCTGGACCACGAAAACAACCTCCTTACCGAATCCCGGGCCGGACGGGTCGTCGAGGGTGCCCAGACGGGCGCACGGTCGGGGAATGGATCCACCGGTCCTACGACGCGACCCGCGTGCCCTTCGTCACGGGCAGGGCCCGCTACGCTCTGACCCGGGCGGAGGTGGCCGACTGGCCCTGCGCGTCGGTCGACCCTGCCCGGTCGCCGCCTCGCCCGTAATCGCCTACACGCTCCCATGCGCACCACCGTGACCCTGCTTTTCCTGACCGTTGCCCTGTTGCTGCTCGCCCCCGACGCGGCCCTCGCCTATGGGGGCCCCGGCAGCGTCATCTCCGGCATTGGGGCCGTCCTGGCCGCCCTCGGGGCCCTGTTGGCGGCCCTGCTGGGCTTCGTGTGGTACCCCCTCAAGCGGCTCTACCTCCACTTCTTCGGGGAGGAGACGGAGGCCGCCGCGGAGCCCACCGGCGAATGAGCCTACTGTGGGCCCTTTTCGTGGTGGTGGCCTTTGCCGCTTCGTGGTGGTGGCCTTTGCCGCCCTTCTGCACCTCTTCCGCCTTCCGGCCTACGCCCGGGAGGTCGGCCGCCGCGGGCGGGACTGCCTCGCCGTCGTGCGGGACGAGGCGATGGCCGACCGCGCGAAGGAGGAGGCCCTGCAGGCCCACGCCCGGCGCCTCTTCGTGCTGTTGGGCGTTCTCGGGGGCGGGAGCGTCCTGGCCCTCGGCCTGCCCCTCGGGGTCGTCTGGCTGCTCGATCGGGGCGGCGTCGCCTCCCTCCCCGACGTGTGGGCCACCCTCGAGCGGCCCGACGTTCTCCTCGGCACGGTGGTCGTGGGCACGGCCGGCTACCTGCTCGTCCGGCGGCTGCGCTGACACCCCGCCGTCCACCTCGCTCATGATCGTTCGGCTGCCCCTCTGACCATGGACTTCGACGACCGCTACGGCTGGACCGACCGCCTGCTGCACCGCGCCGCCTTCCGGCTCCCGCTCGCGCAGCGCACCCTCGCCGACGTCGAGGAATCGCTCTACCGGGACGCCCTTCAGGCCGTCTCGGTCGAGGCCCCGGTCTTTGTGTCCTCGCTGCCCCGGGCCGGCACGACGATCCTGTTGCGCCTGCTGTGGCGGACCGGCCGCTTCGCCACCCACACCTACCGCGACATGCCCTTCGTGCTGGCCCCGCTGCTCTGGCGGCGGATCTCCGGAGGCACCGCCCCCGAGGAGTCCGCCCGGGAGCGGGCCCACGGCGACGGCCTCACGGTCTCCAGCCGCAGCCCCGAGGCCTTCGAGGAAATGATCTGGAAGCACTTCTGGCCCGACCACTACCGCGACGACCACATCCGTCCCTGGCGCGAGGGAGACCGCAACTCGACGTTCGACGCGTTCTTCGACACGCACATGCGGAAAATGCTCGCCCTCCACCGCGACGAGGATGACGGGCCCCGGCGCTACCTGTCGAAGAACAACCTCAACATCGCCCGCCTCGCCGCGCCCCCGTCCGGGCTCCAGCAAGGCACCTTCCTCATCCCGTTCCGCGCGCCGGTCCAGCAGGCCGCCTCGATGCGTCGGCAGCACGAGCGGTTCCAGCGGCTCCACGAGGAGGACGACTTCGTCCGCGAGTACATGGCGGCGATCGGGCACCACGAGTTTGGGCGGAGCCTGAAGCCGGTCAACTTCGGCGGCTGGCTCGAGGCGTCCCCCGGTGACCCAGACACGCTCGCCTTCTGGCTCCGGTACTGGACGGCCGCCTACCGCTTCGTCCTCGAGCACGCCCCGGACACGGCGGTGCTGGTCTCCTACCGCCGGCTCACGGAGGCCCCGGAGCGGGCCCTGTCGGCCCTGGAGGAGGCGCTGGGGCTTCCCCCCGACCTGCTCACGACCCAGGCCGACGCCCTCCGACCGCCGCGCACCCACTCGGTCGACGCCGAGGCACTGCCCGCGGCGCTGCGGCACGAGGCCGAGGCCGTCTACGACGATCTCGATGCCCGGGCGGCCGTCTGATCCCCTCCGGCCCGGCCGGACTCACACGACCTCCGGGGGCACTCGGGCTCCTCGCGTGCAGGCCCCGGTCGGGCCTGCGCGTCGAAGGCCTGCATCAGAGTGCCGTAGGTCGCGAGAAGGGACGTCGACATGACTCGTCGGTCACAGGCTGCGTATATAGCCGGGCGAGATGCTTGCAGGAACCCTCCTCATTCTCTTCCCCTTTTTCCTTGCAGAAATATTACGTTAACACGCCCCACGGAAGGACCTTCCCGTAGAGCGGAGACGAACATTTAGTGCGGGTTATTTTTCCGGAGTGTTTCTATCCAGCTCCCTCACCGACTTCTTCCTCTCCGCCAATGTACAATACCGAAGGTGTTGACTCCGTCGCGACGATCACGGAGCTCCGCTCAGAGACCTCCGATCTCATCGATCACGTGCAGAGCACGAACAATGGAATTCTGATCCAGAAAAACAATGAACCCCACGCTGTCCTGATATCGTGGGAGACATATAAGGCAATAAAAGATGAGGTCGATCTCGACGACCTGTAGTGCATTCCCGCGCGGCGAGGGCCGTCCGGGAGGCCTCCAGCGGGAATGATCCTACCGCCCTCCGTTTCCGCGATCCTCGGCCGAGCGGGCCCCGTCCGGTCGCGCGCCGCCGAGAGGCCGGCACTGCGGTTCCTCGGCGTACCTCCGCAGCGACGCAGATCGGCCCGATGACGTCTCCTCGGTGGCAGTCGGCTCCGACTGCCGGTCGGACTCGTCCTCCGGCCGCTCCCCGCTCGTCTGCCCCTGCGGTGCCCGGGTCTGGAACGGAGCGTCGAGGTGTCGCGGGCCGTGCTCCTCCCGGAGCCGCCTTGGGTGCCGGGAGAACGGGACCCGCAGGGCATCGGGGAGTTTGACGATCTGCTCCGGCGTACCGATCGGGGCGCCTACGGAGATCAGCCCCGCGTCCGGACCGACGCCCCCCAAAGCTCCGAGGTCTCGCTGAGGGGACGGGACGGACGGAGGAGGAGTCGGGACGCCCGGCGCGGGGGTCCATCTGCGGGGGAGGCCCCGTTCTCGTGGGGGTGCGCGGACTCAGCGCAGATACCGGTCGAGGGTACGCGTCCCGGTGTACAGCAGACCGACCGCCAACACCTTCAGGACGTCGATCGCCACGAAGCGGAGAAAGCCCTTGTCGATCGACTCGAACCACGTGGCGTGACCGGCCGCGTAGTGGAGCCACACGACCCCTCCAGTGAACACGATGACGGCCCCAACGACCATCGCGAGGGTGCCCCCGGAAAACGTCTTCCACCGCTTCGATAGGGCCCCGATCACGGCCGCCGCTACGGGGTAGGACAGCAGGTATCCGGCCGAGACGACCCCGAAGAGATAGCTCGGGCCGTAGCCGTCCCCCGCGAAGACAGGAAGGAACAGCCCGAGAGCCAGGTAGAGGAGCTGGGCCAGGAGGCCGTTCCGCCACCCGAGGTACAGCCCGCTCGCGTAGACCGCGGCGGTCTGGAGCGTGATGGGCACCTCCCACAGATAGATTCGAAACTGAATCTGGGCCCCGAGGGCCGTCAGCAGGGCAAAGCCCGCGACCCCGGCGGCCTGCAGGAGCATCGACGCGTTCTCCTCGCGGAGGCGGTCGACGAAGGCGGACGTTGTGGCGCGGAGGGAGAGCAAGTTGGACATGAACGGTGGGGCGGTTGGATTCTGCACGAACGCTCGCGGCGAAAACGGCGCCGCGACATCGAGATGATACCAAACGGGTGAGAAACATCCCAAAGGGATGGTCGCCGGACGGTTCCGCACGGGGAACGGAGCGAAGGAATGTCTGCGGGGCCTCCGGGCCCGCTACCACGGGAGCTCCTCCCCGTCGTACGCCAGAAAGCGGCCCGCGTCGGCCGGCGACAGTCCCTCGATCACGTCGAGCATGCCGGAGACCGCCTCCTCCGTCGAGAGCCGGGCGTTCGGGCCGCCCATGTCGGTGCGCACCCAGCCCGGGTGCATCGCCACGACGACCACGCCGTCGTCCTTGAGCGCCCCGGCCTGCAGGCGGGTGCACATGTTGAGGGCGGCCTTGCTGGCCTTGTAGCTGTGCCAGCCGCCGTCCGAGGTGCGGGCGATGGATCCCAGCTGCGAGGTGACGTTGACGACCGTGGCGCCGTCCTCGGCGGCCCGGAGCAGATCGGCGACGGCCTGTGTCAGGAGGTGCGGGCCCACCGCGTTCACCCGGAGCACGGTCGTCATCGTGTCCGCGTCGACCGTGCCGAAGCGATCGCCGCTTCCGCCCCCGTTGATGCCGGCGTTGTTGAGGAGCAGGTCCAGCGCGCCGGTCTCGCGTCGCACGCGGTCGGCGGCGGCGTCGATGGCGGCCGGATCGCCGACGTCGAGGGCAAGGAGGTCGACCGTATCGGGATGCCGGTCCGCCAGGGCCTCGAGATCGTCGGCGTCGCCCGGGCGGCGGCAGGTGGCGAACAGGCGGTCGACGCGGCCGACCAGCCGGCGAACCCACTCGAGGCCAAGGCCGCGGTTGGCGCCGGTGATGAGCACAGTTGAGGCGAGCGAGTCGGACATCGGAAGCCGGGGGCCGGGAAGACAGGTCATTGAACCGGAGGACGACACGGGTGGGACCGGGGCGTGTTGCGGATCCGCGCGACGAGTGTGCCTCCCGAGCCGACCCCGCCTCCGCGAGGCGTGCCCGACGCGCCGGGAGGTTCACCCGTCGTCCTCAAACCGATAAATCGTGTTGGGGAAGTCCACCGGGGCGCCCTCCGTCAGGAACGTCGTCACAATGCGCTCCTGCTCGTCGCGGGCCCGGTCGAGGGTGGTGGAGAGGGCCTCCCGCTCGGGCGGGTCGCGGTCCGGGATCGAGTACTTGTGCCCCACCACCAGCCCGGCACACGGAATCTCCAGCTCGTTGGCCAGCACCACCTCGGGGCCCAGCGTCATCGAGTTGACCTGCGCGCCGAGCCGCGGCCACACCCGGTTCTCCGCGGCGGTCTTCGAGCGGGGCCCCTGCACGTAGGCAAACGTCACGTCGTCGGCCACGGACGCCCGCACACTGGCCGCCAGGTCGCGGACCTGTTCGGTGAGGGCCGTGGCGAAGAGGCCGTCGTTGAGCACCAGGTGGCCGTGGGTGTCGGACGGCTCGGTGAACATCGTGCACGCGGTGCCGTCCGGCAGCCGGTTGTCGAGCATGATGAGGTCCTCCACCAGCAGCGGCCGGTAGAGCGGCACGTCGGCGTCGAGGACGCCCACCGAGCTCGTTACGAGCAGCGCCTCGCAGCCCACCGTGCGGAGGGCCGCCGCCTGCGCCCGGTAGTCGATCTGGTTGGGCAGCAGCCGGTGGGGGAGGTCGTGCCGGAACAGCACGTAGGCGGGTCGGTCCGCGCCCGCCACCCGGTGGAGCGGCTGTGGCCCCCACTCGGTGTCGATCGTCTCCGGCTCCAGGTCGAGCTGGCCGGGCAGGGCGTCCGAGAAGGCGCTTCCGAGGATGGCGGCAACAGCGCTCATTCGTTAGGGGTTGAGAGTTGGGGGTTAGGAGTTGAGGGTTCTCATCTTTGTCGTTCGCCTCCCCACGCAACCTACGACGCACAACCCTCAACACCCAACGGTCAACGCACAACGCGCAACCCGCAACGCTAAAACTCGTACCGCACGCCGAACTGAAACTGCCGCGGCGGCCCGAGGGTCTTCTCCTCGATGGTGGAGCCGGGCGGCCCCACCTGAATCTGGTTGCTCTGCGTGGCGCTGTTGGCGAAGCCGCTCAGGTTCTTCGTGTTGAGGAGATTGAACACGTCGGCGCGGGCCACCACGCGTCCTCCCGCCACCGGCCAGGCGTACTGCGCGCTCAGGTCGAACCGGGTGGACCACGGCAGGCGGCCGCTGTTGCGCGCGGCCCCGGGCCAGCGGTCGCTGTTGCCCACGTAGGCGGCCCCGTACTCGCGGCCGTCCCCGTTCAGGTCGCGCGTGCCGAAGCAGATTTGGTTTCTGTTTTCGTCGGGGTCGCACGCATTCGGCACCCAGTTGATCGGCTGGCCGCTCTGGAGCAGGCCCGCGAGCGTCACGCGCAGCCGACCGGTCGGGTAGACGGTGCCGATGGCGCTGATGACGTGCGTCCGGTCGTTGACCGAGGGGCCCCACTCGTCGGCGTACTGGTTGGCCGTCTCGGCCTGGAAGTTGATGTCGTCGGTGTTGTTGCGGAGACGAGACAGCGTATAGCTCAGGCGGCCGGAGTACCAGTCGTCGCCCCGGTCCTTCACGAGGTTCACGTTGGCCGCCCAGTAGCGGGCCTCCCCCTCCGTCTCGGTCATGGTGATGCTGCGCCCCCCCGGCACGGGCCGCGTGGCGTCGGCCGCCGCGGGCGTCCGCACGAGGTCCGCCGGGGTGCGGTTCGGGTCCCGGCGGGCCGCCGCGAGCTCCGCCGCGGAGATGTCGTACGGCTCGGGGGCATTGAGCTCGCGGATCCGAAAGAGGTCGTAGGAGCGGGTGTGGATGAGGTCCACGTAGGCGAGCCACTCGGTGCCGAACTGCCGCTGGACCCCCAGCGAAATCTGGTGGGTCTGCGGGTTTTCGTAGCCGTTGGGGTTGAGGATGCGCCGGGGCCCGCCGGTGGGCGTCACGTCGGACGGCCGCTCGAGGAAGGCCGCCGTGTCGCGCCGGGCCGTGCGCGTGCCGTTGAAGGTGACCTGGTCGACCTCCGTGTCGCTCGGCAGAATGCCCTTCTCGACGAGGGCCCGGACCTCCCGCCGGAACGCCGGGTCGTCGGAGTTTAGCTCCAGCGCGTCGCTGACGACCGAGTACACGATCTTGTCGTAGAAGATGCCGTAGCCCCCGCGCAGGCTGGTCCGCTCGTCGAGGGCGTAGTTGAGGCTGAGGCGCGGGGCGAGGTTGTTGTAGTCGGCCTCAGCGGCCCCACCGCCCCCCTCCGTGAGGCTGTCGTAGTCGTAGCGGAGGCCCGCCGTGACGGTGAGGCCGGACACCGGGCTGAACTGGTCCTCCAGATACAGCCCGATCAGGTCCTGCCGTCGCCCAAACGTGGAGGGCCGCAGCTCGACGCTGTAGTTCTCTACACTGAACTGGTTCTCGATGGATCGGAGGTCGCCGGGCATGAGGTTCGGCCCGAAGTCGTCGAGGTTCTGAAACGCGTCGAGGGCCGCCGCGTCCTCGAGCCGCACCGTGTAGTTGCCGTTCGGGTTGCCGCCGCCGGCCAGGCGGTGGTCGGAGGAGAGCACGTCGAGCCCGGCCTTCAGGGTGTGGCCGCCCAGCTGGTACGTCAGCTTCTGCTGGAGCTGGAGGGTATTCTCGACACTGTCGAACTGGTAGCCCGGGTGGCCGAGAATGGCAATGCCCGTGCCCTCCGGGTTCTGCACGACCACCTGCGGGGTGTTCGGGTTGGCCGGGTTGGCGTAGTTCCAGTTGAACCAGCTGTACTGCAGGTTGCTCTCGTAGACGAGGCCCTCGTCGGCGTAGGTCGTCTGCACCGCCGCGTGCACGCCGTCGCGCCGCTGCGTGTTGGCCGCGCTCGCAAACCGGATGCCGCCGGTGAGGCCGCCGCCCTGCCGGTCAATCCGGACGCGGCTGACGTTGAGGCGCGCCGTCGACCGCCACTGGTCGTTCCACCAGTGGTCCAGCCGACCGGAGAAGTAGGTGAACTGGTTCTGGCCCTGTATCGTCTGGGTCTCGATCCCCGGCGTGCTTAGGCGGTTGTTCTTCCAGTCGGTCGTGTGCTCGAGGTTCACGAAGAAAAAGGTCTGATCCTTCGCGACCGGCCCCCCCAGCGCGAAGCCCGCCTGGTGGCGCTGAAAGCCGCTCTTGACCGAGTTGCCCGAGAGGTCGCGCTGCGTGGGCACCCTGCCCCCAAACTCCCCGTCGATCGGCTGGCCGGGCCGGGTGAGGTAGAAGCCCTCCCCCGTCCACTCGTTGCTGCCCGACTTGGTGGTGACGTTGAAGATGCCGTTGCCCGTGCGCCCGTACTCGGCGGAGTAGGTGCTCGTGAGGACCGTCACGTCCTTCACCATGCCCGTGGGCACCTCGAACTGCGGCCCGCCCAGGAACTGCTCGTTGTTGTCCATCCCGTCGATCAGGTAGTTCGTGTAGAGGCCGTTGGCCCCGTTGATGCTCACGTTCGGGGCCTCCGGAAAGAAGCCGGTGGCCGGGGTCACGTTGGGCAGCCGGTAGAGCGACTGCGTGACGTTGCGCCCCTCGACGGGCAGGTTCTCCAGCGTCTGGCCCGAGAGGCTCGAGGACACCTCCGCGTTCACGCGGTTCACCTCGGCGACGCCCCGACGGCCCTCGACCACCACCTCGTCGAGCTGCACCTCGGCGATGGGGGTCAGCAGCAGCGTCACGCTCCGGGTTGCGTTCGAGCGGAGCTCGATCCCGCTGGACCGGGCGGCGTAGAACCGGTCGTTCTCCTCGACGAAAACGCGGTACTGGCCGGCGGTGGAGAGGCCCCGCCACTCGACGCGGCCCTGCTCGTCGGTCGCGCGCTCGGCCTCAACGCCGATCTCTTCGTTGACGAGGTGCACGGTGACCCCCGAGACGACCGCGTTGGTCTCGACGTTGACGGCGTGCACCTCGAGGGCGGCCTGGCCGTGGGCCGGGGGCGTCCAAAGGACCGCCCCGAAAGCGAGAACGGCGAGCGAAACGAGTACGGTACGGCCTGAGCGGGCGAGCGTGGAGGACAGATCAGTCATAGGTAGGGAGAGATTGGGACTCCGGCACGCGGACGATGATCCGCCACGGCAGAGCCGTGGCAGGACGGGCTACCTCGAGACGCGTGCGGAAACGGACCGAACAAGCACAGAGCGGGGAGGCGTTCTCCCGGAGGGAGACACCCCTCCCGCGGAGGGAGAGACGAACGCGACGCGGCCGCTTCTTCCCCGCCCCCTGCCGCGGCGCCCAGCACAGGGTTCCACGACGGGGTCGGAGAGGAATCACGCGGCCGACACGGTGTGCTCGTTCGTTGGGGGCGCCCGGGACCGGCGGCGCAGACGGGGATGATGCGGCGCCCGGGCGGGCCGGGCGAGCGTCGGCTCGAAGATCGGCCCCAGGACCTCCCGGAGCCGGGCCCGGAGGGCCATCGGGGCGGCCCCCCTCCGGCGCACCAGTGCGAGGAGGTCCCGGTGCCCGTTCACGTCGTCACGGACGGCGAGGCGAACGGGGGCCGTGCCGGCCTGCGCCTCGAGGTGACGGGCGAGCGCCGGAAAGAGGGCCGGCGTCGTCCACGGAAGCGCCTCGAACGCGTCGCGCTCGAACTGCTCGCGGCCGAGCCCGATCAGGTAGACCCCGTCCCGGTCGGCGGTTGGGCCCAGCACAGGTGTGCCGGCTTCGAGCCGCCCGGCCACCTCCATCCAGTCGACCTCGTGGAGGCGCGGGCAGTCGCTCCCCACGGCGATGACGTGCTCGTAGCCCTGCGCGAAGGCGTCGGCCACGGCGTTGGCGAAGCGGGTGCCGAAGCCGCGGCCGCGCTGCCGCTCGTCGGTCGCCTCGAGGACCGGGAGCCCACTGTCCTGCGCTGCCCGCCGCGTGTGCTCGTAGAGCGCTCCGGCGACGCGGCGGTGCTTCGCGTAGTCCTGCCGTACGAACTGCTTGTTCTGCCACTCCCGTTCCGGGCGGTGGCTGAAGAACAGGACGGCGGTATGGTCGCCGATCGTGTCGATGACGAACAGGGATCCAGGACAGAAAAACCGGCGCGCCGGGCGGCCCGGCAGGAGCACTTTGCCCCGGGGCGGGGAACCGCGGCACGGTACTGAGAGGCGCTTCCCCCCCGCACAGTTACGGGGAGAATTTGAGCTTTCTGTTAACGGCGGCGCCCGGCTCGCCGCTGCCTACGGCGAGGACGTCGCCGACAGGGTGTCGTCCGCCGCCCGGAACAGGATGTCGCCGTAGTAGGCCGTCGCCGCCCCGTCGGTGTTGTCGGTGTCGGTCATGAGGGCGACGCCGTTCACCGGCGGCGGGTCGCCCCCAAACGCGGCCCGGTAGTCGGCGAGCACATTGCGGCGCTCGGTGATCCACTCTCCCGCGCGGGCCTCGCCGCTGCGGACCGCCACCATCATGACCCAGTCCGTGTAGGCGTTTTCCAGGATGGTGTGGCGGTCAACCCGGTTGGCCCAGACGTAGTTGAGCGCCCGCGTCGGGACCTCGTCGTAGCCGAGGGCTCGCAGGGCCGCGAGCTTGACCTGATCGACGACCCCGAGGTCCTCGTAGTCGAACGTCACGTAGAGGCGGGCCGCATAGTCGTCGCCGTCTTTCGTCCGGGCGTTGCCCTTCTCCACAACGCCCTCCACCTTCCAGCGCCACTCCAGGATGGGGTACTCCGTCAGGTCGATGCGCCGCTCGGTGGCGAGTCCCGACGCCCCCCCGTTGCTCCGGGCGCGCACGACGGTGCCGCTGTCGGCCCGCACGAGGTCGTAGGTGGTTTTCGCTTCGATGTCGGAGAAGGAGATGGGCGACCACCCGTCCGGATGCTCCTGGTCGGGGTCCTGCCCCGAGAAGGCCCCGACGCGCAGTACGTCGGGAGGCCCAAGCCCCAGGCCGGCGCCAAGAACCGCGAGGGACAGCAGCGCGATGGCAACGAGCCGCATGGGACGGGAGAGAGCGATGAGGCAAATAACGCACACAGGACCGCCGATCCGTGAACAAGGTTCCAACGTCCGTCTTCTGCTTGCGGCGATGCACGATCCGCGGCGATCGCAGAAGATCGCTTGCACACGTTCCCACGGATCGGTATGCCCGCGCGCCGGACGAGACCCGCCCCGGAGCGGCTTCTCTCGAGATTGTTACAGCCGTCCCACAACGGGCCTTCTTCCCGGGAACCCGGTCGTCCATGCACGATGTTGCGGCTGCGAGAAACCGGAGGCCCGGATGCACCAGCAGGGGCCGGACCCGATACCGGGTCGTCCGGTCGACCGACGCGAACTGGACGCCTCGGGGCCCTCCACCCGCTCGGCCGGCGCGACGAGAAGGGGGCTTCTGCGCGCGGAGGGCCGGTCGGCGGTCCTCATCGTCGATCGGGCGCGGCCGACGGGCACGGATCGGGGGGTCGACTCGTCGGGCGGTTCGAACGAGAGCCGGAGCGCACATCCGCACGTCGTCTTTCGCCTGCCGGTCTGCTTCCTGGTTCCGGCCCTACCCCCTCAGGACAATCACGGCAAGTCCCCCCACCAGTAGCGCAATGGCCGCCGCGGCGACGAACACGGCGTCGAGGCCCCCGAGCACGAGGGCCCCGCCCAGCAGGAGCGGCCCCACCGCCTGCCCGAGGCGCAGTACCATGCCGTTGAGCGAGAGGATGACGCCCCGCGAGGCGTCGGACGCCAGCTCGGTGAGGCGCGCCTGGAGGGCCGGCTGGTTGAGGCCCTGGGCCACGCCGGAGACAAGCGACGCGGCCCCTACGGCCCATGGCGCCGGCGCCCACGGGAGGGCGGCCAGCGCCCCTGCGTTGATGAGCAGCGAGGCCTGAACGAGCCGGCGCGCCGGCACGACGGTGCTGAGGCGACCGAGCTGCGTCGCCGTGAGGCCGCTCGACACCGAGGCGAGGGCCAGCACCACGCCCGCCACCGCCGGCGGCGACCCGAAGCGCGCGTCGAGCAGCTCCGGCACGTACGTGAGGAAGGCGCCGAAGAGGAGCAGGTACACCCCGAAGTTGATCGCGAGTACCCCGAAGACCTGCCCGTCCGTCAGGCGGCGGCGCGCGACCCCGAGGTAGTCGGTGAGCGTCTGCGCCCGGGCGATGGGCGGGGGCTCCAGCCGCCACGCCACCGCCGCGGCCACCGGCAGGGCGAGCAGCGGCAGGGCGAACGGCCAGAACCACGCGAGGGACGCCAGCGCCCCGCCGACGGCCGGGTAGGTGGCCGTCCCCACGTTGAGGGCCGTGGCGTTGTAGCCGATGGCCGCGGTCCGGGCGGAGCCGTCGTAGCGGTCCCCGATGATCGTGACGGCGAGCCCCACCAGCGGCGCCGCGGCGGCTCCCTGGAGGGCCCGAAGGGCAAGCAGCGCCGGGAACGACCGGGCCAGGGCACAGGCGCTTCCCGCCAGCCCGAATGCCAACAGCGTGGGGACGAGCACCTGCTTCCGCCCGTATCGGTCGGCCAGGACGCCGGCGACGGGCGCGCTCAGGATGCCCGGCAGCGAGTAGGCCGTCACGACCCAGCCCACCTGCACCCGCGAGACGCCGAACACGTCGACCACCTGCGGAAAGGCCGGGGCCACGCTCGATACGTTGCCCACCGCCACCAGCGTCACCGCGAACAGAAGCCACAGATCGGGGTGCCGGTACGGCACCGTGGAGACCGCGTCGTCCGCGGCGGAGGCGCGGGCGGGGCCGTCGGGCGGGGCCATGAATCAGGGCGATGCACGGGGGGCAGGCGAAGCGTCCGTCTCATACGCCCCCGTTGGCTACGAGTTGGAGCGCATCCCGTGCCGGACCCCGCGATGGGCGAAGAGAAGGAGCCTCTCCGATCGCATCACCCCCGTCCGGCCACCACCGACTCCCGTAGGATCCCCTTCGTCCGTCGGCCGTCGGCCTCCTGAGGTTGGATGTGAGGGCGTGTGGAGGGATGGAAGCAGAATGCGTCTCCACATCCGTTCTTTCCTCCAGGTTTCCACTCCCCGACCGGCGCGCACGGCGTCCGCATGCCCGGTGAGACCCGTCTACTCTGCGACGTCACGCGCATCGATCACGGCCCCGTTCTGGGTCCCGTCCAGGCTTGCGAGATACGCCTCCGCGACCGTCGCGGCCGGTAGGCTCGGCGCGTAGTCGGCCCCCATTGCCTCGAGCGTTTCGTCGACCCAGGGTGGGCTCACGACGTTCACGCGAATGTTTCGGGGCATCTCCAGGGCCGCCGCCCGCACGAACCCCTCCAGGCCGGCGTTCACGAGGCTGATGGCGGCACTTCCCTCTATGGGCTCCTGACTGAGAACCCCGCCCGTGAGGGTGAAGACGCCACCGTCACGGATCGCGTCGAGTCCCCGCCGGACGAGGCCCACCTGCCCCATGAGCTTGTTCGAGAGACTCATTTCAAAGTCCTCGTCGGTGAGCTCGGTCAGTGCCCCGAAGGCGGCCTCCCCGGCGCACGAGACCACCGCGTCGACCGGCCCCACCGTCTCGTAGAGTCGGTCGATCGAGTGCGGGTCCGCGAGGTCGACCTGCACCTCGCCGCTCGTGTGGCCGCCCACGACAACGTCGCGGTCGCCCAGTGCCTCGACGACGGCGGATCCGACGGTGCCGGTGCCTCCAACGACAAGAATCGACATGGGTGAACCGAACCGGGGCTGCTGAGAAAGCTGAGAGGAAGGGGATCGTTACCTTGCCCCCGGCACGTTGACCGGAACGCGGTAGACGTGCGGCCGGGCGGTGATGTAGAGGGTCGTTCGGTCGGGGCCGCCAAACGTGACGTTCGTCGGCGCCTTCGGCACGGCGATTCGGGCGAGCTGCGTGCCGTCCGGCGCGTACACCCAAATGCCGCCGGGGCCCGTCGTGTACAGGTTGCCGTTCCGGTCGACGGTCATGCCGTCGGTCGAGCCGTCGGCGTCGGGGTCGGTGGGGGCGGCGAACTGACGCCCGTTTTCAATTCCGCCGTCTTCCGTGACGTCGTAGGCCCGGATGATGTTCTGCCCCGAGTCGTTGACGTAAAGCGTCGACTCGTCGGGGGAGAGAACGATGCCGTTCGGCCGTGAAAGCCCCTTGGTGAGGAGGGTCAGCTGGCCGTTCGGCGATAGCCGGTAGACCCCCGAGAAGCTGAGCTCCCGGTTCTCCTCGTCGACGCCGTAGGGCGGATCGGTGAAGTAAATCGTGCCGTCGGAGGCGACGGTGAGGTCGTTGGGGCTATTCAAGCGTTTGCCGCCGTAGGACTGGACGAGCGTGGTGGTCGATCCGTCCGCTCCGTGGTGGGCAACCGCCCCGTCGTGCTGCGCGAGGAGGAGCCCCCCCGAACTGTCGACGGCCAGGCCATTGGCGTGGCCCGAGGGGTTCATAAAGACCCGGGTCCCCTCCTCCGGCGTCCAGCGGTAGATGGTATTGGCCGGGATGTCCGAAAACAGTAGGGCCCCGTTGTGCCAGACCGGGCCCTCCGTAAACTCAAAGCCGTCGTCCACCAGCTCCACCGTGGCGCCGGAGGGGACCGGCCCTTCCTGTGCGACCGCCGCGTCGGCCCCACACATTCCGACGAGAAGACCGATCAGCGCGGCGAGCATCCACCCTCGATCCCGCGGGCCGCCAATCAGATCAGGAAGGCCGACGAAGCATCCGGAGCAGGCCGTTTTCATGCCAGCAGGAACGGCTTGTTGGGGGGCTCGCTCGGAAAGGAAAGGGAGTCGCCTTATTCTTTGTACAAAAATCGGCGACAAAGCACAAAAGAAAAACGCCGGCCGACCCCACGATGACCGCGGGCTCGATCCGACGTGCAACACGACGAAGGCGTCGTCGTCGGTGTACGCCTCCGATGGAGAGGTCAATCCACGGTTCCCCGGGCCCAACGGCCATTTCCAAGTGCGGAACCGAGAAGCACAGGAGTTCCGGGATCCACTCCCGCAGGCAAGGGCGTCGGCGAGCCGAGCCTGCACGGCCCCACACTGCGTGTCGGGACGAGGGCCGGGCCCGAATGGGTGCGCCACCAGTTCGGGCGGCCTCCGGCAGGCTCAGCTCGGGTTTATCGACGCCTCAACGTTGGGGATGCGGTCCCAGCGCACCCGACGGGGACCGCCCACAGCGTCAGCTTACCACTGACGCTCGGCCACGCGATCGACGTCGATCGCGCTCAATCCCTTGTCGGTCTCTTCGATTTCAAATTCGACCCGATCACCTTCTTCCAGGTCCTCGTCGGGGACCTCGCTGTGGTGGAGAAAAACGTCGTCTTCTCCCTCGTCGGGTTCGGCGAATCCATATCCCTTCGCGGGACTGAACCACTTAACGGTTCCTTGCACCATGATTCCGGGTTGTCTTTGTCCGTTTCCTGTTCGATGAACTCCGGCCTTTTCCCGGAGGGGAAAAGGGATCAGAGTGCTGTTACGCGTCTTTGTAACGAGGGGGGGCTCCGCGTGTTCTCGGGGGGGCGTTGTGTGGCGGATTTTTGTCAAGATCGGGTGCAGGGCGCCAGAAATAGGGGTTCTGCCTGTGTCGTCGTCCCGAACGGCGGCCGCCCGGAACGGATCCGCACCCCACCTTTTCAGTTGGGTAGCGTACGTTGCTGATCCTCACGACCTTCGGGACTGTATGGACGACCCCCTTCCAAGCTGGACCTCCAATCTCGGCCGCGACGGCGGGCACTGGGACGACGGCCGCTGGTACGACATCCACCTCGAGCGGCGCATGCCTCAGGCCCTGCCCATGCTGGAGGAGCTGGCAATGGCCCTTCCGCCGCTCCCTCCCGGCACGGCGGTGTGCGACCTGGCCTGCGGGACGGGCAACGCCGCCGCGACGGTGCTGGACGCCTATCCGCAGATCCAACTCACGCTGCTCGACGAAGACCCCGACCTTCTGTCCATTGCCCACGAAAAGGTCGAGCGGATGACGCGCAACGTCGACCCGTTGGGCGTGGGCGTCCCGACCAACGGCGAACCCCTCCCCGGCGGTCCCTACGACGTGGTGGTCGCCTCCCTGGCCCTCCACGCCATCGTGGGGCACGACGTCGAGCAGGCCGAGGCCGAATCCCGGTACGAGCTCCTCTTTCGGAGCATCCGCGAGCCGCTGCGACCGGGCGGGCACTGCATCGTGGGCGATCACGTCGGCACCCTGCCGCTCTACCCGCAGCTGAAGGCCATGGAGCGGGCCGGCTTCACGGACGTGGACTGCGCGTGGCGACAGGACGACTTCTTCGTGGCGGGCGGCCGC
>JBDGQP010000111.1:21871-24071 GCA_042218975.1 Salinibacter sp.
ATCGAGGACGAGGGGTCGTGGCGGGTGGTCCGCTACGAGAACGAGGCGGCCGCCCGGACGGCGTTCGAACGCGGCCGCGCCGACGCCGGAGCGAGCGCCCGGCCCCCGCACGCGTTGAGGACGAGCGAGGGGGTGGTGAATTTGCCGCCCACCGCCGCCGCCCTCGTAGGCCCCGGTCGTTCGTGTCGTCCGCCCTCGACGACGCTAGGGGGCTCGCACACCGACCGTGCCGGGACCGTGCCGGTCACTCAATGCCGGCGAGATCGAGCGAACGAGGACTGCAAATCTACCAGTGGGCAGTCGAGATCAGGTTGTCGGGGCCGAACTCTCCTCCCGGTTTCGGCCTCTCTCCACGAGAGAAATCGACGGCGAATGGGGGCAGAACCGTACATCGAAAGAGGTTCTCGGTCTTGACGTCCCCCTAGCGCTGCCCTCCCTTCCCGCGGCCCCGCGGCGGTCCCCCTCTTCCAATGATCCGGTCTCTTCGCCTCGTTTGGACGCACCGGCCGAGCCGGGCCGTAGCGCTCACCTTCTCGCTAGTGAGCCTCTTCATCGGGAGCTGGTTCGCCCGCATCCCGGAGGTGCAGACGGCCCTCGGCCTCTCGGAGGCGACGCTCGGGCTCGTGCTGCTTGGCATGCCGCTGGGCACCCTCACCGTGATGCCCCTCACCGGCTGGCTGGTGCCGCGGTGGGGCGCCGGCCCAGTCACCTTCGCGGCGGGCCTGGTGCAGGGGATGCCGTTCCTGTTCCTCCCACTCACGACGAGCGCGCTGTCGCTGGCGGGGCTACTCGCCGCCGCCGGGGCGCTCAACGGCACGCTCAACGTGGCCATGAACGCCCGCGCCAACGCCGTGGAGGAGGCCCGCGACGTGTCGATCCTCTCCACCTGTCACGGCTTCTTCAGCGTCGGGGGCATGGTGGGGGCCGGCGTCGGGAGCGGGGCCGCCGCCCTCTCGGTCTCCTTCGGCTGGCACTTTGCGATCCTAGTGGCGGGGGCCGCGGCGGTGGTGCTCTTCCATCGCGGGGCGCTTACGAAGGGACCCACCCGGCGGGAGCCCGGGCCCGTCGTCGCGGTGCCGCCGCCCGCCCTGGCCGGCCTGGCGGGACTGCTCTTCTGCGTGCTGTTGGCGGAGGGGGCCGTCTCGAACTGGAGCGCCGTGTATCTGCGCAAAGGGCTCGGGGCGAGCGCGGGGGTCGCCGGGCTCGGGTACGCGGCCTTCTCGGGGGCCATGGCCCTGGGGCGCCTCCACGGCGACCGCCTCCTCGACCGGTTCGCGACGAGCCGGGTCGTGCAGGCCGGGGCCGCCGGCGCGGCCCTCGGGCTGGGCATCGGGGTGCTGCTCGCCCACCCGGCGGCCGGCATCGCCGGCTTCTTCGTGCAGGGGCTGGGGTTTGCCGTGCTGGTGCCGGTCCTCTTCCGGACCGCGGCCCGCACGCCCGGCCTGGCACCCGGCACGAGCATAGCGGCCGTGGCCTCGGCCGGCTACGTCGGCCTCTTCACGGGCCCGCCCCTGCTGGGCTTCGTGGCCGATACCCTTGGCCTGTCGTGGGCCCTGGGCGGGGTCGCCGTCCTGGCGGGCCTCGTCGCGCTGGGGGCCGGGCCCGTACTGCGCCGCCCGGCCGCCGAGGCGGTGCCCGATGCCCCGTCCTCCGCGAGCCCCGCTACGTGAGCGGAAGCAGCGTCGACAGCAAAAGCACAAGCCCCAGGCCCGTGAGGGCCATCACCGTATTGGCGGCCGACCAGGTCTGGAGCGTCTCCCCCTGCGTGAGGCCCGCCACCTCGCTCACGATCCAGAACCCGCTGTCGTTGTACCAGGAGAAGAGGAGCCCGCCGGTCCCGACCGCCATCATCATGTAGACGGGATGCACCTCGAGCCCGCCCGTGAGCGGGGCCATCATCGAGGATCCGGTTAGGAGCGCGACCGTGCCGGAGCCCTGCGCAATGCGGATGACCCCGGCCACCAGCCAGCCCGTGACCAGAAGCGGGATGCCCGCCTCCGAGAGCCCCCCGGCGAGGTACTCTCCCACCCCGGCTGTCCGCAGCAGCGCGCCGAACGCCCCGCCCGCCGCGGTGATGGCGATGATGTTGCCCCCGCTCTTGAGGGCATCGGTGAGCGCGTCGCGGAAGGCGGCGGGGTCGAGGCCGCCCGTCCGGTAGTAGGTAGCCATCGCGATGAGGGCGGCCGCCGTCAGGGCCACC
>JBDGQP010000112.1:0-2468 GCA_042218975.1 Salinibacter sp.
GTCGAGATGATGGGGCTCTGGTAGAAGGTCGGGACGTCGAACTGGCGCATAGACCGGAGCGGATGCCGAGGGAGAACGTCGTCTATGCCCCATGTACGCGACCGGGAATTGGAGGTTCACTCGGGACGGGACGACAGGCCCCGGGCGGCAGACCCGTCGGGGGAGGGCCCGGCCCGTCTGCGCTACGGGGCCGACGCGGGCGTCCCGAGGTGGCGGTCGGCGAAGTCGAGGAACACGGCCCAGTCGGCCGCCAGGAGGTCGTGCTCGCCGGGCCGCAGAAAGACCCCGACCCGGCTCAGGACGGGGGTGCCCGGTGCAGGCATCGTGTCGGCGGCGAGGCCCTCGTGGCCCAGCAGCCGCCAGGCCGGCGCGGCGTGCCGGGCCGACAGCACCATGCCGCGGGGGTCGGCCCACCGGTCCTCGCTCTTCGGGCTCACGAGCAGGGGGCGGGGCGCGATCAGGGCGAGAAGCTGGTGCTGGTCGACCGGCAGGGCCGACTCGTTCTCGCGGTACCGGGAAAACGCGTCGCAGAACCAGTGGGGAAACGCCCTGTCGATGTGGACGACCCGCTCCCCGTAGCGGCGACGGAAGAGGGCCGACCCGCCGGCGCCGGAGGCGTTGTCGAGAACGGCGGCAAAGCGACGGTCGGTGGCCCCGGCCCACAGCGCCGCCTTCCCGAGGCGCGAGTGCCCGACCGCGACGACCCGCTCGTCGTCGATCGCGTCGGCCCGCACGGCGTAGTCCATCATGCGGTGCAGGCCCCAGGCCCAGGCGCTGATCGCCGACCAGTCCCCCCCGCTGGTGTCCAGGTCGGCCGTGTCGGGGGCGAGTTGGTAGACGCTCTCCGCGAACCCGTCGCTCCGGTCGGGAAAGAGGTCGCCGTAGTAGGCGGTGACGAGCCCGTACCCCCGCCCGACGATGTGCTCGACGGGCCAGCGCCGCTCGCGGGCCCCACGTGCCGCGGCCACGGCCCGCCCACGGTCGGAGGGCACGTCGCCCCAGTCCGGCACCCACCCGTCCGGCAGCCGAATCTCGGGCGCGGCCGCCACGGTGTGGTTGCCGGCAAAGTTGAGGCCCGCGAACACGGGCACCGGGCCGTCGGCGTCGTTCGGGAGGTAGATCAGCAGGTCGAGTTGGGGCCCGTCGGGCCGGTCGGTGAAGTGAAGCGTCACCTGCCGGCGCGTAGCGGTCCCGCCGAGGACGTCCGTGGTCTCTTCGTGCGTCTCGACCCGGAGCGCGGGCGGGAGCGGCGGAAGGTCGCCGTAGACGTGCGTGCGGAACTGGCGGAGCAGCTGAGGACGGCGTGCGGTCCACCAGGCCTCCGCCGTCCGGACCGAGTCGCCGGCGAGCCCCGTCAGGAGGGGGGGCAGGGTGTAGTCGGGCACCTTCTTCTCCTCGTAGATCGGCGTCGGCTCCTGGGCCTGCGCCGGGGCCGCAAGGCCGACGAGGAGACCCAGTGCGAGCAGAAGGCGAACGGTGCGGGCGAAAACGCGAGGCATGGGCCGAGGCGGGAGCAGTGGGACGGGGCGAGGCACGGCGGCGGTGCTCAGGTATACCGACCGGGGGGGCGTGCGATTCGCCCGCACGGGGCTGGGGGCCGTGCGCCCCGAATCACGCCTCCCCCGTGCCGGTAGGCGCAGACGCATCGTGTCGTCCCGCCCATCCCCGTTCCACCCGCCATGATCGACACCATCAAGGCCGCGGCCGACGACGTCTTCCCGGAGGTCGTCGAGCTGCGCCGCACGCTGCACCGCCACCCCGAGCTCTCCGGCGAGGAGCACGAGACGGCCCGCCGGGTTGCCGAGCGGCTCCGCGCCCTCGACCTCGAGGTGCAGACTGGTGTGCCCTCCCGCCTCGGCACCGGCGTCGTCGCCACCCTCGACGGCGGCGAGCCCGGACCCACGCTCCTGCTGCGCGGCGACATGGACGCGCTCCCCATTCAGGAGGAGACCGGCCTCGACTTTGCCTCCGAGCACGAGGGCGTCATGCATGCCTGCGGGCACGACGTGCACACGTCCTCGCTCCTGGGCACGGCCCTGATCCTGGCCCGGCACCGCGACGACGTACACGGCCAGGTGCGCTTCTGCTTCCAGCCCCACGAGGAGAAGCTGCCTGGGGGGGCGAAGGCCATGATCGAGGAGGGCCTGCTCGACGACGCGGACGGCATACCGGGGCCGGAGGTCGCGTTCGGGCAGCACGTGAAGCCCGGGCTGCCGGCCGGGACGATTGGGGTGCGCTCGGGCTGGACCATGGCCTCGGCCGACGAGGTATACGTCACCGTGGAGGGGGAAGGGGGACACGCCGGCACGCCCCACGAGGTCGCGGCCGACGCCACCTACGTGGCCGGCGAGATCGTCGTCGCCCTCCAGTCGATCATCAGCCGGCAGTGCCCCCCGGGTGTCCCCTCGGTCCTCACCATTGGCCGCCTCATCGCCGACGGGGCGACCGCCACGCCGTCCATTCGCCGA
>JBDGQP010000112.1:2478-7064 GCA_042218975.1 Salinibacter sp.
GGCGACGAACGTGATCCCCGCCACCGCGCGCCTGGAGGGCACCTTCCGGGCGATGGGCGAGGACTGGCGCCACCGGGCGCACGACCTCATCCGGCGCGTGGCGACCCGCACCGCCGAGGCCCACGGCGCCACGGCCGACGTGGAGGTACAGGTCGGCTACCCCGCGCTCTACAACCACGAGGCGCCCACGACCCTCGTCCGGGAGGCCGCCACCGACTACCTGGGGCCCGACCGCGTCGTCGAGGCGGACCGCTGGTACGCCGGGGAAGACTTTGCCTACGTTCTGCGGGAGCGCCCCGGCACCTTCTACCAGCTGGGCGCCGGAACCGACCAGGGCCTGCACACCTCCACCTACGCCACCGACGAGGAGGCGCTGCGCGTGGGCCCCGGCTTCATGGCGTACCTCGCCTGGCGCACCGGGGCCAAGCTCGCCGAGGCCTGACCCTTCCCTGGACAGGGCGGGCGACGCGGCGGCCCGCACCGCGGCGAGGGACGGGTCGGGCCCGCGCGCCACGCAGAAACAGACGGTCGGGCGGAACTGCGTCCCGTCCATGTGTTATAACACAAAAATGTCTACGCAATCACTCTCTGCACGACGCATGGGACGATCCCTCCGCGATCGAATCCAGCAGACCGTTCCCTTTGAGGACCCGGCCCAGGAGGCGATGCTGAACCTCTTCGTCGCCGCCGCCCACGTCCGGCGCCGCGTCGAGGCGGCCTGTCAGGAGCACGACCTGCAGTTCAGCCACCACAACGTCCTGCGCATTCTTCGGGGCGTGCATCCCAACGGGCACCCCCGGTGCGAGATCATCGAGCGCATGCTCGACCCCTCGCCCGACGTCACACGTCTGATCGACAAGCTCGTAGAGCGGGGGCTCGTCCGGCGCTCGCGAAGCGAGACCGACCGGCGCATGATCATCCACACGATCACGAACGAGGGCCTCGACCTGCTCGACGAGCTCGACCCGAAGATCCGAGAGGTCCAGGACTGGTTCGACGCCCGCGTGGCCGATCGGGACCTCCAGCACCTCTCCCGCATCTGCGAGGGGATCTACGAAGGATACGGCGACGAGGCGTAAATGCCAGTTTTCTGTTAAAGCATATGTTGTAACATACAGTGTGGCAACATTGCCTTCACGGCCTCGTATCAACACCTAGAACAGCGAAAATTTACTTCGACCGACACTCTACTCACTCAACCCCAGCACCCCGCTATGAGCGACATTGATGCCCGCGACCAGGAACTGAACGACATGATCCTCCAGGGCAAGATTCTGGAGGCCTTCGACGAGTTTTACGCCGACGACATCGTTATGGAAGAGGGCGGCGAGGAGCGCGTCGGCAAAGAGGCCAACCGCGAGTACGAGGAGCAGTTCGTCGGCTCCCTGGAGGCCTTCCACGACGCCGAGATCCGTGCCCGCGCCGTCGACGAGGAGAACCACGTGACCCTCTCGGAGTGGTTCAACGACATGACCCTTGAGGGGGTCGGCCGCGTCCAGCAGGAGCAGGTCTCCGTGCGCACCTGGAACGAGGACGGTCAGGTCACCAACGAAAAGTTCTACAAGCTCGGATAGACGCCGTCCGCCGGGACGAGAGGGGTACGTGGCCCCTCTCTTCGGCTCTTCGTTTCGTTCAACCACCCCCCGATCGACCATGCGCTCGTACGTTCCCCTCCTCGGCCGCGTCCTGCTGGGACTTATCTTCGTGATGTCCGGACTGACGAAGATCACCGGATTCGAGGCCACTCAGCAGCAGATGGCCGCGCAGGGCATGCCCCTCACGGCGGTCTTCCTCGTCGGCGCGATTGCCGTAGAGGTGCTCGGGGGACTGTCCGTCATTCTGGGCCTGTGGGCCCGGGTCGGCGCGGCGGCCCTGTTTCTCTTCCTGATTCCGGCGACGCTGATCGTCCACACCGACTTCAGTCAGCAGACCCAACTGATCATGTTCCTCAAGAACCTCTCGATCATGGGGGGACTGCTGCTCGTGACGACGTTCGGAAGTGGCCCGTACCGGATTCGGGCGCTGCCGGGCGCCGACAGGAACGCCGCCCACGCCTGAGACGCAGGGGAACGACGGCATACTGTTCGCCCCCGGAGCCGGCATGGGCTTCGGGGGTGTTTTATGTGGGGGCCCCCGACGCGTCCCCGCGCAGGACGGCGGCGTCCCGTTCCGGGATCGACGGGTTGATCTGCACGCCGGTGCTCAACTCGAAGCCGGCCTCGACGGTCGTGCGCGGCCGAAGCCGCAGGCTGCAGTGCAGGTGCGGCGCCTCCGACCCGTGCTCCAGGGCCGTGCGGACGAAGACGTTGTATGCCGGGTCCCCGACGCGGGTGTGCAGGCGCCGGACCACGCGGCGGAGCATCCGGGCGAGAACGGATCGATCCTCGGCGGAGAGGTGCCCGAACTCCGGTTCGTGGTGGCGGGGAAGAATCCACACCTCGTACGGCACCCGCGCGGCGAACGGCACGAACGCGACGAACGCGTCGGTCACCGACACCAGGCGGACCTGCGCGTCGAGTTCGGTCTCGATCATTTCACAGTACGGGCACCGCCCGGTCTCCGCGTGCCGGCGCTGGGCGGCGGTTTCCTCGCGCTCGATTCGGGGCGGCCGAACGTCCGTCCCGATGATCTGACTGTGGGGGTGAGGAATCGACGCCCCGGCCCGGGCGCCGTGGTTCCGGAAGATGAAGGGGAAAAGGCCGGCCTCGCGCAGGGCCCGATACCGAACGAGGTAGGTGTGGAGCAGCGCCTCGACCTGCGCGACCGGCATCCGGGCCAGGCCCCGATGATGGGAGGGCGTGTCGATGATGACCTCCTGCCGCCCCCGGCTCTTTCGTGTCCGGTAGAGGCCGGTCCCGCCCGAGTCCGGCGTCGGGGTGGGCGAGAAGGAGGGATACTTGTTCGGGACGGCCCGCGTGCGCCAGGGCCGGTCGTCGTCCGCGGCCAGCTCCCACAGCACCGAGGGAAGCTGGTCCTCGTGGCCGGGGCAGAACGGACATCCGTCGGCCGGCGTATCGTCGGTCGGCACATCGTCCAGCGCCGGGGGCCCGGTCTTCTGGGGGCGCGAACTGCGGTCCGGCGCGCAGGCCACCCACTGCCGGGTGATCCGGTCCTGGCGCGTTTCCGGGGAGTAGGAGGAAGCCATAGAGAAGGAGACTGAGAGGAGAACGAGTCCGCCCGCAACAAAACGCCGGGAAGGGGGCGCGTCAAGGGGGAGGTCGACTCGGTAGAGAGGGGAATGGCATTCGGACGCCGCTCTCATTGCCTACATCAATCCCACACTGCACGCCCCATGCCCCCATCTTCTGAGGGGACGGTCGCGGAGCACTACGATCGCCTCGACCGCTTCTACCGCCAGCTGTGGGGGGAGCACGTCCACCACGGCCTGTGGACCGACCCGACCGCCACGCCGGACGCGGCGGTGCGGCATCTGGTGCACTGCGTTGCCGCGGACGCCGGGATCGGTGCGGGGACGGACGTCTACGACATCGGGTGTGGGTACGGCGCCCCGGCCCGCCTGTGGGCGGCGGAGTACGGCGCGTCGGTCACGGGGTACACGGTGTCTCCGGCCCAGCACGCCTACGCCGAGCGGCAGCCTGTGGACGGGCCCGCCCCGGAATACGTGCTCCGGGATTTTCTGGAAAACGAGCGGCCGGACGACAGTGCCGACGCCGCGGTGGCCATCGAGAGCCTAACCCACACTGGGGATCCGGCGTCGGCCGTTCGGGAGGCCGCCCGCCTCCTGCGGCCCGGCGGCCGGTTCGTGGCGTGCGTCTGGATGGCGGCGCCGGATTCGCCCGCGTGGGCCCGCCGGTTCCTGCTGGATCCAATCCGCGAGGAGGGGCGCCTCTCGGAGCTTCCCGCGGTGCCGGTGGTGCACCGTTGGGCCACACGGGCCGGGCTCCGGGTCGCACGCCTCGACGATGTCACCCCGTTCGTGCGGCGCACGTGGAGCGTCGTCCTGCGCCGGGTTGTCCGGGCACTCGGGACCGATCCCGCCCTCCGACAGCTTCTCCTCGACGCCACCGAGTCAGAGCGCGTCTTCGCGCGCACCCTGCCCCGCATCTGGATCGCCCAGCACCTCGGGGTACTCCGCTACGGGTGGCTCGTCGCGACGAAGGCGTAGGCCCATCGGCTCCCCGACCCGTCCCCACATCCGCTCATCCAGTCCGCCACGCCCGGACGGAGCGTGCACTCGGAGAGGTCATGTGCACGGGGGGCCGTGTTATTCCTCCGGGGGCGTCCGGTACAGGGCCACCTCGGCCAGGAGGGGGGCGGCCCGCGCGTCGGTAATCAGCACGCGGACCCGGGAGGTCGTCACGGGCGTCTCCAGGCGAACGAGCCACTTGTGCCCGATCGTCGTGCCCTCGTGGAGCGTGCGCCACCCACCGGGGTCCGCCGGCACCTCCACCCGGTAGGCGGCCACGCGCTGCCCGAGCCGGATCGGCTCCTGGAGCTCGATCACGTCGACCGTGCGGGCCGAGTCGAGCGTCAGGGTCAGCGCCGCCGCGCCGGTCGAATCCCCGGGCGCCCAGTAGGTCGAGAGGTCGTCGTCGAGCACCTGCCCGGGCCCGAACCGCGGGGCG
>JBDGQP010000112.1:7164-25319 GCA_042218975.1 Salinibacter sp.
CGGGGCGAAGCGGCCGCTCGGGGCCGGCGGCACGTTCAGCAGCAGGACGCAGTTGCGGCCCACAGACTTGAAGTAGGTTTCTACCAGGCGGTCGACGGACTTTGGGTCCTCGTCCGGATGCCAGAACCAGCCGGGGCGGAGGGAGGTGTCGCACTCGCCCGGCACCCAGTCGGGCCCGCCGCGCTCTCCGCCGTTGAGGTAGTCGGCCTGTCCGGGCGCCCCGATCTCAATTTTCGAGCGATCGACGGTGGACCAGTTGGGGGTGCCGGCGAAGCCGTGTTCGTTTCCGATCCAGCGCACGTCGGGGCCCTCGTCGGAGAAGAGGACCGCGCCGGGCTGGTGCTGGCGCACCATCGCCCAGAAGGCGTCGAAGTGGTAGGTCATGTCCGCGGCGTTCTCGCCCTTCGCGCCGTCGAACCAGACCTCTTCGAGCGGGCCGTAGCGCGTGAGCAGCTCACGCAGCTGTCCGAGGTAGAAGGCATTGTAGGCCGCCTCGTCGCCGTAGCTGGGGGCGTGCCGGTCCCAGGGCGAGAGGTAGAGGCCCACCTTCCGGCCGTGGTCGCGGGCCGCCTCGACGAACGCGCCCACCACGTCGCCCTGCCCGTCCCGCCACGGGCTCTGCTCCACGGAGTGGTCGGTGTAGCGGCTCGGCCACAGCGCGAAGCCATCGTGGTGCTTGGCCGTGAGGATCATGGTCGCGAAGCCCGTCTCCGCCGCCACCCGGGCCCACTGGTGCGGCGCGAACCGGGTCGGTCGAAACACCGCCGGGTCCTCGTCGCCGGTGCCCCACTCGCGGTCGGTGAAGGTGTTGACCCCGAAGTGCAGAAACATGTTCGTCTCGTCCCGCTGCCACTCGAGCTGCCGGGCTGTGGGGACGGGCAGTACCGGCTCGGGGGGCGCGACGGCGGCCGAGTCGCCGGGCTGAGCGGCGGTCGGGGCCGGCCCGGCGGCGAGAACGAGGACGAGCAGGGCGAACCCTGCGAGTCCGTATCGGGGGTGGGAAAGGGGCATCGGCGGGGGCGGATCGGGGAGAACGGGAGGGGGGCGACCCGGCGGCTACCGCAGCGCCTCCTCCAGTACCGTGGCGGCGTCGGTCTTGGCGTCGCGGTACTTGACGATCATGGGGGCGTAGAGCGAGAGCCCGTGCTCGTTCCCGAAGTCGGAGTCGACCGACCGGCTGCCCGGCACCACGACGGCGCCCTCCGGCACCTCGAGGGGCGCGTCCTCCGAGGCGGTGTAGACCGTCTCCTCGACCAGGTCGTAGAGGCGCGTCGACGACGTGAGGTTCACGCCCGCGGCGAGCACGGCCCCCTCCCGCACGACGCAGCCCTCGTAGATGCCGGCGCCCCCGCCCACGAACACGTCGTCCTCGACGATCACGGGGGCGGCGTTGACCGGCTCCAGGACGCCCCCGATCTGCGCGGAGGCCGAGAGGTGCACGCGCTTGCCGATCTGGGCACAGCTGCCCACCAGGGCGTGCGAGTCGATCATCGTGTCCTCGTCGACGTAGGCGCCGACGTTCACGTACATCGGCGGCATGCACACGACGCCCGGCGCCACGTGGCTGCCGGTCCGGATCGAGGAGCCCCCCGGCACGAGGCGCACGTTGTCGGCCTTGCGAAGGGGCTTGACGGGGAACGTGTTTTTGTCGTAAAACGGAAACCGCTCGCTCGAGTAGTCGACCATCCGCCCGATGCGGAAGCCCAGGAGGATGCCCTTCTTCACCCAGGCGTGGGTCGTCCAGGTGCCGTCGCCGCTCGGGGCGGCGGAGCGGATTTCGCCGGCGTTGAGCCGCTGGATGAGGTCGGCCACGGCGTCGCCGGCGGCCCCCCGATCGACCGCGTCTCCTTGGGCGGCGAGGTCTTCGATGCGCTGCTGAAGCTCGGACATGCGAGAGAAACGGATGTTGCGGAAGCTGGCGGATGAGAGGCGATGGCCGCGCCGTCCCAACGCCGGGAACGAACCGACGGTGCGTGAAGGCGGGCGGGGTGGCGCAGATCGTTCACCAAACTAAGGGACGCGCTCGTGGGGTTCGATCGAAGGCGGGAAATTAGCGGAAAAACGTTACCGAGCGGTCCGGGACGGGTCCGGTTCTCTTGCGACCGGGATCGATCGGTCCTATCCTGCAGTTCGTTCGGCAGCGTTCTTGCACACGTCGCCCCAGTGGTCATGAAACGCATTCTCATCGTTGCCGCCGTCGTTCTGAGCGTCGGGCTCTCGTCCTGCCAGTGCGCCGACAAGCCGGACGTCGGGCCCGTAGAGGGGGAGAACGACCAGCAGTCCCGTCTCCCGGAGCCGCCCGCCGAGGGGGCACGGCCCGTGTAGTTCGGCCGCGCCCCCCGCTGCTCGAACCCCCCGCTGCCGTGGCACATACAGTACACATGTGCCGCGCACGCCGAGACGACCCCGCCACTCGTCGCCATGCCCATTCCGGACGAGAAGATTGAGGAGGTCCGTGCCGCGGCCGACATCGTGGACGTGGCGGGCGACTACGTACAGTTGAAGCAGAGCGGGTCCCGCTTCATGGGGCTGTGCCCGTTTCACAGCGAAAACACGCCCTCCTTCAGCGTCGACCCGGAGAAGAACCTCTACTATTGCTTTGGCTGCCAGCAGGGGGGGGACGTCTTCAAGTTCGTTCAGGAGATTGAGGGGGTCGGCTTCCTGGAAGGGGTGCGCATGCTGGCCGAGCGCTACGGCATTCCGCTGCCCGAGGAGGAGACCGACCCGGAAGCCGCCAACGAGCGGGAGGCCATTCTGCACGCCCTCCGCTTTGCGGCCCGCTTCTTTTACCGCCAGCTCACGCAGACGGACCGGGGCCGCCCGGCGCTCGACTACCTCCGCGGGCGGGGCTACACGCCCGCCACGATCAAAGAGTTTGGGCTCGGGTACGCACCGGACGAGTGGGACGCGCTCCTCACCGCCGCCGAGGACGAGCAGATCGACGTCGACACGCTCGAGAAGGCCGGCCTCGTCATCGAGCGCAACGACGGCAGCGGGTACTACGACCGCTACCGGGGGCGCATCATCTTTCCCATCTTTTCGCACATCGGCAAGGTGCTGGCCTTCGCCGGCCGCATCCTCGACCCCGATGGGGACCGGGACCAGCCCAAGTACATCAACTCGCCGGAGACGGAGGTCTATCACAAGAAGGAGGTCCTCTACGGCCTGCACCAGGCCAAGCGGCCCATTCGCCAGACCGACGAGGTGCTGCTGGTCGAGGGCTACACCGACGTCATCAGCCTCTCGCAGGCGGGCGTCGAGAACGTCGTCGCCTCCAGCGGCACGGCCCTCACCGAAGGGCAGGTCCAGACCCTGCAGCGCTACGCCAAGCGGGTGCTCCTGCTCTACGACGCCGACGAGGCCGGCGGGCGGGCCACTATGCGCGGCATGGACCGCGTGCTGGAGCAGGGGATGGGCGCCTACGCCGTGGAGCTGCCCGAGGGCGACGACCCGGACGACTTCGTGCGGGAGAACGGGGGGGAGGCCTTTGCCGAGTATGTCGAGGCCCACCGGCAGGACCTCCCGTCGTTTGCGTACCAGCGGGCCCGGCGGGCCGGCGCGCTGGAGACGCCGGAGGACCGGGTCGAGACACAGCGGACCATCATCGCGTCGGTCGCCCGCATCCCGGACCCCAACCTGCGACGCGAGTACGTCACGCGCACCAGCGAGGTCGTCGGCGCGCCCGACGCCGACCTCTTCCGCATGCTGGAGGAGGAGCGTGAGCGGCTCGAGCAGCAGGCCCGTCGCCGCCGGAAGCGCGAGTCGCGGCGGGAGGAGCGGGAGGCCCAGCCGCAGCCGGAGGCGCAGCCCGCGGCCGAAGGGGCTCCGGCGTCCGCCGCGGGGGCCGACCGGCCCCCCCCTCCACCGCGGTCCGACGAGCCGGGGACGCAGCCCGACGCGGGCCCCGCGGCCGCCCCGGCGGACCCGCTCCCCGAGGAACGGGTGCTTCTCCGCCTCATGCTCGATCAGGGCACGCGCATGGTCGAACACGTGCTCGGCCACATGGCCCTCGACGAGTTTACCGACGGCGCGCCCCGCCAGCTCGTGGAGACGCTCGTCGGGATGTACCAGGACGACGACGTGCGGCCACAGGCCATCCTCGACGGCGAGTACGGCGAGGAGCAGCAGCGCCTGGCCGCCTCGGCCATGATGGAGGAGCACGAGGCCTCGACGAACTGGGCGGAGCGGGAGGACATTCCGGTGCCGAAGCTCAACGACCGTCCCTACGAGGCCGCCGAGAGCGCGATGAAACTGCTGAAGATGGACCGGGTGAACGCCGCGATCGAGCAGGTCCGCGAGCGGGCCTACGAGGCCACCCAGGCCGGCGACGAGGAGCGCATGCAGCAGCTGCAGCAGAAGATGATGTCGCTCCAGGAGCTTCGCAAGCAGATCGAACGGGGGGCCTTCCTGGAGGATTGAGTGTGGGCGTATGTGAGTGTGGGAGTGCGGGTGTGTGGGAGAATGGGCGTAGAGGCCTACTGCCGCCGAGTCGCCGCCTGGACACGAGGGGGAATCCATTCGGTCCCGGTCGCGGTTGAATCCGTCTCGTCTGTTCCTCTGCCGCCCGCTCCCACCGCCGATGCCGACCCCGTCCCCGGCGACCGACGCGCCCGCTTACCACCAGCCGAGCCCCGCCCCGGACCGCGGCGACGGCGTTGCGGGGGGCGACAACGAGGGCCTGCCCCGGGCCGTGGCCCCCCAGCCCATCCCGCCGGACGTGGAGCTGGACCATCCGAGCCTCTTCTTCAACCGGGAGCTCAGCTGGCTCGACTACAACTGGCGGATCCTCCACGTGGCCCAGAACCCGCGCACGCCGCTGCTGGAGCGGGTCCGGTTCCTCGGGATCGCGGCCTCGAACCTCGACAGCTTCGTCCGCAAGCGCATCGGCGGCCTCAAGCGGCAGGACGCGGCCGACGTCTCGACCCTCTCCGCCGACGGCCGCACGCCGGAGGAGCAACTGGCCCTCCTTGCACAGTCCATCCGGCCCTTCTACCGCGCCCTGGGCACCACCTGGAAGAACCAGCTCGTGCCCACGCTCGACGAGGAGATCGGCCTCCGCGTGCGAGACTACGACTCGCTCTCCGCCGACCAGCAGGCCCAGCTGGAGGCCGTCTTCCACAAGAACATCTTCCCCATCCTCACGCCCCTGGCCGTCGATCCGGGGCGGCCGTTTCCGTTCATCTCGAACATGAGCCTCTCGCTGGCCGTCGTGCTCCGCCACCCGGGGCGGGGCTCGGAGCACTTCGCCCGCGTGAAGGTGCCCACGAGCCGCCGCCGGTGGCTGCCCCTGGAGGCGCCCCTCCAGTTCGTGCCCATCGAGCAGGTGATCGCCCACCACGCCGACCAGCTCTTTCGGGGGATGACGGTGGAGGGGGTCTACGCCTTCCGCGTGACCCGCAACGCCGACGTGCGCCGCGACGAGGAAGAGGCCGACGACCTGTTGGAGATGATCTCCGAGCGGCTGCGCGAACGGCGGTTCGCGCCGGTGGTGCGGCTGGAGGTGGAGCCCGCCACGCCCGAGTCCGTGCGGGCCTTCCTCAAAGACAAGCTCGAGATCGCGAAGCAGGACGTGTACGTCTCCGAGGGGCCGATCGACTACTCGGACGTCACCGCGCTGGCGGACTTCCACATTCCCGACGAGCGCTTCCGGAAGGACCTGCGCTTTTCGGGGTGGACGCCGGTCGTGCCGCCGCGCCTCCGCCAGGAGCGGGGCGAGCCGGAGCCGGAGTCGATTTTCGAGGTCATCCGTGAGGACGACCTCCTGGTGCACCACCCGTACGAATCCTTCTCCGCGAGCGTGCAGCGCTTTATCGAGGAGGCGGCCCAGGACCCCCAGGTGCTCGCCATCAAGCAGACGCTCTACCGCACCTCGTCGGAGTCGCCGATCGTGGCCGCGCTGGTCGAGGCCGCCGAGCAGGGCAAGCAGGTGGCCGTCCTCGTGGAGGTGAAGGCCCGCTTCGACGAGGAGGAGAACATCGAGTGGGGCCGGAAGCTCGAGGACGCGGGGGTCCACGTGGCCTACGGCCTCGTCGGGCTCAAGACGCACGCCCAGGCGGCCCTGGTGGTACGGCGCGAGGGAGAGGGGCTCCGCACCTACTGCCACATCAGCACGGGCAACTACAACACCCAGACGGCCCGCCGCTACACCGACTACGGCCTGCTCACCTGCGACCGCGCCATCGGGCACGACCTCACGAACCTCTTCCACTACCTCACCGGCTACGCCCCCGATCAGGAGTACGACCGCCTGCTGGTGGCCCCGCACGACATGCGCGACTCGTTCCTGCGCCTCATCGAGCAGGAGGTCGAGCACGAGCGGGCCGGCCGCGACGGGCGCATCGTCGCCAAGATGAACGAGCTCGGCGACCAGCGCCTCATCAGCGCCCTTTACGAGGCCTCGCAGGCGGGCGTCGACGTCGACCTTGTGGTGCGGGGCATCTGTCGGCTGCGGCCGAGCATCGAGGGCCTCAGCGAGTCGATCCGGGTGGTGAGCATCGTGGGGCGCTTCCTGGAGCACGACCGCGTCTTCTCGTTCCGCAACGGCGGGGACCCGCTCCTCTACATCGGCAGCGGCGACTGGCAGCGCAGCCGGCTCGACGACCGGGTGGAAGCGGCCGTGCCGGTGCAGGACCCGGCCCATCAGGAGCGGCTGCGTCGTGCCCTCCGGTACGCCATCGAGGACGCGACCGCGTGGGTCCTCCAGCCGGACGGCCGCTACGTGCAGCGCACGCCCGACGCCGAGGACCCGCCCGGCCTTCAGGAGGCCCTCATGCGCGAGGTGCAGGAGCGGGCGGCGTAGGCGCGACGGAGCGATGGGCGAGAGGGGGAAAGGGCGAGGAGCGCCCGCCGGGGCGCCGTGCCCTCAGCGGCACCGAATCCGTCGGCAGGGTTCGGGCTGGGATGGCTGGACGGTTGGAGGGAGGGAAGCAAGGTGTATCCACGCATCCGTACGTCCGGCCCTCCATCCCTGAACGAAGCGTGCTCTCGGGGGGATCGTGCGCACGCGGCGTTCCTGCCTTACCGTCGGGAGGGGGGAAGAAGCTGCTGAAGGGACAGGGGCGTCGTGTCCTTCGCGGTCGAGATCTTGATGGGCGGCTGTGCCGGCAGGTCGTTCCGGCCTGTGATCTGCATCGTAAGGTCCGAGAGCTCCTCCCACGGATTCGAGAGCCAGATGCGGCGGTGCGTCCGGATGATGTCGAGCTGTCGCCTGCGGTACGGGGTCGGGGCCTTCTCGGCGAGCGCCTTGAACTTCTCGTACAGGTCCAGTAGGCGCTTCCGGTTCTTGGGGGTGAAGCCGAAGTGCTCGATGTCCTCGACCAGGGCGTCGTAGCGGCGGTCCCACTTGGTGCGCTGCTCGGGCGAGGGCGGGGTGTAGGTCGACCCGTCGAAGCGGAACGAGAGCTCGGGGGACACGACGTCCAGGCCGGCGGCCCGCAGGGCGGCCGGCGCGCCCAGCGGCAGGAAGAACCGGACGGCCTTGCCGTCGATCGTCGACACGAGCCGGACGTTTCCGTCCGCGGGCGTCCCCGCGATGCTGTCCGGCGCGGCCGGGAGGTCGAAGTGCCAGTTCAGGGCGCGAAACCGCTCGTAGGGCGTCGGCTCGTCGGCCGCGGGGCCCCAGTCGAAGGCGCGCGACGTCGTGTCGAGCACCGTGAGGAGCGTGTTGAGGGACACCTCGGTCCCCGGTCGCAGCTGGACCCGCAGGGTGCGGATCGACCGCGACAGGTCGAGGGGCTGGCGGTCCCGCGCGGTGAGGGCCCCGTAGGCCGACGGAATGTAGCCGCGCGAGAACGGCCCGAAGGACGTGCCCTCGCGCACCGTCTCGAACCCCTCGGTCGCGGCCCAGATGTAGGCATCGGTGACCGTCGCGTCCGGGGTGTACAGCGACGACTCCGAAAGGTAGTAGCGGTACAGCTTATAGATGTTGCCGGGGCCGGTGTGGTAGGCGGAAAGCCCCGGGATCTCATGCCCCACGGCGTTGATGTAGCCCTTGAGGAGCAGAAACGCCGGCTCCATGGTGAGCAGGGGGTGGTGGGCCTCCTCCACCTCGACGGTCGCGTCGGCCGCCGTGGGGAGGACGTACTCGTTGATCCCGCGTCGACGCAGGATCCAGGGCATCATCTGGTAGCGGCTGCGGGCGCCGGCCGGCGAGACGAGGTCGTCCTGGTTGAACGTCTCGACGGTGCCCATCTGCGTGGGCAGCAGGCTGAGGTTGAGGTAGTGGGCCAGCTGAATCTCGTAGGCCTGATAGGGCTGGTCGCGCTTCTGGGCGCGCTTGACCTGGTTGGCCCGGCCCCAGCGCACGATAATGTCCTCGACCGGCACGCCGCGGGCCTCGTACTTGTCGACGAGCCGGCGCGTGGCCGCCCGTCGGCGCTGATCCACCGCCCGCCACTCCACCGGCTCGCCCCGACGGTACCGCCGGCGCAGCTTCTCGAACTCGTGGAGCTCCAGCAGCGAGTCGGTGCGGCGGTCGAGGACGCGGACGGTAAAGTTGTCGTCCACGGCCTGGCGCTGGGCAAACTGGTCCAGCAGATCGTGAAAGTCGCGGAGGACCTCCGGGTCGGCGACCAACGAGGGATCGGCCGCCGGGTTCATGTACGGCGACAGCTTGTCGGCCGGGTGGGAGGGCAGCTCGCGGAGGACCGGCCGGGCCGGCAGCGTCGAGAAGCGGGCGTATCGGGCCGTGGTGTCCGCCACTAGGCCCTGCAGCGACTGGGCGGCCTGGCTGACGCGACTCGCCATCTGCTGGCCGAGCGTGCGGCCGCCCGTCACGAGGCTCAGCGTACCCACGAGGACAGCGACCCCGAGGCCCCCCAGCACGAGCAGTCGGCGTCCGTAGCGGGCCGTCGTGGCAACGTCGACGGGGTCGTCGTCGGAGAAAAAATCGAGGGAGCGAAGGGACTTCATCAGAGGGCGGGCGTCGGAGCGAGGACCGGGATTAGGCGGAGAGTGGGGCCGTGGCCTCGGCGGCGGTGCGCACGAGCCAGCCGAAGAGCGGGGCCATCTCGTCTCCCATCCGCTCCGGGTGAAACTGAACGCCAAAAATCTTGCCGCTCTCGTGCTCGATGGCCTCGATCACGCCGTCCGGTGCGGTGGCCGCGACCGAAAAGCCGCTGCCGGGGGTCTCGACGGCCTGCAGGTGGCGCGTGTTGACCGTGAGGGTCTCGCGGCCGAGGAGGGCGTGGAGGCGTGAGTCGGGGACAATCTGCACTGGGTGGCTGGTTCCGCCCCGCTTCTGGCTGTGGGTGCGGGCGCCCTCGTGCTGGCGCTCGACGTCCCCGTAGATCGTCCCGCCGGCCAGGGCGCTGAGGCGCTGCATGCCGTAGCACACGCCGAGAATGGGGCGGCCCGCCTCCCGGCACCGCTCGATCCACCGCCGGTCCGAGTCGGCCCGGCGCGGGCCGAGGGCGCCGAGGGCCTCCGGGAGCGTCCCGACGAGGCCCTCGGTCACGGCGGGGCCCCCGACGACGACGAGTCCGTCGAGCAGGCCGACGACTTCGTCGTGGGGCGCGTCCGTGTCGAGCATCGGAAGGGGGAGGGGAAGGCCGCCGGCCCGCTCGACGGCGGCAACGTAGCGCCGGTCGAGGCGCTGGGTCCCGTCCTCGTAGGAGGTCGTAATGCCGATGCGGGGCGACATGGGTACAGGAGGTAGGTCGAAGAACGAGCGGACGCGGACCTCCACAAGGAGCCGGAAAATGCAGGCCAATATCAACCCCGATCGGTGCATCTTTGGCGCCTCCCGACTCGTCCCCGGGCGCAGACGGGCCATCGTGGGCCGTCGCGCGCCCCGCGACGACCGGGCGCTCCGATCCGGAACCTTGTGCCAACTGTGAACTCCCAAGAAAATTCCGTTCCGGCCTTCGGGTCTTCGTTACGAAGAGGCCAAGAAGAAGGGCAGAACGTCCCCCCGGTCCGGCGAGGGCGGCCGCCGTAAGGAGGCTACCTCCCCTCCAGCAGCGCGCCGTACGGAGGGAGGTCGTCGAGGAACGCGTAGTCCTGGGCCTCCAGGTCGACGCGGCAGGCGTAGTGCGTTTGGCCGTTGGTGACGACCAGGTAGGGGGCCCCGAGCACCAGGTTGTACCGCGCGCCCTGGTCGAAGGCGTCCTGCCCGATCGAGACGCTCGGGGCCTTGCACTCGACCAACAGGAGGGGGGCGCCCTGCCGATCATACGCGATCACGTCCGCCCGCCAGGGGCGTCCCTGGTACCGAAACGACGCCTCGGTGGCCAGGAGGCCGGCCGGCACGTCCAGGTCCTGGATCAGGTACTGCACGAAGTGCTGCCGCACCCACTCCTCCGGGGTCAACCGGACGTAGGTATGGCGGACGGGGTCGTAGATGACCTTCGTTCCGTCCCGCTCCGTCACGCGGAACTCGTAGGCGGGCAGATTGAGGGTCTCCATGCAGGCGGGTGGGAGGGTAGGCGTCTGGAGGCGGGAGCCGCGGGCCGCTCCCGTCCCCATACTCATAGACGCACACGCGTTTCCAACGCAAGGAGGGCTCCGATGCCCCGGGTGCAGCCGGGGACCGCGGATGCAGCCGGGGACCGCGGAGACAACCCGAGCGGTTCGCCCGCAACGGACTACGCCGCGGGCTCGGCGGGGGCCTGCTCGACCACCGTCTCCTGCACGTGGTCCGGCACGACGTCGTAGTGACTAAACTGCGTCGTGTGGAGGCCGCGACCGTGCGTGACCGAGCGGAGGGCCGTGGCGTATTTGTGCAACTCCGCCGCCGGCACCTCGGCGCTGATGCGCTGGAGCGGCCCCTGCGTGCTGATGCCCTGGATGCGGCCGCGCCGTGTGTTGAGGTCGCTGATCACGTCGCCGGTGTAGTCGTCGGGCGTCGTGACGGTGACCTCGTAGATCGGCTCCAGCAGCGTCGGCCGCGCGTCGTGGAAGGCCCGCCGGAAGCACTCGTACGCCGCGCGTTTGAAGGCCGCCTCGTTGGAGTCGACCGGGTGCATGCCCCCGTCGTAGATGACGACTCGAATGTCGCCTACGGGAAACCCGGCCACCGGGCCCTCCTCCATGGCGTCGAGCACCCCCTTCTGGATGGACGAGAAGAACGTGTTCATGTCGATGACGCCGCCCACGATGGCGTCCACGAAGTGGACCTCGGCGTCCCACTCGGTCGTCACGGTCTCCTCGCCCCGGACGTCGACGTAGTCGGGCGGGTGGAAGTCGCCGTCGAGGGGCTCGACGAGCATCGAGATGTCGGCAAACTCCCCGGCCCCGCCCGACTGCTTCTTGTGCCGGTACTCCGCGGTGGCCCGGGTCTCGATCGCCTCCCGGTACGAGATCTGCGGCTCCACGAACCGGACCTCAACGCCGGCCCGGCGCTGCAGCCGCGACTTCGCGATCTGCAGGTGCAGCTCGCCCTGCCCGCTCAGGGTGAGCTGGTTGAGGAGGGCGTCGTGGTTGTAGCGCAGCGAGGGGTCCTCCGCCGTAATCTGGTGGAGGCCCTGCGCGAGCTTGTCCTCCTTGCCGCTCTCGGTGGTCTCGACCGCCATCGTGTAGCGGGGCTCGGGAAACTGAATGGCCGGAATGACGAGGTCCGACCCCGGCTCGCGCAGCGTGTCGTTCGTGTTGGTGTCGTCCAGCTTCACGAGCGCCCCGAGGTCGCCGGCCACGAGCCGCGGGACGGTGTCCCGGTCCTCGCCGTTGAGCACGTAGATCTGGCCGATGCGCTCGGTGGTCCCGGTCCGCGCGTTCTCGAGGTCCTGGCCGGACTCGAGCGTCCCGTCGTAGGCCCGCACGAACGAGTACTCCCCAACGTGCTCCTGGGTCATCGTGCGGTAGACGAAGGCCGCCGTCTCGTCGTCCGGGTCGGCCACCAGCGGAGCGCCGGCCTCCGTCTCGACCGGCCGGGCGGCGGGGGAGGGGCACACCTTGTCGACGAAGGTGAGGAGCCGCCCCACCCCGATCCCCTCCGTGGCGCTCGTCACAAAGACCGGGTACAGGTCCCGGTCGAGCATCGCGGCCCGAAGGCCCTCGCGCATCTGGTCCTCCCGGAGCGTCCCCTGCTCGAAGTAGGTCTCCATGAGGGCCTCGTCCTGGGCGGCGATGTCCTCGACGAGGGTCTCGTGCAGCTCCCGGGCCTCCGCCTCGAAGGCGTCGTCGATCGGCCCGGCCTCCGGCTCGGTCTCGCCCTCCGGGTAGCGCAGCTGCTGCATCCGCAGCACGTCGATGATCGACCGGGTGCCCGCCCCGGCCGGGAGCTGGACGACCGTGGCCCCCCGCCCGAAGCGGTCCTCGATCTCGTCGATGATCGTGCGGAAGTCCGACTCGGCGTGGTCGATGTGGTTGACCACAAACACGGCCGGGGTCTCCATCTGCTCGCCGTAGCTCCAGGCCATCTCCGTACCCACCTCCACCCCCGAGCGGGCGTCCATCACGTAGAGGGCCGTGTCGACGACCGTCATCGCCGCGATGACCTCGCTCGCGAAGTCGGGGTAGCCGGGCGTGTCGAGCACGTTGATCTTCCGCCCGTTCCACTCGGCGTGGAGGAGGGAGGTAAAGATCGACATCCCGCGGTCCGTCTCGCTGGGGTGGTAGTCGCTCTGGGTCGTCCCCTCGGGCACGGACCCGGGGCGGCCGATGGCCCCGCTGGCGTGGAGCAGGGCCTCGGCCAGGGCGGTCTTGCCGCTGCCCTGGTGGCCGACGAGGGCGACGTTGCGGAGGTCGTCGGGGGAGGAGACGGTCATCGGCGGTCCGGCGGGTGGTGAGCAACCATCGATTCGTGTCGGAAGCGCTTTTCCGACGGAGGCATATAAAAGATACACACCGTGAAGGTCGTGTCAAGCCCACCCCACCCGCGCGGCCCGCTAGAACGCGTAGGTGGCGCTCAGGAAGAGGACCCGCCCCGGCTCCGGGATCGGCGTCCCGAAGTAGGGGTTTTTCGCGTTGAGATGGTTGACGTAGTCTGTGTCGGTGAGGTTCGTGACGCCGCCCTCGACCGACACGCCCCCGCCCACCTCGACGCCGCCCTTCAGGTCGACGGTAACGTAGCCGTCCGTCGGCGTCTCCCCGAGCACGGTGGCCACGCGGTCCTGCTCGGCGGCGGCGCGGAGCGTGCCCTCGACGTAGAAGCGGCCCCGCGGCGGTTCATAGCGGAGCCCGAGGGTGCCGTGCAGCGGCGAGACGCCCAGGGCCGGCTGGTCGGTCTCCCGGTTCTTGCCCCAGAGATAGCTGCCACTGGCGCTTGCGGTGAGGGAGGGGCCCAGCGCGACCGACGCCGACGCCTCGCCGCCGTAGAAGGTGGCCGTGCCGTTGGCGTAGCGGAACGGGCCCTCCGCGAAGATGGGGAGCGGCAGCATCGGCTCCACGTCCGGCGCGTCCTCGAGGGTGATGTAGTTGGCGAGGCGCCGCGCGAAGCCGCTCACCGTAAGGGCGGCGCGGTCGTAGCGCGCCTCCAGCTCGAGGTCGGCCTGCCAGGAGCGCTCCGGCTCCAGGCGCGGGTTGCCGATAAACTCGGCGCTCGTCTGCGACTTGTTGGCGGGGAAGCGGTCGGCGAAGCGCTCCAGCGCGCTGGCGGTGCGTACGGCGGTCCCGCCCCCGACCGACAGCGACCACGCCTCCGACAGCGGGGCCGAGAGCATCAGCGCGCCGCTCACGTTGACCTCCCGCTGGTCGAGGGCGTCCGGGGGGAGGGCCCCATCGCCCGGCGCGGCAATGTCGAGGTAGACGTCGGTGACCTGGGCCTCGTCGGCCCCGGCCCACACGAGGTCGGCGCGCACGGTGCCGGTGGCCTCGACCGCTCCGAAGAGGCGCGTCCCCTGGGCGAACGCCCCCACATCCGCAATCGAGACGCCCGGCCAGATCTGATCACTTTCGTAGAAGGGGGGCACCACCGCCGTCCCGTTCCTTACGACCCGAAAGGGTCGCTCGGCGTCGCGGAAGGCGCGGTAGCCGTCGGCCCCCACCTTCAGGCGCAGGGTCGGGGTGGGCGCCAGCTCGGTCGCCACGCGCCCGCCCACCGTCGTAATGTCGGCATTTACGGATACGCGCAGCGGCGGGCCGGGGAAGTCCTCGGAGGCGTAGGTGACCTTGCCCCGGTTGTCCATCGTGTGGAGGGTCTGGTAGCCGTAGGCCTTGGCCGTCACCGAGCGCACGAGGCCCTGCCCCGAAGTGTATTCGTACCCGAGGCGCCCACGTCCGGTCTCGAAGACGTCGGCGTTGAGGAGGCGGCCGGGGTAGTCCACGTCGTCCTGCCGCTGGACACCGCCGCCCGCGGTGAGGCGCTGGTTCGTGCCGAGCTCGTAGCCGACCTTGGCGCGGAGCTCGCGGTTCAGGAAGTCCGCGGGCACGGTGCGCCCGTCGCCGGTCCGGTAGTCGTCGCCCTGCCGGTATTCGCCGTCGACGCGGTAGGCGAACCGACCGCTTCGGCCGCGGGCCGTGCCGGTCACGTCGTAGGCGCCGAAGTTGCTGTCGTAGCCGGTCCGCACTTCTCCGCCGATCGGCTCGCCCTCCGGGACGCTGAAGAGGCCGCTGGTCTCCACCCGGATGGCGCTGAGCTGGCCGCCGCCCCAGGTGAGCGCGTAGGGGCCCTTCGCGACCTCGATGCTCTGGAGGGTCGAGGGGCCGGTGTGGCTCAGCGGCGAGTCCATGCGCGCCGGGCCGGCGGGAAAGGTGCGCATCCCGTCGACGTACACGCCGACCTGCGTTTGCCGCAGGCCGCGCACGACGGGATCGAGGCCGACGGGGCCGCGCCGCACCGCGTCGAGGCCGGGCATCGTGCGCAGGACCTCGCCCGCGTCGCGGGGATTGGCCTCCTGAATCTGGGCCTTCCGGATCTGCTCGGCCGCCTCGCGCGCCCCCCGGCGGGCCGTCACCTCGACCGCGTCGAGGCCGACGGTGCGCGGGGACAGCGCGAACTGCACCTCGGCGACGCCGCCGGCCGGCACCGTCACCTCCTTCGACTGCGGGGCGTAGCCGACGAACTGGGCGCGGAGCGTGTGCGGGCCGGCCTCGAGCCCGTCGACGGAAAACCGCCCCTCGGGGCCGGTGCTCGCGCCTCGGCCGGTGCCCTCCACCACGACGTTGACGCCGGGGAGCGGGCGGCCGGTCTCCGCGTTGACGACGCGCCCGGTGACGGTGCCGGGGGACTGTGCCGCGGCGGGGGCGGCGACGAGAGAGAGTACGAGCATGAGAATGCTGACGCAGTACGGACGAAGCTCAGACAGTGCAGACATACAGGGATCCTCCACGAGTAGAACGAAGACACGACTCCCCGCACGGAGGGCGCGGCCCCCGTGAGGGGGGATTACGCAGCGTCGAATGGGCGCCGGAGTTCAGGCTCGGCGCGTCGGGGGCTGCGGTCGTGGAGGACGAAAGATGTCGGTGCCCGCGCGCTGGGGCGAGAGGACGTCTGGGGGCGCGGCGCGGGGGAGCGTCGGGATGACGGACGGAGAGGGAATCCGGCTCGACGGAACGGGCACCCACTTCCCCGACACGGCCGGCGGGAGGCCGCTCGTGGACGGGCCGGAGCAGGACCGGAGCGTCGGCTCGTCCGGGGGCGTCCGATCGTGGTCGTGGTCGCACTCGCAGGGGCCCCCAGGGTTCATCGGGCAGACGCCCTTCGGATGTGCACACCCGTGGTGTGCTGACTCGTGGTGCGTGGCGGCCCGCTGGACGTGGTGGACGACCGACCGGAGCGGCAGGGCCTGCAGGCCCACCACCAGGACGAGCAGGAGCGAAAGCGCCTGCGCGCCCCGCGACCGCAATCGTGGAAGGAAGAGGGCCGTCACCGTCTCGAATGCACTGCGAGAAGACCACGGTACTATATTGCGCGCCGGCGACGAAGGTTACATCCGCGCCGGAAATTTTCCCCAAAGGCGCCCGCCCGGCCCGACGAGCGACGCCCTGTAGAAACCCGAGCATCTGCGCGCGGGGCCACCCGGCCCCCGACGATGCGGGGCCCTCCCGCGGATCCGGCCCAATCCCTACGATTCTGCAATGGACACGCGCCGCGGCCCCGGGCGGTTCGAGGTTTCTCGACTGTGTTCGTAAATTCGGCGACGATCGGTACCTGCAAGACCGACGTCTTCGACCCGATGGCCGAGGCCGACGCAGAACTGTCCCGGGCGCAGTGGGGCTCCCGATTTGGCTTTCTGATGGCGATGCTAGGGGCCATGGTGGGCGCGGGCAACATCTGGCGGTTTCCCTACGTCGTGGGGCAGGAGGGGGGCGGCGCGTTCATCCTCGCGTATCTCGTGCTCCTGGTGGCGATTGCCATTCCGGGCCTCATCGCCGAGGTGGCGCTCGGCCGGTTTGCGGGGCGGGGCGTGATCGGGGCGTTCCGGACCATGGTGGACACCCGGTGGGGCGTCGGGCTCGGCGTGGTGGTGATGATGGTAAACATCATCCTCATGTCGTACTACTCGGCGGTCGTCGGCTGGACCCTCTACTACGCCCTCCACGCGCTCCAATTCACGTTCACGGCCGAAGGCTTCGCCCCGGCGGCGTTCTGGGAGGCGTTCCAGGCCAGCCCGGTACGCACGATCGGCATGCACACGCTGGTGATGGGACTGGTGGCCGGGGTGCTCTACCTCGGCATTCGGCGCGGCGTCGAGCGGCTCGTCGTCTACGCCGTGCCGGGGCTCATCCTGGCCCTCGTCGCGATCACGATCCGGGCCCTCACGCTCCCGGGGGCGGCGAAGGGGCTGGCCTTCACGTTTGAGGTCGACTGGGGGGCCCTCGCCCGGGGCGACACCTGGATCACGGCGCTCGGGCAGGCGCTCTTCTCGACGGGCCTCGGCTGGGGGCTGGCCCTCACCATCGGCAGCTACCTGCCCGAGTACGACGACATCCCGGTCGGGGGCGGCGTGTTCACAGTTATGGGCAACTCGAGCGTCGGGCTGCTCGCGGCCGTTGCGATCTTTCCGATCGTGTTTGCCTTCGGGATCGACCCGGCGTCGGGGTCGGACCTGACGTTTGTGTCGCTGCCGCAGGTGTTTCCCCGGATGGTGGGGGGCGGCATCTGGGCGCTCCTCTTCTTCGTCGGGTTCTTCTTCGCGGCGTTCACCTCCGCGGTCCTCGTGGCCGAGGTGAGCACCACCACCCTTACGGAAGAGACGGGTTGGAGCCGCGAGACGACCGTCTTCGGGGTGTGCGGCCTGATCTGGCTCCTGGGCCTGCCCAGTGCCGTTTCGGGGGAGGTGCTGGGGGCTCTCGACTTCATCTTTGGGAACTTCGGCCTTCCCCTCGCGACGCTCGCGATCGTGGGGGCGATCGGGTGGGCCCTCACGCCCGAGAAGCTCCGCGTGCTGGAGGTCAACCGCGGGGCGGGCCTGTACGTCGGGCCGTCCTGGAACCCGATCGTCCGGTACCTCATCCCGGTCGTGATGGTCGGGATCGTCGTCAACTACGCGGTCACCAACGCGGGGTCGGCCCGCATGATTGGGGGCGTCGCCGTGTTCGTCCTGTTTCCGGTGATCGGCGCCCTCCTCGCCCGCGCCCTGCCCGGCGGGCGGTGACGCACCCGGGAGGAGGCACCCGCCGGGAAACCGGCCGCTCCGGGCCCGTGTTTGCGTACCCCCGTCCCAAAGATGGAGCGGCGCCCGCCCTCTTCGCTTCACGCCACAGACATAACCCAACGCGATGGACGCGACGACCGACATCCTCATCATCGGCGGCGGCGTCATGGGCACGAGCACCGCCCTGCACCTCGCAGAGCGGGACGCGGGCGAGGTGTTGCTCCTGGAGAAGAGTGCCCTCGGGGCCGGGTCGAGCGGCAAGTCCGGCGCCATCCTCCGGCAGCACTACTCGCACAAGGTCAGCGTGCGCATGGCCCGCGAGAGCCTGCACTTCTACCGCGACTTCCACGAGCAGTACGGCCGGGACATCGGGTTTGCCCAGCCGGGCATGTACTTCATCGCCGAGGAGGCCCAGCGCGAGGCCCTGGAGCGGAACGTGGAGCTGCAGCGGTCGCTCGGGGTCGAGACGGAGATTCTCGACGCCGCGGCCCTCCGGGCGGCCGAGCCCGACGCCCGCTTCGACGACGACGCCCTCGGGGCCTGGGAGCCGGAGGCCGCCTACGTCAAGCCCGCCCGGACGGTCTACGGCCTCGCGGCGGCGGCCCAGGCGGCGGGCGCCACGATCCGCACCGGCGAAGGGGTCGCCGAGGTGCGTCGGGAGAACGGCACCGTGCGGGGCGT
>JBDGQP010000112.1:25368-46044 GCA_042218975.1 Salinibacter sp.
GAGAGGGGGGACACGATCCGGGCCGACGTGGTCGGCAACACCGCCGGGCCCTGGGCAGGGCGGCTCCTCGAGCGGATGGGGCTCGACTACCCGCTCAGGGCAATCCGCCCGGAGCAGGCCTTCTTCGAGCCGCCCGGGGACGTCGAGGAGCGCCCCACCATGTACGCCGACCTTCTGAACGGGGTCTACTGGAAGCCCGAGCAGTCGGACTGGGTGCGCGTCGGGAAGCTCGCCTTCGACGACGACGAAGACGTGCCCGACCCCGACCACTACGACGAGGGGGTCAGCGACGACTTTGTGGCCTTCGCCCGCTCGGCCCTTACCGACCGCCTCCCGGCCTTCGAGCACGCGGTGTCCTGGGGCGGGTGCGGGGCCCTCTACACGATCACGCCCGACGCCCACCCGCTGGTCGGGCCCGTCCCCGAGGTCGAGGGCCTCTACCTCGCCTCCGGGTTCAGCGGGCACGGCTTCAAGCTCGCCCCGGCCATCGGCCGCGGGCTGGCCGGCCTCATCACCGGCACCGACCCCGGTCCGCTCGCGCCGGACTTCCTCGCGGTCGATCGCCTCCGGCACGACCGGCCCGTGACGGTGCCCTACTCGTACAGCATCCTCGGGTGACGCCGACGCCGGCTCTGAGATCCGGGCTTGTGCCGACCCCCGTAGCAGGATTGGCGTCGTCAGTCGGCCTCCGGCCCCTCTCGGGTTCGGGTGTGGGGGGCAGGGCGGCAAAATGCGTTCACACCTCCCCTCCTCCAGCTCGCCCTCCCGAACGGGGCCTGCGCTCCGGCAGACCGAGGACAGGCGGCGTTCGTACCGGGAGGACCCGGCCCGTCGCTCAGGCCGCAGGGGCGGTCCGGTGCCGGGCCGACAGTTGCATGATGAGCCGGCGGGCCCCGGTCACCAGGTCGGCCTCGGTGATGATATGGTCGGCCGGGAGCTCCTGGAGCCCCCCCTCCTCGGCGGGGAGAGAGCCATTGGCGGCGCCCGTCACCACGGCCGTGAGGCGGTCGCGGCCGACGGTGTCGCCCGTCCTCAGCCGCCGGAGGAGCGAGAGCATGCGGCCGGGGGCCGCGGCGTCGACGTGGACGATGACGTCGTCGGCGGCCCGGAGGTAGCGGTCCGCCTCTCCGGTTTGCACCTCGGCGGCGCTGCAGGCCCGCACGTCGAAGTGCGCCACCACCTTCTCGTCGTACTCCAGGTGCCGGGCGAAGCCGCCCCGATCGCGGGGGGACTGCTCGACGACGAGGACGGGCCGGCGGTCCCCGTGACTGAGCGGGATGGGGGGGAGTATCTGCTCCAGGTACTCGTCCACCGCGATGTCGTAGAGGAAGTCCGCCACCCGCTCGTGGAAGGGGCGCTCCGCCTCGGCGCTCCAGTCGGCCTGAAACGGGTTCATGAGGCAGGTGCGCAACAGCGTGACGGATGCGTCCGACGCGACGGCGTCGGTCAGCACGTCGGGCGCCAGCATGGCGTCGAGGACGTGCTCGTAGGCGGCCGCGTCGACCTCCGTGCGGGAGAGTAGGAAGGAGTACTGGCTGATGTCCTCCCGCCCGTCGACGGTCATGCGCTTCCAGATCCGCTCGTTGAGCTCGTTGAGCGCCTTGAGGGTTTCGAAGTCCCGGTCCGGCGCCACGACGAAGCAGAACGCGACCGTCTCCGGCGGGTGGAAGGCACGGATCGAGAGCTCCGCGGTCGTCGCCTCGCCGAAGCGGGCCTGGAGGGCGTCCACGAGGCGCTGGTTCGCCTCGATGCAGTTGCGCATGAAGCGGCCGTGGCCCTCCGGCGTCAGGGGCACCAGCTCCTGCGAGAGGTAGCAGCTCACCGCCGCCGCGCCGGGGCGGGACCCCTCCAGCGTCCACTGGCCGAGGAAGCCCCCGAAGCCTGCATCGTCCTGGTCCGACAGGTACGGCGCCTTGTAGGCGATCGCGTCCCGCACGTGGTAGTCGCGGAAGAGGACCGCCCCGGCGGGGTAGGGGACGTACCCGAACTTGTGGGGGTCGATGGTCAGGGAGTCGGTGTCGGGGAGGTGGGTGAGGGCCTCGACGTCGTCGGCGGGCAGGAGGCCGTCGGGGCCTGCGAGGTCGCCGTCGAGTGTCGAGGGATCGGCGAACGATCCGTCGTCGGTCTTGGGCAGCATGGAGGCGAAGAAGCCGCCGAACGCCGCGTCGCAGTGGTGCCATAGCGTGAGTCCCTCGCGCTGGGCCTCGGCACGCACCGTCTCGATCTCGTGGAGCGGGTCGATGGCGCCCTCCTCGGTGGTGCCCACGATCGAGACGACCCCGAGCACGGGCCGCCGCTCGTCGATGCACTGGCGGAGGCGGTCGCGGAGCGCGTCGGTGTCGAGACGGATGCGATCGTCGACCGGCACCAGCTTGAGGGCGTTGGCGCCCAGGCCCACCAGGTCCATGTTCTTCTGCCAGCAGTAGTGGGTGGCCTGCGAGATGAGGACGACCGGCAGGCGGGCGGGGTCCTCGGGGAAGGCCTCGTTGTACTGGAGGAGGAAGGCGGCGAGGCCGGCGTTTCGGACGCTGGGGAGGGCCGCCTGGAAGGCCTGCGCGCGGGCCGGGTCGCCCTCCGACAGCGCGGCCTTGATGCGCAGGTGCAGGTCCGTGATCGCGTCGATCGGCAGGTTCGAGAGCCGGAAGGTCGAGAGCGCGTGCAGCGGGGCCCGCTCCCCCCGGGCGGTCGTGACCTCCAGGTCGGCCACCGACGAAAACCGGTCGGTCTGCTCGGCGACGAGGCGCACGGCCAGGGGGTAGAGCCGCACGTTGCGGGCGATCCAGAGCGCCTCGAGGTTGGCCGCGGTGCCGCCGCCGCAGAGGTGCCCCCAGCTGTAGGCCGAGCGGCGCGAGCGGGCGTCGGGCGGAAGCGTTTCGGGGAGAAACGAGGGGTAGCCCACCATCTCGGCCAGTCCCTTGAAGTACTCCCGCTCCTCGCGCACCGTCTCCGGCGAGACCTCCGACACCACGTTGTTCTGGTTGTAGAGGAGGCCGGCGAAGTACCCGACCAGGGCCGGCAGCGACGGGTCGCTCACGATGTGGGCGACCTGCCGGGGGGAGTAGAGGGGCGCCGCCCGTTTCAGCTTGGCCAGGATCTGGGAGAGCTCGTCCCGCAGGCGGGCCGACATCTCGTCGAACGCCTCGGTCCGCTTGTCGCGCTCGTCGATGAGGCGCGGGTCGCTCGGGTGGAAGTTGCGCCGCCAGAACACGTGGTCCCGGAGCACCTCGAGGAGGAGCCGCTCCAGCTCGTCGGCGTTCTCGCCCTTCGGGCCCAGGAAGGCGGCCTTGTGAAGCGCGTCGGGGGACGAATCGTCCGGCATGGGCAGGGAGGTCGGGAGGGAGAACGACGGACGAGTCGTACGCCCCGTCCCCCGAATTTTTCCTCCGCCCGGCGAACCCGTGAAGAGGGGGCGAGCGTCGGGCCTACTGCGGCATGCTCGCGGCGACGGGCGGGCCCGTGGCGGTCGGGGTGTCCGGGTGGTTGGCCCACTCGTACCATCCGCCGTCGAAGACCGAGATGTTGGGCCAGCCCATCAGGTAGGCGTTCATGAACGCCTCGCTGCCGCGCCAGCCGGTCCCGCAGTAGAAGGCGATGTGCTTGTCGGGCGTGATGTCCATTTCGGCCCATTTACGGGCAATCTCGGGGAACTCCCGGGTCGTGTAGTCGAAGTTGCGGTAGTTCTCCATGTGGTAGGCGTCGCTCCCGCAGTTGCCGAACACGGCGCCGGGGATGCGGCCCTTCTGCTCGATGTAGTGGTACCCGCTGCGCTCCCCGATGAACTCCGCCCAGCTCCGCACGCTCACGAGCTCGCCGTCGTCGGCGGAGAGCAGTGTCTTCGCCTCCGGCAGGTCCACCATGTACTGCGGCCGGCCGGGCACCTCGGCCCCGAAGTCCTCGACCGGGGTCGGCGAGACCGGGTCGGTCGAGAGGGGGTAGCCGGCCGACTCCCAGGTGTTGGCCCCGCCGTTCAGGATTTTGACGTCCCCCACGCCGGCGTACAGCATGAGGGCGGCGCAGCGCATCGCCCCGAGGTGCCCGGCACTGTGGGCCGGATGGCTCTGCTCGTAGGTCGGTTGCGAAAAGCGCCCGTAGAGCACGACCGTCGTGTCGTGCCGGATGCCGAGGCCCTCAAGCGCCGTCTTCAGCTGGGCCGGGGAGCGCCGGTTCCACGTCTCCGGCCACTCCAGGAGGTTGGTGTTGAGGGGCACCGCCCCGGGGATGTGGCCCTTCTCGTAGTCCTCTCGGTAGTCGAAGTGAGCGTGACAGAGGACGTAGCCGTCGCCGTCGTAGCCCTCGGGCGACTCGCCGCTGAGGAGGGCATGCACCCAGGCCGGCGGAACCAACTGCTGGTAGCGCGCGAGGCGGCGAAGGGGACGATCCGGGTCTCCTGCCCAGTCCGTCCGAAACCGGTCGTAGACGCTGACGTCCTCGAAGCCGAGCCGGGCGAGGTAGCCGGCCATCTCCTCTGCGTCCTCGCCGTCGTGGCCGTAGACGGTGACCGGGGCCTCGGGAGCGAGCGCCTTCTCCTCCGGCACCTCAACCCAGTCCATGTACTGGGTCCAGTCCAGCGGAATGCTGTGGGCCCCGGGCACGTGCCCCCCGCGGGGGACTCCGTTGAGCCGCCATCCATTGTAGGCCGCCATCGGACGCACGTCGAGAATGTTGTGGCTCGAGTCCTCGACCCGCCGGGCAAACGTGTCGGTCGAGACGAACGGGGTCGTGGAGGGCATGAACGAACGCAAAGTCGATGAAGAGAACGGAGTTAAGCTGAGAGGAACATCGAGAACGACGCCGTTAGACGCAACCGCAGTGCGCCGCACACCGGGGCCTCAATCCAGACTGTAACAAGAGGTGGACGAATACGGAGGCCCGCCCGGCAGACCGGGCCGGGCTAGTTGAGCCGGTCGGCCGAGCGGGCGCCATTTTCGAGGTGGCTCGTGTCGTTGCGCCGGCGGATTTGCCAGGTCCCGTTCCGGTGAACGAGCGTCGTGAGGCTGGCGAGGGGGCAGCCCGGATCGGGGACGTTGCGGCCGATCAGGCCGTGGAGCACGCCCTGGACCGTGATGCCGTGGCCCACGAGCAGCAGCGACTCGGCGTCGAAGCGGTCGGCGAGGCACTGCCCGGTGGCTCCGATCCGGGCGAGAGACCTGTGCTTCGACTCCGGGTACGACGGCTCGCGGCACGGCTCGGGCCCGGGAACGACGCGCTCGAAGCGGTCCACGAGGACCGACTCAGGGAGGGGGGTAGGGGCGGCGTCGAACCAGTCGGGATTGTACCACTCGCCGAGCCCCGGCTCCAGGGTGATCGTTTGGTTGGCGGCCTCGGCCACATGGTGGGCGGTCTGGACGGCCCGAAGAAACGGAGAGGCGATGATGCGGCCCACGTCCAGGGTCGCCACGCGGCGCCCGAGCTGCCGGGCCTGGTTCTCACCGTCGGGCGAGAGGCCGGGGTCGTGCGGACGGTCGGCCGTGGCGGCCCAGTCCGGGTCTGCAAAGTCCTGTCGATTCGCGTGTCGGGCGAGCCAGATGGTCTGCATCGGTCGGTCGGGGATGAGGAGCGTGGGGCGTCGGGCCCGGCATCTCGGGTCGTGGGGAGGGAGAACCCGCTTCGGTGTACGGTTGTGCCCCCATGCGCTGTCGATTGCTCTCGGGGACAGGGGCCGAATGGGGGCGCATGCATCTGCTCCCGGAGGCGCACGGAGCGTGTGGGACCAACTATCGGGTAGGCATGCTATCGGGTAGGCATGGCCGGGCCCGCGGTCGTCGCGTCTGGGGCCTGACGCGAACGTAGGAAATCAAAACGGTCTCTAAGATCCGCCGCCCCGGCGAACACCGCCCCGTGCGTATGATTTAGCGGAGCAGGTCCCATTGCATGTCTGCCCCACGACCCCCGTTCCCACGTGTCACGATCTTCCCGGTGCTCCGTCCTCACCGCCGCGCTCTATCTGGGGATCCTGTGTGCGGGGGGCTGCGGAGGAATGGACGGGGCCGACGCCCCGGCCCGGGACGCCTCGGCTCAGGAGAGCGCCGAGGCCGTTGGGGGCTACGCGGCCCAGCGGGCCCGAATCTACCTCGACGGGATCGAGACGGACTGGAACGACGTGGCGGTCCGCCACTCCGACGTGGGGGATGGGGGCGGCTTGGGGCTCGAACGCCTCTGGGTGGCCCACAGCGGCGACCGTCTCTTTCTCCGGATTGAGCTGAGTCGGGCGATCAACCTGCAGGAGGACAACGCGATCACGCTGTACCTCGACACCGACAATGCCCCCTCTACGGGGACGTCGGCCCTGGGCCTCGGCGCGGAGGCCTCGTGGACGTTCGGGGAGCGGTCGGGACGGGTCGGGACCGCCGAGGTCGGCCACGCGGCCCTGGGGCTGCACACGCTGCCCACGGTCCGGTCCGATGTCTTCGAGGTAGCCCTCGACCGCTCGGCCCGGCCCGGCGGGTCGGCCCTCTTTTCGGGCGACAGCCTGCGGGTGGCCCTTTCCAGCGAGGGCGATCGGCTGCCGGACGCGGACGGTGGGCTCGGCTACGTCCTGTCCGAGGGGGCCGTGCCCGTGGAGACGCCGTCGGTCGAGCGTCCGCCGGCGTCGGAAGTGCGCATTCTCTCCCAGAACTCGGTCAACAACTTCGACGAGGGGATCAGCGCGATCTTTCAGGACCGGCGCCAGCCGAGCTACCGCCGCATCTTCGACGCGACGGCACCGGACGTGATCGCGTTCCAGGAGGTCTACGCCCAGACGGCCGACACGACCGAACGGGTTATGGAGGGGGCGCTCGGCATCGACGGCGGCTGGTCGTGGGCCAAGCGGGGACGGGACCTGGTGCTCGGCAGTCGATTTCCGATCGAGGAGAGCCACCCCATTCCCGGCTACCAGAACTACGAAAGCGGGGCCTTCCTGCTCGACGCCCGATCGGCCCTCGGCCGCCGGCTCATCGTCGTGGTCATGCACCCGCCCTGCTGCAACGACCCGGCCGACGCGGAGGACCCGTCCCGCAACGCCCAGCGCCAGCAGGTCGTCGACGGGGTGGCCGCGTTCCTGCGGGACGTGACGACCGGGGAGGGGCCCTTCGGCGTTTCCGCCGACACGCCGATCGCGGTGGTCGGCGACATGAACTTCGTGGGGGCGGCCCAGCAGCCCCGCACCCTCCGCACCGGCGAGATCGTGAATACCGATCGCTTTGGGCCCGCGGGCGCCCCGGACTGGGACGGTACGCCCCTGCTCGACACCCGGCCGCGGCAGACGGGCGCGCCCCTGCACACCACCTGGATCGACCCGACCAGCTCGTTCCCCCCGGGCCGCCTCGACTACGCCTACGTGACCGACAGCGCGCTGGACGTCGTGCACGAGTTCGTCCTCAACACCGCCGCCCTGGCCGAGGAGGCGCGCGCCGCCCACGGCCTGCAGGCCGGCGACACGAGCACGGCGTCGGACCACCTGCCGGTCGTGGTCGACGTCGCGACCAGGTAGGGGCCGTCGGCCCGCCGCAGTGTCAGACCGGCACCCCGCTGTCACGACGGCAGGAGGGCTGTCTGATGTTCAGGGCCCTCCCCGGAACTCGGCGCCGTGGAACGAAACTTGCTGCGACAAACAAACGACAAGGTTCTTGGGACTAGGAACTGCTCTCTAACCAACACGCGCGCACTGTCGAACCAGCATCCGTCCACGGAGGTGAAGACCATGACGCAGCTGACTCGTCGTACGCCGTCCGGAACCCTTCGAGATCTTCAGCGCGAAGTCGACAGCCTCTTCGACCAGTTTTTCGACCGCGGCGACGGGGCGCAGAGCCCCTCGGCGGTGTGGTCGCCGCGAACGGACCTGAGCGAAACGGACGACACCTACCGGATCCGTCTCGACCTGCCCGGCATGAGCCGGGACGACATCCAGATCGACCTGCAGAACAACGCCCTCACGGTCCGCGGCGAGCGCGCGAGCGAACAAACCGCCGAGGACGAGGACTACGTCCGCGTGGAGCGCGCCTTCGGCACGTTCCACCGCACGTTCACGCTCCCCGACGCCGTGGACGCCGACAGCATCGAGGCAACCTACGACGACGGCGTGCTCATGATCAACGTGCCGAAGACGGAGGAGAGCACGCGCCGTCAGATCGAAATCCAGTAGCGAGTGTGCCGCCGTGTCCCGGCGCGACGGCCGGGACGGGGCACGCCGCCCAGTCGGGCCCTGTGGCCGGACTGGGCCATTTCTTTTTGGACTGCGCCCTTATGGAACGCGGGCCCGCCCGGCCCGTGGGAGAGCGCAGTTTGCCCGCCGGACGCGACCCCGCCGAGCGGGCCCCGCCACAACGCATACCAGCACCATGGGACTCGCCGTCGCGTTTCAGGGAGAGCCGGGCGCCTTCAGCGAAGAAGCCGTCGAGCACGTGTTTGAGGCCCCCGAGACGCGGCCCTGCACGGCCTTCGAGGACGTCTTCGAGGCCGTCGAGGGCGGAGAGGTGGACCGCGGCGTGGTGCCCATCGAGAACGCCGTCTTCGGCAGCGTGCGCGTCAACTACGACCACCTCCGGACCCACGCGGTCACGATCGTGGGCGAGCTGCAGCTCCGCATTCGGCACCACCTCATGGCCCCGTCCGGGGCCTCGATCGAGGAACTCACCACGGTGCGGTCCCACGCGCAGGCCCTCGGGCAGTGCCGGGCCTGGCTGCGGGCCCACGTGTCCCACGCCACGGGCGAGGCCACGCCCGACACCGCGGGGGCGGCCCGGGAGGTCGCGGCCGCGGACGACCCCACCGTGGCGGCCATCGCCTCCGAGCGGGCCGCCGAGCAGTACGGGCTCACTGTGCTGGCCGAGGGGCTCGAGGACGACGACCAGAACTTCACCCGCTTTCTGGTCATCGCGCCCGGGACCGGCGACGCCCCGCCGATCGAGAACGGATCGAAGAAGACCTCCGTGGCCTTCGTCCTTCAGGACAACGTGCCGGGCGCCCTCTTCAAGAGCCTCGCTGTCTTCGCCCTGCGGGACCTCGACCTCCTCAAGATTGAGAGCCGCCCGCTCGTGGGGCGACCCGGCCGCTATCGCTTCTACATCGACGTCGACGGGGCGGCGACGGACGAACCCGTCGCCCGGGCCCTCGACCACCTCCGCGAAATCACCCTGGAGCTGCAGGTGCTGGGGTCCTACCCCCACGGCGCCACGTACGGGGGAGACCTGAACGGACCGGATCGTGCCTCGCCGGACGACGGGGCCGCCTTCGGGAACGGGACGTAATCCCGTTTCCATGTCCGAATGTCGGCCTCTGATGAGAGCGGAACGGCGTCTTCCTATGGAGACTATTTTTCCGTACCCTTCCAACGTTCAACGTTGTCACGTTGCACGTTTGCGGAACGACTCTATTGCTTCGAGACTACTGAAGCGCTCTCCTATGGCGGCATCATGAGCCGGGGCTTCTGTAAGACCTCGCCCGCGGCGCGTCGCCGCACGAAGGGAACGGATTTCCCATTCCGGTGCGGTCTGTCTATCTTGATTCGCCCCGCCGCCACTCGTCACCACCGCCTGTCCGGCATGCTTCCGTACTTCATCCGCGAGGGGGTTGCCAACCTCGGCCGGGCCAAGTTCGCGGCGTTTGCCTCCACGAGTGCCATCACCGTGGCGCTCGTGCTGATCGGCATCTTCGGGGTCGTGGGGTACGAGGCGCAGGTCGTGTCCAACATGCTACGGAAACAGGCGGGCGAGATGGAGGTCTTCATCGAGTCGGAGGCCTCGGCGGCCGAGCAGGAGGCGCTCCATGCCCGCATCAAGACCCTCCCCGGCGTCGCGCAGACCGAGTACGTCTCCCACGAGGAGGCCGCCCGCATCTTCCGGAAGGAGTTCGGCGAGAAGGCCTCCCTGTTCGAGGACCCGACGTTCCTGCCCGCCTCCGTCCGGATCGAGGTGTCGCCCGCCTACGCCACGCCGGACAGCATGTCGCGGATGGCGTCGACCATCGGGGAGTGGCGGAGCGTCGACGAGGTCGTCTTTAACCGCGACCTGCTCGTTCAGGTCGCCCAGAACCGTCGCCTCATCAGTGCCATCGGGGCGGCGCTCGGCGGCATCGTGGTACTGGCCTCGGTCTTTCTGGTCGCCAACACCATCCGCCTCACCATCTACGCCCGGCGCCTCCTCATCCGCACGATGAAACTGGTGGGGGCGACCGACCGGTTCGTGCGTCGCCCGTTTCTGGTCGAGGGCCTGTTGCAGGGCGTCCTCGGGGGGGGACTGGCCGGGGGCGTGGTCTGGGGCGGGTACCGCCTCTTCCGGCAGCAGATGGACCAGGGCCCCATGCCCCTCTCCCTCCAGTTGACCCTGATTGGGGGCCTTCTGGGGGCGGGCATGCTCCTGGGGTGGCTCGGGTCCTACTTCGCCGCCCGGCGGTTCATCCAGAACATCGAGTTGCACTGATCGACGGTTCGCGTCCTGTCCGCTCGCCTTCCAGCGCCGCCCCGACCGCCCATGTCTCGTCTCTCGGGTTTTCGAAGCGCGCTTCTCGCCCTCCTCGCGGCCCCCGTGCTCGGCGCCTGCCAGCAGCCCGGCACGACCGACGTCGACCAGACCGACGACGGCGTGCTCCGCCTCGGCTCGGTCGAGGCCGTCGACACCGTCGCCCGGGCGGTGGCCCCCAACGACCGCCCCCTCGTCATCGACGGCTTCCGGGGCCGCGTCGACCTGGAGGGAGCCCCCCAGGAGACCGCCGAACTGCGCTTCGTGCGGCGGGGGCGCGGGGCGGACGCCGCGGCGGCCCGGGGCGTGCTCGAGGACGTGACCATCACCGAGTCGGGCAGCGAGCAGAACTACACCTACACCCTGGAGAGCACGGCCGCGGCCTACGCGGCGGTCGACGTGATCGGCACCGTGCCGCGGGAGGCGACGCTGCGCATTGAGCGGTCGAGCGGGCCGGTCGTGATCTCCGGCGTGCGCGGGGCCCTCACCGTCCGCCACGAGCACGGGCCGGTGACCCTCCGAGACACGGGCGGGCCCGTCGACGTCGAGATTCGGAACGGGGACGTTGAGGTCCAGGCGGCGTCCCTGCCCGCCGACGGGGCCGTCCGCCTCCGCACGTCCAACGGCGACGTTACCCTGCGCCTGCCGCCGGACGCCTCGGCCCAGATCAGCGCCGAGACCAGCGCCGGCGCCCTGCGCACCCGAGGCCTCGCCCTCACCGACGAGCGGTTCGATCCGCAGGGGGCGGGCGGACGCTACGAGGCCCGGCTCGGGGCGGGCGCGACGCCGGTCGAGCTCCGCACCGAGAACGGATCGGTGCTGGTGGCCGCCGCCGAGCCGACCGCACTGGACACCTCCACCGCCGAAGGGGAGGAGGCAGGCCCCCTCGACGCCCCGCGCTCGGACACGACCGTCGACCCGCAGGCACCCGCGGACACGGTCCGGGTGGACACGGCCGGGATGGACACGACCGACGCGGGTGCGATCGAGACGGACACGACCGAGGCGGATACGGCGCAGCCGTGAGCCGAGGGGCGAGGGCCCCGAATCAACTCGGCGGGCCGCCGACCGGAAGGGAGGGGAGGTTCGACGGCGGCGACAGGCTCGTCCCGTAGGTCTCGTTGATGGTCTGCACGAGCCGGGCGGCCACCACCCGGTGGGTCAGGGCACTCGGATGCACCCCGTCGAGGCTAAAGAAGGGCCCGAACGGCCGGTCGCGGGTCGCGGCCGGAAATTTCGGGATGGGATCGTCGATCGGGACGTTGGGCGTTCCGGCGTCGGCCGCGTAGAGGGCCCCGAGCACCGTGTTCGGATTGAAGAAGGCCAGCCCGCGCTGCTGCGCCTGCTGCCGGAGGAAATTGTTGTACCGCCGCACCCGCTGGACGATCGTTTCCGCCTCGCTGAGGGTCAGGACCGGCGAGCCCGACGCCGCGCAGTCGAGGGTGACCGTCTGGCTCGATTGCTGGGCCTGTGCGAGGAGTCCGAGTCCGTAGTTGAGCGGCACGAGCGGGGTCAGGCCCGCGTCCGACCGCACCTCACAGCTCGACGCGACGTTGAAGTTGGGCGGAAACTGCCCCGCCTGGTCGAGGGCCGCGTACACAGGGCCCGGCGAGAAGAAGGGCACAAACGTCACGTTGACCACCCCGATCAGCACGCCCCCCTCGAACGAAGACGAGGAAGTGAGCTGGTCGAGAAGGGCGGTGTAGTCGCTGGCAAAGGAGACGAAGGACGTAGCGTTGTCGGTGCCGGCCAGGGCGGGGCCGAGCACGTCGTTGTTGCCAATCCACAGCGTGGCGAAGGTCGGGTTGGCGTCGAGGGCGGCCTCCACCTGCGTCCGGCCCCCGAGGATGAACTGCGTAAGGGCGTTCGGTGAACTCCCGGGCCGCGTGTTCGAGAGGGCATCGAGCACCGTGGCGCCGGGCACGGCGACGTTGTTCACCCGCTGCGTCGCGGCCTCGCGGAGCCCGCACGTCGCCGCGGTGGTGTTGTCGGGCCGTTGTGGGGTCGGGAAGAACTGCGTGAGCGGCGGGGGACAGCCGGGCGCCCGGAGCGCCGGAATCCCGAACGGCGTGTTCATCGAGTCGGCCAGGATCGCGGCGTAGGACTGGGCCTGGGTGGTACTGTCGATGCCGCCGGACTGGAAGCCCGCCGTGATGCTGTTGCCGAGGGCGACGTAGCTCTCGAAGAGGGTGCTGTCGCCCTCGGCCCGCCCCTGAATGTCCGGGGCGTTGAGGGTGCCGTCCTCGCACCCCGTCCAGAGGAGACAGGCCAACAGCAGCAGAAACGGGCCGCCGAGGCGGCGCACGGAGCAGGGGAGAGACATCACGGGCTTAGAGGTGGAGGGTGAGGGTCGCGCCGAAGAGATTGGCCCCGAAGCTGTAGAGGCCCTGGTTGAGGGCGGTCGTCACGTCCTCGCCGGGGAGCGCCCCCCGGACCCGACCGCGCCGGTCGTTCTGCCGGAGCAGCTGGTAGGCGACGTTCAGCTCGACCGTCTCGACGGGCCGCCAGCCCGCCCCAATCGTAAACTGGTTGCGGTCGGACTCCGGCAGGAGGGGGGTCACTCCCTTGTCCGGCGCCGCGGCGGTGTTGTACAGGTAGCCGATCCGGGCGGTGAGCGGATCGAGGACGTTGTACTCCGCCCCGAAACGAACGGTGTGGGTGTTCCGGTAGTCCTCCTCTCGCACCCGGTTGCTCAGCCGCTCGAATTGCAGGGGAATCTCGTCGAAGGACGACCACCCGGTGAACTGGTAGTCGGCCAGGAGCCGCAGCCGATCGGTGGCCGCGAACGACACGCCGCCCACGAGCTGGAGCGGAAAGGTGATTTCCGTCTCAACGCCCTGCGTGCTCAGCGTGCCGTCGCTGCGGGCACGGGCCCGGTACCGCTCCAACACACCGTTCGGGCCGAACTGCGAGGCGAGCAGGAGGTCGGCGGGCGTGGGATCGGGGGTGCCGTCCCCGTTCAGGTCCTGTGCGAGGGGACTCGGGGCGGGAAACACCAGCCCGGTCTCGACCTGCCTGAACTGGGCCTCGCCTTCGTAGGACACCGTGATCGGCGTCGTGAACCGGACCCCGATCGACAGCCGGTCGGTGGCCTGGTAGGTCGCTCCGATGTTGGCCCCGACGCCCAGGTCGTTGCTGGCCTCGAGCCGGGACTGGGCGAAGGCCGTGTGGAACGGCACCCCGAGCTGCCCGAAGGTGGCCTGTTCCCCGGGCACCGTCACCTGCGAGAGGTCCTGGAGCTGATTGAGCTCGACCGTCGAGAGGGCAAAGACCGGGCCGCCGCCCACCCGCAGCCGTGGGGTGAGTTGGTAGGCGGCGGTGGGCTGGACGTAGATGGCCTGCACGCGATTGGCGAAGCCCTCGAAGGCCCCGTCGAACACGGACCCGTTCGACAGCCGCGTAGGCCAGTTCGTCTCCAGGCCGTAGGGCACGTAAACGCCCAGCCCCACCCCGAGGGCATCGGTGACGCCGTAGGTGACGTAGCCGTGGGGAACGGGGATCGGGGCGTTCTCGAGCCCGACCTCGACGCCGGTGTAGGGGGGACGGGTCGTGTAATCGTAGGTAAATTCCCCGAATGCGTCGATCACCGTCGCCCCGACGGAAGCGGTCACGCCCTGCGTCCCGGCGAGGTGGGCCGGATTGAAGTACATTCCGGAGCCATCGCCGCAGCCGTCGGCCACGGCGGCCCCGGCCCGCCCCATCACGCAGGTCCCCTGCTCGTACACCCCAAAGCCCTGGGCCAGAGCGAAGCGGGGCGCTACCCCGAGGAGAAGAACGATCAGGAGGCCTAACATCCGGCGCGACGGAAACCAGGACCGAGATCGAACCGGGAAGGACATGGGCGGAGGCGGGCTGGGCTGGGCGATCGGCGTCCGGGACAAAAGCAGGACCCGGACCGGGTGTATCTTACTGGCGGTCCAAGCAAATTGCAATACTCGCCTCGACGTCCCTGGGGATCTGTGGGCGGGGGGAGGCGTCACGAGTCGGGGTCGGAAAGAGGGGGACCGGCCCCGTTTCCCTCCACGACCTCCCCTTCCTCGACGACCTGCTCAACCACCTCCTCGGACTCCTCCCCCAGGGCTTCGAGCGCAGCGACGGCGGCGGTCGGGGTGGGGCGGTCCGGGTCGCGGCGCTCCAGAACGACGAGGGTGGCGTGGGTGGGGGTCGTCGCGTCGGTGGCCGCGCCGCCCATCGGGGCCACCTCGGCCACCTGCCACCCGCGTTCGAGCTCGATGTTGAGCGCCTCCAGCCCGTCGTGGCCGTCCGGGCCCGTCCGTACAATCAGGGCTTTCTGCGTCATGGTCAGGTACACCTTCCGGCAACAATGTGTGCCGTCTCTGAACGACCCAGAGCGTGGTTTGTTGGGGGCTGTCTCCCGCCGTCGACACTCATCAGCTCGGGCCGGTTCGATGCGCATTGGGCTCATCTACGACACCTTCGACGCCTACCCCTGGGCCGAGGACGACCCGCCGGACGCCGACGCGGAATACGAGCCGGAGGCCACGGTCGAGGTCCTGGAGGCCGCCGTCGAGCGCCTGGGCCACACGCCGGTCCGGGTCGGCACGGCGTTCGACCTGCGGGCGCGCCTCGACGAGGGGCTCGCCCTCGACGCAGCAATCAACATTGCCGAGGGCGCGCGCAGCCGCAACCGGGAGGCCTACGCGCCGATCCTGCTCGAGATGGCCGGCATCCCGTGCCTCGGCTCCGACGCCCTCACGCTGTCGGTCACGCTCGACAAGGCCTGGACCAAGACCCTGGTGGCGGCCGCCGATGTGCCCACGCCGTCCCACCGCGTGTTCGGAGCGGCCGCCGAGGTCGCCCCCGACGCGCTGCCGTCTGCTCCGCTCTTCGTGAAGCCCCGGTACGAGGGCACCTCGAAGGGCATCACCCCGCGGAGCCGTGTCGAGACGATCGAGGCGCTCCGGCGGGAGGTGGACCGGATTGCGTCGACCTACGGGCAGGACGCCGTGGTAGAGGCCTTCGTCGAGGGGGGCGGGGAGTTCACCGTGGCGGTCGTGGGCCACGATCCGCCCGAGGCGCTGCCGGTGCTCCAGCGGGCCGTCGAGCCCTCAACGGGCATCGGGGTGCACGCCCTGGAGCACCGCGGGGCCCCGACCGCCGACGCCGCGTGGGACCACGAGCTGAGGGGAACCCTCGAGCCGGCGCTGGAGGAGCGGCTGCAGGCCCTCGCACTCCGGGTCTTCCGGACGCTCGACTGTCGGGACTTCGCGCGGGCCGACTTCCGGGTCGACGCCGAGGGCCGGCCGTGGTTTCTGGAGATCAATCCGCTCCCGACCTTCAAGCCGGACGACACCTTCGCCATCGCCGCCGAGGTGCAGGGGCGCGCCTACGTCGACTACCTGGCGGAGGTCTTCGGGACGGGGCTGGAGCGGCTGGGCCTGCGGGCGGCGGCCGGCCCGGACGGGTCGTAGCCCCGGCGGCACACGGAAAAACGGCGGAAAGAGCGCGGCCGGACCGCAACGTTTCGCTGAAGGGACGCGTGCAATTGTGTCGAATCGTGAGTTTGATGCGTTGTGAGTAGGGAGAGGGCGAACGCAGTCGTTGACGCTGCCGACGCCCCCAGTCCACCACGCACGGGTCGGGCGAAGTGGCCCACGACATTTTTGAACACAACGCTCGCCTCGCGCAACGTACGCCCCGCAGCGTGCGTTCGACGCCCCTTCGCAATCCTACGCATCCGGCCTCCCGTCCGATGGCACAGACCGACGCGCCCGTCGATCCCCAGCATCCCCGGTGGACGGACTGGCGGTGGCAGATGCAACACCGGATCCACACCGAAGAGGCCCTGGAGGAGTGGATTGAGCCGACGCCCGACGAGCGCGAGGCGATCGAGAAGACGAGCGACGTCTTCCGGTGGAACATCACACCGTACTACGCGGACTTGATGGACCCGACGGACCCGACGTGCCCGGTCCGCCGTCAGGTGGTACCCACGATGGACGAGCTCGGGCCCGACCTCGTCGAGGGCTTCGATCCTCTGGACGAAACCGGGCACTCGCCGGTCAAAAACCTCATCCACAACTACGAGGACCGGGTCGCGTTCTGCGTCACCGCCGAGTGCGCCATCTACTGCCGCTACTGCCTGCGGAAGCGGATGGTCGGGGACGCGAACTTCTTCATGCGGACCGACGAGCATCAGGCCGCCATCGACTACATCGCCGCGCACGACGAGATTCGGGACGTGCTCCTCACAGGCGGCGATCCGCTCACGTTCAACGAAGACAACCTGGAGTGGCTGCTGAGTCGGCTGCGCGCCATCGACCACGTCGAGCTGATCCGGTTCGGGTCGCGCATGCCGGTAAAGCTGCCCTACCGCGTCACCGACGCGCTCTGCGACCTGCTGGCCCGGCACCACCCCATCTGGATAAACACGCACTTCAACCACCCGCGCGAGCTGACCGACGAGGCGGCCGCGGCCATCGATCGCCTGAAGGGGGCCGGCGTTCCGGTGGGCAACCAGACCGTCCTCCTGCGCGGCATCAACGACGACCCGGCGACGATGAAGGCCCTCAACGAAGGGCTTGTGCGGATGCGGGCCCGGCCGTACTATCTCTACCAGGCCCAGGTGATTGGCGGGACCGCCCACCTTCGCACGCCCATCGAGGTGGGGATGCACATCATGCGCCGGCTGCGCGGGCGGACCTCGGGCTTCGCGATCCCGACCTACGTGCTCGACACGCCCCACGGAAAGGTGCCCCTCAACCAGAGCTACGTGAAAGGACGGGACGGCCCGTACGTACTGATGGAAACCTACGACGGCACCCTCTGGGCCGAGCCCAACCCCGTGCCGGACGACCGGTCCCTTCCCCTGGAGCTTCCGTCCGTGGACTGCCCCGCGGACGTCGACACCATTCCGCTCGCTCCCGGCGACGTCCCGGAGGCCCATGCCCCGGCGCTCGCAGAGCCGGGCAAAGGCCCCTGATCGGTTCTGTGGTGGAGCGATGAGGAAACGGATTCGTGAAGGAGTGGGGCACGGTTTTTGACATTCAAGATGGGTCGGAATACATTCAGGCTTACCCCTTTCTCCGACCGACCGGGTCTCCGGCCCCCTCTCGCCCCGCATGATGCGCGCTCTTCTCGCTTTTCTCGCCGCCACGATCGTCGTCCTCGCGTTCGTGCTGGACCGGGGATGGCTGTACGGCGCGGCGGCGGCCACGCTGGTGGGCACCCTCGGGTACCTGGGTCGTTATCTCTGGCGGGCCTCCCGCCGTGGCCCGTCGGCCCGGGACCCGGCGCGGGCCCCTACGTCCGCGGACGACTCGCTCGAAAACCTCGGCATCGTGGACGTGCGGCCCCGCGAGGAGGAGCAGGAGGGAGTGGACGGTCGGGCGCCGGACGCTCCGGCCGCCGCCGACGAGTCGGGCCCGACCGGCACGGGTGGGGACGGCTCGCCCCCTTCGGCCGCCGGAAAGGCGCCCGCCCCGGCTGAATGGCCCGAGAGTGCCCTGTCCGACCGGGCCACGACCTCGAGGGCGGACAGCACGACCGGCTCCCGGTACACCGACGACCGGCCGGTGCTCGGGCCTTTCCTCGAGTCCCTCCGTGCGGCCCTCGGGTCCACGAGTGCCTGCCTCCTCGTGCAGGAAGAGGTGGCCCTGGAGTATCGGATTGAGGCGCTCGCCAGCGCGCAGCCGGACGTGCAGCTGAGCGGGTCGTTCGAGACGATGGAGCCGCTGCTGTCGGCGAGCATGTCCCGCCAGCCGGTTACAGTGCATTCCATTGACCCGTCCCGGCACCAGGATCTTGGGTACTACACGACCGCGCCGGAGATCACGCAGGTGGCCCTGGCCCCGGTGGCGCGGCCGGACAGCGCCGCGACCATGTTCCTGCTGGCCGACGCCACGGCGACGGTCGACTTGGGCACCAGCGCGGCGCGCGCCCAGTTGGAACGGTTTGCCGACCTGCTGCCCACCCTGCTGGACGCCGAGCAACCGGCGGTCGGGGCGGGCCCGCCGACCGACGACGGCACCGCCACCGACCAGTCGCAGGGCGTCGTCGATGCCGGGCGCGAGGCGGTCCAGAACGCCGACGACGCGGCCGACGATGCCGACGCATCGGGGGGGGCGCGGCCCCGCCGCGACATTATCGCCGAGGAGATGGTGGCGGCCGACGCCGCCGACGCGGCGATGGCCCTCGTCCTGGTGCACCTCAATCGGGCCGAGTCCATCGCACGCCGGGGGGAGGAGGCCGTCGCCTCCGCCGAGCGGCATCTGCAGTCCCGGCTGGAGGACCTGGCGCCGGGACTGCGCGTCGAACGGTTCGGGGAGCTCACCTACGGGCTCTTCGTGCGGAGGAGCCTCGACGAGGTGGAGGAATGGGCCGCCGAGCTCCAGGAGGCGATGGCCCGCGAGACCGGCGAGCTCGAAGGGGGGGTCAGCGTAGGGGTGGCCGTGCGGCACGACGGCCACGATCCGGAATCCCTGCGGGCCGACGCCACCGACGCGCTGCTCGAGGCGTACGAGACCGGCACCTGCACGATTGTTGCCTAATCCGCGTGGGCTTCGTCCCGGACCGTCGGGGGCCCGCCGGGAATCCTCAGGCCGGCCCGGCAATACGAATTGCTCCCGTGCCTTCGTCCCAACCCGCCACCGTCCGATGAGTACCGACACCGACATCGACCGGTCGCCCCGAATCTCGCACATCTCCTGGGGGTGCCTCGAAGTGGAAGGCCGCGACCAGCCCTTCAAGGATGCGAAGCTCTATCCCGGCGGGGGGCGGGCCTGGGACTGGAATGAAACCGGCACCTCGCACACGCCCGGCATCCAGCCCGCCGACGTGGAGGAGTTGCTCGACCAGGGGGCGGAGGTCGTCGTCCTCTCGCGCGGCATGAACGAGCGCCTGCAGGTGCAGTCCGACACCCTCGAACGGCTCGACGAGGCGGGCGTAGAGGCGCACGTGCTCCAGACGGAGGCTGCCGTGGAGCGCTACAACGAGCTTCAGTCGGCCGGCGAACCGGTGGGTGGGCTCTTCCACTCGACCTGCTAGCGGGGCGGCACGAGCCGCCGCGGAAACGAGTCGTCCCTCACTTCTTCTCGACCGGTACCGTCTTCCGGTCGGTACGTTCGGGACGCCGGACGGGCTGACCGAGTCGGTCTCCCTGGACGAGTTGTAAAAGACGTGTTTCATGTTGCGGGGTTCCGGACATCTGGGCACCACAGCTCTGTTCCAAAGCCCAAATTGTGAGCCGGTACATCCGCCCCGTCCTCGTTCCCGACGATTCGCCGTGCTCGGCCCCCATGGTCCGGACAACCTGCGGAGGCGCCACGGGCACGGACATCGTCTACGACCGTGATGGGCTGGGGGCGGCCTGGCCATCGCCATTGCCGCGCCCCCCGGCGCCGACCCCCCCCGGCGGCACGACGCGCTCTACGCCTCTACCAGCCATTAGGTGATCCCTACTCTCCATGACGAAATCACAGAAGGAAACCCTGTTTCAGACCTCGTTCCTGGGGGCCGGGCTCTTGTATCTGTGGGCGCTATTCATCTTCTGGATGGCCCCCGAGTGGGAATTGGCGGGCATGAAGTATTACGTGCTGGGGGTGCTGCCCGCCCTCGGCGGGGTAGTGTCCCTGTCGTTTGCCATCGGCCTGCACGTGGAGCTGCAAAAGGGGGAGGACTGACGCGGCCCGTCCCCGCCCGATCTGGTCCCGGACGGGGTTCTCGACCGACGCGCCGGACGGGACTACTCGCCCCGCGGAATGCGATGTCGGGGCTCGGAGGCCTCTACGTCCGGACTCGCCGCGTTCGACTCCCGGCAACCAGGGCGGCGGGATCAAAGCGGTCGTCGAGCCGGACGGGACGTCAGCCTCGATCGATGGCTCCGGCCCCTGCCATTTCGCTGTCGACCCGGGGCCCTTCGACGACGAACCGGCTGCCTCGTCCCTTCTCGGAGTCGACCTCGAGACGCCCCCATTTCACAGACCAGAACCCGGGCGACGGTAAGCCCGAGTCCGCTGCCCTCGAACTGCCGATCGAGCTCCTCGGTAATGTCTCGGAAGACGCTCGCAAACCGCATTTCCTCACTTCCGCCCATCACGGGTTCGGATTGCACGTCGATCCACCGCACCTCCCCGTCCGCATGGACGATCCGGTACTCCGTGTCCCACAGAACGACCGGTGCCTGCCTGTTCCTGCCCTCCGCCGATTGCGCATCATTGTAGCGTCGCTAGCCCGCATCTCTCACGACAAAATTAGCATAGGACGAGTCGGCTTGTTATAA
>JBDGQP010000113.1:0-9305 GCA_042218975.1 Salinibacter sp.
CACGTACTCGGCGAGGAAGAACATGCCGAACTTCATGCCGCTGTACTCGGTGTGGTAGCCGCCCACCAACTCCTCCTCGGCCTCCGGCAGGTCGAAGGGCGCGCGGTTCGTCTCGGCGAAGGCAGTGACGATGAAGACGAGCCCGCCGATGGGATTGCGCACCATGTTCCACCCCAGCAGCGCCTGGCCGGAGGCCTGGTCCTCGACGATGGCCGTGAAGTTGAGCGAGCCGGCGATGAGCACGACGGAGATGACCGCTAGGCCCATCGACAGCTCGTAGCTCACCATCTGCGCCGCCGAGCGCAGGCCGCCGAGCAGCGGAAACTTGCTGTTGGAGCTCCACCCCGCGAGCGTCACGCCGTAGACGCTGATCGAGGTAAGGGCCAGCAGCATAATGACGCCCACGTTGAGGTCGGCCACCACCACACCCTCGGCGAACGGGATGAGCGCCGCGGTGCTCATGGCGACCACCACCATGATGACCGGCGCCATCGAGTGAATGAACTTGTTGGACTGGGCGGGTTGGACGTCCTCCTTGAGTACGAACTTGAAGACGTCGGCAAACGGCTGCAGGAGCCCGAACGGACCCACGCGGTTCGGTCCGGGCCGGTTCTGCATGAAGGCCGACACGCGCCGCTCCGCGTACACCAGCAGGGACGCCGAGAGCAGCATGCCGTTGATGACCAAGAAGGCGACCAGGGCCGTCAGATAGAGCGGAAGATCCATGTCCGCACCGATGGATGAGGCGTACAGGCGAGAACCGTGCGAGTGCTTGTTTGGTGCACAACGTTCGAACGTAGCCGACGACGATGAGGGGCGCAACTCCCGTCCCGGCCGCCGCTCTGGGCACGACGCCCGGCGGCCCGCTTTTCGGCGAGGATTCACCGAAGGGCCGGGCCCCAGGGACCCGGGCCCGTCCTATCGGGCCAGCGAGTCCGGAAGCTGGGACGGAATGGTCCAGAGATACAGCGTGCTGCCGTCCATCTTCTCGACTCGGTCCGGGCGCCACGATCCCATCCCGAAGTCGTGGGAGACGACGCGGTCGCCGGGGGCGAGCTGCAGGAGGAGCCTGGGCCGCAGGCGCAGGTTGAGGGCCGGCTCGAGGTAGAGAGTCACGACCGTGGCCTCGTGCAGGTCGACGTCGAAGAGGTTGCCCTGACGGAACGTCACACGGTCGCTCACGCCGGCCCGGCGGGCCTGCGCACGGGCCTCCTGCACGAGCTGCGGGTCGATCTCGACGCCGACGCCCCGGGCCCCAAACTGCCGGGCGGCGGTGATCACGAAGCGCCCGTCGCCGCTGCCGAGGTCGTAGACGACGTCGTCGGCGGACACGTCGGCCATCGCCAGCATGCGCTCGACGACCGGCTGGGGGGTGGTAACGTACGGCACGTCCTTCGACGCCGTCGAGTCGGCGGGCGAGGCCCCGTCCCGGTCCTGAGCCCAGCCCGGCAGCGGGCCCAGCCCGACGAAGAGGGCCACGCCGAGAAGGGACGCACACACAGAGGAACGCGGCACGGCGACGGTCGCGAGTGGCGAGGGAAAAGACCGGAAAGAATGAAACCTGCGAGACCGGGGGGAAGATTCCGAGGAGACTCCCCTCGGTGCCCGACTGCGGGCCCTCGTGCAGGCCGCCCGGCGGCTCCTCGACAAGCGGGGCTGGCTCGACGAGGAGGACCTGGAGGACCTCCAGGCGGAGGGCATCGGGCGCACCGAGCTCTACGAGATCAACACCCTCATCGGCCTCAAGATCTTCAGCAACTACGTCAACCACGTTGCCCAGACGGCGGTCGACGACGTGGTGACCGACCCCCCTGACATCCAGGAGATGTGGCCGGTGCTCGGCACGATGGACTGGTAAGAAAGAGGGGCGAACGGAAAAAGACCCGACCGGAAGTCAGCCGGCGAGTGTGGTGGCGCCGAGGAAGCCCACGAGAAAGCCGACGAGCACCATGGCGAGGGTGAACACCACGTACGCCCCGATGTAGGCGAGGGGCGGAAGGCCCCATCCCTTCGCGCCCCCGCCGAAAAAGCCGGACCCGGCCAGGGAGAGCAGGCCCAGCAGGATCACGGGCCCCAGGGCGAACCAGTACGTGACAGAGGTAAACAGGAAAATCGGAAGCGAGAGCACGTGGTACAGCATCGCCTGACCGGCGGCGTAGAGCTCGAACACCACCAGCTCGGCGTAGGTGTAGCCGGGACACAGCAGGCGCAGGAGCCCGGCGGCCACCAGGCAAAGCAGCAGGGTGATGTACGTCTGGGTCTGCCGGATGAAGCCAAAGATCCCCTGCGCCATGTCGCGAATGGACGTCCACCCGACCAGCCGTCGATAGGTGCTTCCCGGCCCGAAGGCCTCGTCGGTGTCGACCCCCATGGCCGAAAACTGTACGCGGTATGCCTCCGTCATCGTCTGGACGATGGTCCCCTCGAGAAGGGTGTACACGACGAACAGGAGGGTGATGGCGATCAGGATGTAGCTGATCGGGTTGACGAACCGCTGACGCTCGCCCTCCACGTAGCGACGGGCAAGACGACCGGGATTGCGGGCCCCCGCGTAGAGGGTCCCCCAGAGCCCGCTGCCCAGGTCGGTGACGTTGAGGAACGCGTTCGTGAAGGTCCGGAGGAGCGCGCGGACCCGGATCCGGGGGAGGTGGCGCTGCCCGCAGGCGTGACAGTACTCGCCGTGAAGGACGGCTCCGCAGTTCAGACAGTGGTCGGCGTCGGTCTGCGCGGGAACGGAGGGCTCGTCGCTCATGGCGGCACACAGGGCGATTGGCGGACACGGTATACGCCGGCTTGAAGAGATGGGGGGCTCCCCGGACCGGAGAAAAAAGAGGCGAGGTCCCCAGAAGATCCGGCCCCCCGCCCCGCTCCCCGGGGGCAGGGGCGCTATGGCGGAGAAGGACGCCCGGAGAAGCGAACCGTGAGACGATTGAAAGACTGGGGGGAGGGAGCGGCGGTTACTTGTTGACCTCGTGCCGGGTCTCGCCCTCGCCGTAGACCACGAACTTCTCGGTCGTAAGGGCGTCGAGCCCCATCGGGCCGTAGGCGTGCAGCTTCGTCGTCGAAATCCCGATCTCGGCGCCGAGACCCAGCTCGCCCCCGTCCGAGAAGCGGGAGGAGGCGTTCACCAGGACCACCGACGCGTCGACCGACCGCACGAAGCGGCGGGCCGTCGGCAGCGTGTCGGTCGCAATGACCTCGGTGTGGTTGGAGCCGTATTCGGTGATGTGGGCCATCGCCGCGTCGGGGCCGCCGACCACGCGCACCGCGAGGGTGAGGTCGAGGTACTCCGCGGCGTAGTCGTCGTCGGTCGCCGGCGTCACGTCGCCCAGGATTTCGCGGGTTCGCTCGTCGCCGCGCAGCGCCACGCCGGCGTCGTCGAGGAGCGCCTGCGCGCGGGGCAGGAAGGCCTCGGCCGCGTCCTCGTGGACGAGGAGCGTCTCCAGCGCGTTGCAGACGCTGGGGCGCGAGACCTTGCCGTCGAGCAGCAGGTCCTCCGCGACCGACAGGTCCGCGTCCCGGTCCACGTAGAGGTGGCAGACGCCCTTGTAGTGCTTGATGACGGGGATCCGGCTCGTTTCGTCGACGAAGCGGATGAGGCCCTCCCCACCGCGGGGGATGACGAGGTCGATGTGCTGGTTGAGCGTCAGCATCTCCTGGACGGCCGCCCGGTCGGTGGTCGGGACGAGCGTCACGGCGGCGGGATCGACGCCCTCGGCCTCCAGGGCGCGGTGCAGGGCCGTGGCGACGGCCTGGTTGGAGTGGAACGCATTGGAGCCCCCACGCAGCAGCACGGCGTTGCCGGCCTTGAAGCAGAGCCCGGCGGCGTCGGCCGTCACGTTGGGCCGCGCCTCGTAGATCATGGCGATCACGCCGAGGGGCACGCGCATCTGTCCGACCTCGATGCCGCTGGGGCGCTGCGTGGTGCCGGACATCTCGCCCACCGGGTCGGGGAACGAGGCCACGTCCCGGAGCGCGTCGGCCATCTTCTGGATGCGCTCGGGGGTGAGGGCGAGCCGGTCGATGAGGGCCTCGGACAGGCCGTCCTCGCGGGCGCCGGCCACGTCCTGCTCGTTGGCCGACAGGATCTCGTCCTCGGCGGCCTCCAGGGCGTCGGCCATGCGGCGCAGGACGCGGTTCTTGGTGTCGGTCGAGAGGGTGCTCAGTTCGCGCGCGGCTGCCTCGCAGTCGGCCGCGAGCGCCTCGATGGACTCGGACGACGTCTCGGGGGCGGTTTTGGGCATGGCAGCAGGGGGGGATGTGTGAATGATCGAGGGACGAGAAAGGCTATACCCGAAGCGAGGGAAAGTTGCTCCGGAACGGGATCGGGGCGGGCCTACGCGGTAATCTCCACCCGGTTGCCGTCCGGGTCCGCGACCACACTCTCGTAGTAGCCGTCGCCGGTGCGGCGGGGGCCGTCGAGCACGGGAACCCCTTCGTCGCCGAGCCGCTCGGTCAGGCGGTCGACCTGTGCCTCGGACCCGACGGCGATCGCGACGTGGCCGTACCCGGTCGCCGGGTGCTCGGCGGCGGCCGTCAGGCCCGGGGTATGCATCAGCTCCAGCCGGGCGCCGTCGTCGAACGTCAGGAAGTAGGAGGAAAAACCCCTGTCCGGGTTCACGTACTTCTCCCCGGCCGTGGCGTCGAAGTAGGTCTCGTAGAAGGCACGGACCCGCTCGAGGTCGGGCGTCCAGAGGGCGGCATGTTCGATTGTGGGCATGGAAACGGTGCACGCTGGAACGTTGAACGGAGCTACGACCGGGCGGATCGGGTCAGCACGAGGTCGTCGCGGTGGATGACGTGGTCGGCCGGCGCGGCGCCCAGGATCTCCGCGATGGCGTGGCTCTGCCGGCCCTGGATGCGGCGGAGGGCGTCGGCGCCGTACTGGGTGATGCCCTTGGCGACGCGGGCGGTCGTGTCGCCGTCCGTCGTCACCACCTCGACGGCGTCGCCCTGCGCGAAGGAGCCCTCCACGTCCACGACGCCGGACGGGAGGAGCGACGCCCCCCGCTTCCGGAGCGCCCGAACGGCGCCCGCGTCGACCACGATGCGGCCGGTGGTGGGCAGGGCGTGGAGCATCCAGTGCTTGCGGGCCGAGAGGGGGCGCTCGGCGCGGCGGAAGAGGGTGCCGGGCATCGCGCCGCGGCCGAGGGCGTCGAGGTGGTCGCCCTTCGTGCCGTTGACCAGGACCGTGTCGATGCCGCGATCGGTGGCCTTCTCCGCCGCCTCCACCTTCGTGCGCATCCCGCCGGTCGCCACGGCCCGGTGCGACCCGCCCACCATGTCGTAGATCTCGTCGGTGATGGCCTCGACCACCGGCAGGCGCTCGGCGCCCGGGGCCTCGTAGGGGTCGGCGGTGTAGAGGCCGTCGACGTCGGAGCAGATGACCAGCAGGTCCGCCTCGGCGAGCACCGCCACGTAGGCGGCGAGGTTGTCGTTGTCGCCCACCTTCAGTTCCTCGGTGGCCACCGTGTCGTTTTCGTTGACGATGGGGAGGGTGCCGCGGGCCAGCAGCTCCGCGATCGTGTTCTTCGCGTTCACGAAACGGGCCCGGCGCTGCAGGTCGTCGTACGTGAGCAGCACCTGCGCGCAGGACACGTCGAAGAGGCGGCGCCAGTGGGCCATCAGTAGCGGCTGCCCGAGGGCGGCGAGGGCCTGCCGCTCGGGGATCGAGAGGCCGGCGCCGGGACCGGTACGGCCCTGCTCGGCGAGCCCCGCGGCCACGGCGCCGGAGGAGACGAGGATCACCTCCTTGCCCTGCCGGCGGCTCTCGATGATGAACCGGGCGATGGGCAGCAGGTGCGTGGTGCTGCAGCCACGGTCGTCGGGCGCGATCAGCGCGCTGCCGACCTTCACGACGGCGCGGTCCCAGTCGGGGAGCGAGGGGGCAGAAGACATCGGCGGATCGGGAATCGAGGATCGGCGCCCGGGTCGGACGGAGAGCCCGTCCCTCTCTTCAGAAAGGAAGGCAGGCCTCTGGTCAGGGGCAACGGGTCCTCGGGCCTTTTGCCGCGCCTTCACGGGCACCGGCGCCCGGTTGGTCCGGGGGCTCTCAGTACCGAAGCTGCTGGAACGGCAGGCCCCAACTCAGGAGGAGGCGGGGACTGAGGTAGACGTCGGTCCCCCGCTCGGCGTCGACGAGGCGCTCGGCCCGCGCGGCGGCCGTCACGCGCAGGCGGGGCAACACCTCGTAGGCGAGGGCGGCGTCGAGCACGCCGTGCCGCTGGCGGATGCCCTGCAGCAGGGGGACCGGCCGGCTTCGGACGCGGGTCCGGGACGGCACCGTCGGGTCGCCGCCGTAGTTGGCCGTCGTCGCCCCGTCGGCGCCGACGGCGTTGCGGCCCCGCACGGTCCAGCTCGCGCTCAGCAGCGCGCGCCACGGCCCCGGGGGCTCGTAGTTCAGGAAGAGCGAGAGGTCGACGCTGTTGGGGCCGGCCGGGTGCCCCACGAGGTCCCCCATGTGGGTAAAGGCGGAGGCGGAGGTCCGGTGGCTGTAGAGGTAGGGGCGCAGGCGCGCCGCCTCGAGGCGGGCCGACAGGTGCGGCACCCCAGGCTCGACGACGTGCAGGCCCAGCATCCAGCCCCACTTGTTGGCCCACCACTCGTTGCCAATCTCGGACACGCGCAGTTCGTCGAGCACGAACTGGCCGTACAGCGCCGCGCCCGAGAAGGGCCGCCACTCCCCGCCCACCCCGAGCAGCGCGTTGCCGCCGCTCCCGAGGTCGCGCTCCACCGGTCGAAAGACGACGGCCGGGTTCAGGTAGGCGGGGTCGAAGTTGCTGCCCCCGGCGGTCGTGTCGCGCCCCATGATGATCCCTTCGTAGAGGTCGAGCGTGAGGGCATCGGTGGCGTGGAGCGTGAGGTGGTGGAAGACCCCGTACCGCGAGGGACGCCGCGGCCCGCTGGCGATCGCCTGGGTCTCGGTGTCGAGGAAGCGGGCCAGCAGGTAGCTGTACTGCAGCGGCCCGAGCGTGGCCCGGATCTGGGCCTGGTCGTGGACGGTGCCGTAGTCGGAGAGGAAGACGCTGCCCTGGCCGGGTCCCCAGTGGGCGCGGCCCCGCCCGAGCCGCACCTCGACGTGGCGGGTCCGCAGGCCCACGATGCCGGTGGCCTCGAAGAAGTTGTAGGGGGCACCGTTGTCGTAGAACGAGATGTGGCCCACGCGCGGCGCGGTGTTGTTGGCGAAGGCGGGCCAGACCGGTCGCCACTGATTCTCCGAGACGCGGCTCTCGAAGAAGAAATAGTCGCCGACGTGGCCCGAGAAGCGAAGGCCCCGCGTGTTGCGCCAGGCGACGCCGTTGGCGAAGCGGCCCGAGGCCTCGTCGTGGGTGGCGGGGCCGAGGTGGCCGTAGTAGCGCGGGTTGAGCTGAAAGGCATACCCCTTGCCCTCGAAGGAAAGGAGGTCCTGGCCGTTGTCGTAGAGAGAGAACGTGCGCCGGGCCCAGCCGGCGCCGGGACGGGCGGTTTCCCCCCGGAGGCGGGCCAGTCGGCGACGGTTCGCGGGGGTCAGGATCTGACGGGCACTGTCGCGGGCGGCGAGCGAGTCGAGATAGCGCCGCGCCTCGTAGACCGATAGCGGCCGGTGCGTGAGGACGGCGTCCGGCAGGTGGCCTTTCGTGCGCTGCGCCTCCAGAAACCGGTACGTCTCGGCGTCGAGGGAGAGGAGGCCGTCGGTCTGTGCCTGGGCGGTCGGCCCAGTCAGGAGGACGGCCAGCAGGGCAGCCACCGGGAAGAAGCGCAAAGACATCGGGGGGAAGCGTTCGGAACGAGAGCCGAGGCAAGGCGAAGAGGATCGGCAGTCCGACGAGCATACTGGGCCGCCGATCCTCTGAGGCACCCTTGCACGGAGCAAAAGAAACGCCAGTTCGGCCCCGAGGTCGGGCGGAGGCGCGGACGCGCAATCGTTTCGTAACGAAGCAATTCCGGGCGCCGGTTGTTTACCCGGGTCCGCAACGGCCTCTTCGGGCCGGTGCAATCGACGTCTTTTGGCTGATTCCTTCCCCACCTCATGGACGACATCGACTCGGCCCGCGGCCTCTTCTGCAACCGCACCCTCAACCTGCGCGGCATCCGGGCGATCGGGTACGACATGGACTACACGCTCATCCACTACCACATGCGCGAGTGGGAGCAGCGGGCCTACAGCTTCATCAAGGAGGGCCTGCTCGCGAAGGGGTGGCCGGTGGAGGACCTCAGCTTTGATCCCAGCCTCGTGATCCGCGGGCTCGTGATCGACGTCGAGCACGGAAATGTCGTGAAGGCCAACCGCTTCGGCTACGTGAAGCGGGCCTTCCACGGCACCGAGCCGCTCGACTTCGAGACCCAGCGCGAGGTCTACCAGCGCACGCTCGTCGACCTGTCGGACGACCGCTGGCACTTCCTGAACACCCTCTTCTCCATCTCGTCGGCGTGCATGTACATGCAGCTCGTGGACCGGCTCGACGCCGACGAACTGGAGGGGTCGATGGGCTACGCCGACCTCTTCGAGGCGGTGCAGCGGACGCTCGACGAGGCGCACATGGAGGGGCGCCTCAAGGAGAAGATCATCGAGCACCCCGAGCGCTTCGTGAACCTGGACCCGGAGATGCCCCTCACCCTCCTCGACCAGAAGCGCGCCGGCAAGAAGGTGCTCCTCATCACCAACTCGGAGTGGGACTACGCCCGCCCGATGCTGGAGTACGCCTTCGACGAGTTTCTACCGGAGGGGATGACGTGGCGCGACCTCTTCGACCTGTCGATTGTGGGGGCGCGCAAGCCCGACTTCTTTTCGGTGCGCATGCCGGCCTTTCGGGTCGAGAGCGAGGACGGGCTTCTGCGCGAGCACAAGAACGGCCCCCTGGAGGAGGGGAACGTGTACGTCGGCGCCAACGCACCCCTCGTGGAAGAGAGCCTCGGCCTGCGCGGGGAAGAGATCCTCTACGTGGGCGACCACCTCTTCGTCGACGTCAACGTGTCGAAGCAGGTGCTGCGGTGGCGCACAGCGCTCGTGGTGCGCGAGCTGGAGCACGAGATTGAGGCGTTCCGGTCGTTTGCTGAGAAGCAGTCCCGGCTCTCGGAGCTCATGGAGCAGAAGGAGCACCTGGAGGCGCAGTTTTCGGCGAAGCGGCTGCAGCGGCAGCGCCTGCAGGAAGACTACGGCGGGCCGGATGGGCACGACGCGGAGACGCTCGAACAGGACATGTCCGACCTGCGCTCCCGCCTGACGGACCTGGACGAGGACATTGCCCCCCTGGCCAAGGCGTCCAGTCAACTCGTGAACGACAACTGGGGCCCGCTCATGCGCACGGGCAAGGACAAGAGCCTCT
>JBDGQP010000114.1:0-10359 GCA_042218975.1 Salinibacter sp.
TCACCAGCTTGCCCTGCACGCTGGGGAAGAAGGAGAACCCGATGTACCCGTTGCTGGCAAAGCTGAAGGTGATAAGCAGCAGGGACACGCCCGTCACCATGGTGACGCCGTACCGGCGAGTGGAGAACCGGAGGGCTGTGCTGAGTGGTCCCCGTATGAAGGTCCAGAGCTGGGCGGACACCCATCGCCGCACCCGGTTGAGCGTGCGGACTGCGAGATTGGGCTGGCCCGGTTCCTGGTCCGGGCGCTCCGAGAGGTGGTACGGAAGGATCAGGAGCACCTCCACGAGCGAGAGCAGCAGGACGATGATGACGATCGTGGGAATGTCCCCCAAGAACTTGCCGATCGTGCCGCCGATGAAGAGCAGGGGCGAAAAGGCCGCGACGGTCGTCAGGACGGCGAAGATGACTGGGATGCCGACGCGCTGCGTCCCGCGAATTGAGGCCTCCAAAGGGTCTCCTTCGCGCTCCTGTTCGGCGTACACGTTTTCGCCCACCACGATGGCGTCGTCGACCACAATGCCGATGGAGAGAATAAAGCCGAAGAGGGACAGCAGATTGATCGACACGCCCAGATACTGCATGAGAATGAACGTGCCGCTGAACGACAGGAAGATGCCGACCGACGTCCAGAAGGCCAGCCGAGGGGCCAGGAAGAGCGTGAGTGTGAGGACGACGAGGAACAACCCCAGAATGCCGTTTTCAATCAACAGATTGAGCCGGCTGCGCAGGCTCTCCGCCTGGTTCTGCCAGATGGTGGCCTGAATGCCGGCGGGCAGGGACGCCCGAAGGTCCTCGTCGAGGTACGTTTTGACCGTCTCCTCGATGTTGAGCACTTGCTCCTGCCCCGTGCGGAAGACGTTGAGGATGGCGGCCGGCTTGCCGTTGAAGCGCGTGATGAGGTCGGAGTTCTCGGCGAATCGGTCCTGAATCGTGGCAATCTCGCCGAGCCGCACCGTCGTGCCATCGTCGCGGGTGAGGGCCACGATGTCCGAGAAGTCCTTCTTCGTGTAGTTCTGTCCCTCCGTCCGGATGACGATCTCCTCCTCGTCCGTCTCCACGCTTCCGCCCGGTAGATCGAGGCTTCCCTCCCGCACGATCCGCGACACCTCGGCGAGGCTCATGTCGTGCTTGCGAAGGGCCTCGCGCGAGACCTCCACCGAAATCTCGTAGTCCCGCACGCCCCCGATCCGCACGAAGGAGATTTGCGGGTTGCGCGTGAGGTCGTCCTTCACGCGCTGAGCGAGTTCCTTCAGGGTGCGCTCATTCGCGTCGCCGTAGAGGGCGATCTGGAGCGCCTGCTGACGGTTGGTGATCTCCGTAACGATGGGCTGCTCAGCCCCTTCGGGAAAGGAGGTGATGCGGTCGACCTCGGACTTGATGTCCGTGCGGGCTCGGGAGAGGTCGGTGCCCCGCTTCAGTTCGACCGTCACCACGCCGGCGTTTTCGGTGGCGGTGCCCAGAATGCGGTCGATGCCCTCGACGCCCTCGATCCGGTCTTCGATCCGGCGCACGATGGACTGCTCGACCTCCTCGGGCGAGCCGCCGGGGTAGGCGACCCGGATCTGTACGGAGTCGAGGCTAAACTCGGGAAAGACCTCTTGCACCGTCGTGAAGGCTGCCGCTCCGCCGCCCAGTAGTAGCAGGAGCATCAGCAGGTTGGCCGCCACGCCGTTGCGGGCAAACCAGTCAATCGCTCTGTTCATCGGTTGAAGGTCGGCAGGTTGAAGGTTGAACGTAGGGACGGAGGTCAGTCCGCCCCGCCAAGGTCGATGTGGTAGACCGTGCCCTCCTCCTGCACGCGGGAGGCGTTGGGCTGAGACTTCAGATACTGGATCAGCCGAAACAGCCGCCGGGAGATCGTTTCGACGAGATCGTAGGTGGGTTCGAACTCGGGCTCCGAGAGGTAGTCCTGGTCGAGTGCGACGTAAAGCTGTGCACGGACCTCTCCTGCAGAGCCCCGGGCCCGACCGAGATGGTCAACGAAAATGCTCTGTGTTCGACTCTCGAACCCTTCAGCGACGTTGCTCATGATCGAAATCGAGGCCCGCTGAATCTGGTCACGGAGCCCGAAGTCATTCGCGAACGGCTCCTGGCGCGTGTGCTCGTATACCCGATTCGTGGGCGTCCGGGCGTTTTGCCAGACCTCAAGATCCTCGAAGCGCTTGACCGTGGCCATGGTGGGTTGAAGGTCTCAGGGGTGAAGATTTGAAGGGTCGAGGGGTGAAGGGCGACAAGTGAGACTGCACCCGTCAACGTTCAACCTTCTAACGTGCAACCCGAATCCGCATGCTGTCGGTGTGGACGCGGAGGTCGCTGGTGATGACCCGAGCGTCCGGGGCGAGCGTGGGGGCGAGGTAGGTCTGCTCCTCCACGGTCTGGATCGTCTGGACCTCGCGCTCGACAAGCATGGAATCTCCCGCGGCGATCCAGACGGTTGGGGACTGGTCGGCCCCACGGGTGTGGACGGCACGGCGCGGCACGACGTGGTAGGTGCCTTCTCGACGGCCCTGAATGTCGACGGTGGTGTAGGTCCCGACCGCCAGTGGGGGGCGCTCCGGGCCGGTCGGTTGCTCGGGCATCCGCGTGGGCACCTCCATGCCGCCGTCCAGACGGTACGGGTCCTCAACCCGCACGACGACGTCGACGGTGCGGGTCTGCTCGCTGATGGCCCCCTCCACGCGGTGGACGGAGCCAGACCACGAGAAGGTCTCGCCGCCGTAGGAGTGGGACACAGTGGCCGGCAGGTCGATCTCCGTCCGCCGCGCGGCGGCCGACCAGAGGTTCTGAATGAGGGCGGCCTTTCGGGACGGCAGCGACACGACAACCTCGACGACATCCGTGCCGTACACCGTAGCCACGGGCGTGCCGGGTGCGAGGTAGGCCCCGAGGTCGGCCTGCTTCGTGCGCACCATCCCGTTGAAGGGCACCTCGAGGGTCGTGCGCTCCAGCCGGGTCCGGGCGTTGTCGAGGGCGGCCCGGGCGCTCTCGAGGGTGGCCTCCGCCTGGGCCACCTGTGGCTCGTTGAAGACGAGGCGGCCGAGGTCGGTGCTGTCGGGCGCCGGGAGGGGGCCGGTGCGCTCCCGGACGCGCTCGTAGTCGCGGCGGGCGGCGCCGGCCTGCTCGCGGGCCTGCAGGAGCTGTACCCGGGCCTGCGTCACCTGCGCCTCGGCCTGCTGCACGGCGTTGCGGTAGTCGGACGGGTCGAGGCGGGCGAGCACCTCCCCGGCCTCGAACCGGCCGCCGCTCACAAGCGCGTCGTCGACGTCCACGAGCCGGCCCGCCACCTGGGCGGTCAGCTGAATCTCGCGGACGGGACGCACCGTGCCGGTGCCCCGCACCAGTAGGCTTCCGGAACGGACGTCGACGGGCACGGTCGACACGAGGGGCGACTGGGGGGGCGGGGGTTGCGTCTCGGGCTGAGGCGCGAAGGCCCGGAGCAGGGCAATCAACGCGACGGCACCGAGCAGGATGCCGCCCCCGATGTAGTACCACTTGCGATCAGTATCAGCCATAGGACGAGTCGGTTGGGGGCAAACGGGAAAGCGCCGGGACCGAGGCCCGGCCCTGGAAAGCACGGGTTACTCGAAAAGCCGCGGGTCGTCGACGGGCGTGGCGTCGGACCACGTGCCGCCAAGGGCCCGGTGCAGAGTGAGCCGGGCATTCACGGCCGCACGGCGGGCAACGGCCAGGCGGGTCTGAGCCTGCACCAGGCCTCGCTCGGCATCCAGAAGCGAGAGCACGTCGCCGATGCCGCGCTCGTAGCGGTCGCGCTGTGCCCGGAAGGTGGCCCGCGCGGAGGCCACCTGGTCCCGCACGGTTTGGAGGCGCTGGCGCTGCTTGTCGTAGGCGACGAGCGCGGCCTTCACCTCGCGGAAAGCCGTGAGGACTGTGTTTTCGTAGGCAGCGGCCTGCTGCTTGTAGCGGGCCTCGGCGGCGTCGATGTTGGCGCGGAGGCGTCCCCCCTGAAAGAGCGGGGCGGTGAGCTGCGCGACGAAGTTGGCGAAGCGCTGGTCGATGTTGACGAGGCTGGCGAGCGAGCTGCTCTGGGTCCCGCCGGTGCCCGTCAGCGACAGGCTCGGGAGCATCTCGGCGCGGGCCACCCCAATCTGCTGCCGGGCAGCCTCCAGCCGCAGGGCGCCGGCGCGGACGTCGGGCCGCTGCATCAGGAGGTCGGCCGGCAGGCCGGCGGGCACCGGCGAGAGCTCGAGCGACGGAGCGATCGAGTCCGGAAGAAGGTTTGTTCCTGCAAACCGGCCGAGCAGCGTGCTCAGGCGGCTCCGGGCGTCGTACAGTTGGCTCTCGAGCGGCGGCTGCTCCGAACGGGCCGTCTCTAGGCTCTGGCGCACGCTGAACAACTGAAAGGAGGGCGTGAGGCCGCGGGCGTACCGGTCCTGCGTGATCGCGAGGCGCTGCTCCAGCAGGTCGACGGCCTGCCGCCCCAGGGCCACCTGCCGCTGCAGGGAGGCCACCTGGAAGTACGTCGAGATCGTCTGGCTGATGACCGAGAGGCGGGCGGTCTGCAGGTCAGCGGCCGTCGCGAAGTATTGGCTGAGGGCGGCCTTGCGCTGGCTGCGCACGCGTCCCCAGAAGTCGAGCTCGTAGGAGAGCCCGAGGGTGGCCTGGTAGGTCGCAAACTCGAAGCGGTTCGGAAATGCTTGTTGCTGACCGCCATCCGGGGGGGCGTTGCCGTTTCCGTCCCCGTCTCCGCCGCCGATCGCGCCGCCGATGCCGGTGTTGGCCGGCTGGTTCTGGTAGTTGTACTGGCCGTTGGCGTTGACGCTCGGGAAGAGGGGGGCGCGGGCGATGCGGAACTGGGCCGCGAGCTCCTCAACCCGAGCCCGCGCGGACGCCAGGTCGAGATTGGCGGCAAGGGCCGTATCGACGAGCGCCGTCAGCGTCGAGTCGCCGAAGGCAGTCCACCACCGCTGGGCGTCGTACCGGGCCGTGTCGGCGGCCGCGGCGGGCAGCGTCGTGTCGCCGGGGGCCGGGGCAAACGTCTCGGGGAGGGTGCGCTCGGCCTCGGGGGCGGGCATCGACGGCGTCATCGAGCAGCCGGCCAGCACGAGCCCCCCGGCCAGCAGCAAGGCGGCGATTTGAGGGAGAAGTCGAGTCATTCAGCGGGAAACGTGGCACGTTGGAACGGTGGACGGCCTACTCCGGCGCCAGGCCGTGGTAGATCAGATCGAACAGGTGCTCCTTGCGCGCCTCCACGAACGCGTCCCAGTCCTCGCCGGCCGCCGGGTGCATGATCTGCACCGTCGGCTGCGCGACGAAGAAAAAGAGGCACGTCGAAATGACCGAAAGCACTGTGTGGTCGGGGTCGACGGGGCGGATTTCGCCGGCCTCGGTCGCCGACGCGATGGTCTCGACGAGGATCTTCGGCGGGGCGTCGCCGGCCTCCGTGACCGTCCGCAGGTGCTCGCCCAGAAGCGAGCCGCCGGTCAAGTTCTCGTTCACCATGAGCCGCATGGCGTTCTCGTTGGAGCGCACGAAATCGATGTAGCCCTCGATGAAGGCCCGAAGCGTCTCCTCGAAGGTGGGGGCCTCCTTCAGAGACGCCCCGAACGACGCCATGAAGCGCCGCATCGTGAAGGCAAAGACCTCCTCGTAGAGCTTTTCCTTACTGCGGAAGTAGTAGTGCAGCATGGCCTTGTTGATGCCGGCGGCGTCGGCGATCTCCTGCATCCGCGCGCCACGCCGTCCCTCACGGGCAAACACGCGGAGAGCGGCGTCGAAAATGTCCCGCTCCGTGTCGGAGTAGTCGGCGGGCGGATCGGTGGGGGCCGTCATCCAGGGGGGGGATCGGGAAAAGACAATTGGGCCAACGGCCCATCAATCACCTGGTTCAACCAAATGGTTAAACAAACGGGAAAGATGCTCTTTCCGGAGCGGACTCCCCGTGGGCCGCCGACAGAAGCAGAGTGATTCAGGGGGGGCTCCCCAACATCGGGGGCCTTGCCCCTGAGGTCGCCGGGACCCGGACCCCACTGAATCGCGAACTGACAGGCACCTACTCCCCGTCGCGGTCGGACGGCGGGCCGCCGAACGTCTGCATGACCTGCGTCGCGAGCTCGGTCGAGCGGTCGAGCTCCTCCTCCGTGCCGGGATCGGCGGCCGGGTCGGTCCGGCTCGTCGGCTCGTAGGGCCCGAACAGACGGGGGTTGACCGTGGACGTGCGGTCCTCGACCCGCTGGACGTGGCGCTTCAGGCCTTCGTGCAGGAGCGAGGGGAGCGACAGCGTACGGGAGGCCCGGTTCTCGCTCCCCGACACGTGGAGGGCATGGTCGTCGAGGCGCACGTCGTCCCGGCGCAGGTGAAGGGCTTCGTTGAGGTGGACGTCACAGCGCAGGAGCATCTGGGCGAAGAGGCTCTGCGTGGAGCGAGGGACGGAGGCGTCCGCGCCCGATTCGCCCGCGTCGTCCGACTGGGCCCCGTGGACGTCCGTGATGTAAAACATGATGCCGTCGAGCGCCCGGTTGCGCTCGGCCTCGGAGACGTTCGGGTGTGCGTCCAGGAAGTCCATAAAGTCCGAGACGCTACTCATCCAGAGCCACGGGAGGGCCTGCTCCTGGCAGTACCGCCGGAAGCAGAGGGTCCATGCCCCGTAGGCCTGGGTGAGTTTGGGCGAGAGGGCGTGCCGGGGCGCGGCACGCCGAACGGCGTCGAGGACGCCGAACTCGTCTTCGTCGAGGGGAACGGTGTCCTTGCCGGAACGAGACATGGGGAGGCGGACGCAGGCGAGCGAAGCGAAGGCCGATGAAGGCCACCAGAGCACACCGAAAAATGCGTACCAGATGCGGCCGAGAGGGATCCATCCGTCGGGCCTGACGGCCACAGCGGGGCGCCCGCCCCGCCCGCGCCCCGAAACACCACCTCTGTCCTCCCGTCGGACAGGCGCAGTTTCGCTTCACCTTTTGGCCCCAATCACCGCTACCGCCCCATGGCCGACCACCCGCAATGGGACGCCCCCCCCGACATGCAGATCGACCCGAACGTCGTTTACGACGCCACCATCGAGACCAGTCAGGGCACGATCGAGGCCGAGCTCTATCCCGAGCACGCGCCCCGAACGGTCAACAACTTTGCCTTCCTCGCCGAGGAGGGCTTCTACGACGAGACGCCGTTCCACCGCGTCATTGAGGGCTTCATGGTCCAGGGCGGCGACCCCACCGGCACGGGCCGCGGCGGGCCCGGCTACCAGTTCGACGACGAGATTGAAGGCAATCCCCTCAGCCACGAGACTGGCGTCCTCTCGATGGCCAACGCCGGCCCCAATACGAACGGCAGCCAGTTCTTCATCACCCGCGCGCCGCAGTCGCACCTCGACGGAAAGCACACCGTGTTCGGCGATGTAACCGACGGGCAGGACGTGGTCGACGCCATCGAGGAGGGCGACACGATCGAGCGCGTGACGGTCGAACAGCAATAGGATCGGTCACGGCGCCCTCCGCTCCCAACAGCGCGTCCCCACCCTCATGAACGCCCGCGTCGCCCTCGCCGTGATGGTGCTCCTCACCGTCGTGGTGGCCCTCATGCGGTTCTTCAAACAGAACTGGGTCCTCGGGGCCACGGCCGCTATGGTCATGGCGGGGACCGGCTTCGTCGGGGCGAGCATGTATTTCTCCGAGCAGGGACGGGCCGATCCGCGCCTCACGCAGATCGTCTCGAAACTGCGGGCCATCGGCCTCATCGTCATCGGTCTCGGCACCCTCTTCGGCGCGCTGATGCTCCTTCGGTGACGGGGGACCTGCCCGATTTGGGCGGGTGTGCCGTCTTCTGTCGCGTATTTCGTACTGCGCCCCCTCATCTTCCTCCGGCGTAGGAGCACGAGATACGCAACACGAAATACGAAATCCGATCTGTCCCGGCCGGCTCGGTCTGCCGAGTCGCATCAGGAGTCAGGGCCCCAGCAATCGTGATTGACAACTACTACACCCTTCAGGCCCTCGTCCGCGAGTGGCGGCCCGACCTTGTTGGCGCAGCGGTCGTCGACGTCTTCTCCCAGAACAAGAACGAGCTGAGCGTCGCGCTGGCGGGGGAGAGGCAGGACTGGACGGTGCAGGGGTCGGTGGAGCGGCCCGGCCTGCACCTCTTCCGCGTCGAGGGCTACAACAAGGCCCGTCGCAACGTGGCCCCGCTCTTCCGGGCGGCCCTCGACCAGTCGGTGGTCGACGTGCGCATCGCCGACCGCGACCGCCTCGTCTATCTCGACCTCGGCGACGGCACGACGATCCTCTGGCAGCTCTTCGGCGCGCGGGCCAACGCCTTCCACGTCGGGCCCGACGGCACCGTCCTTGGGGCCTTCCAGTCCGACGACGAGCACGCCGGCACGGAGGCGCCGACCCCGTATCCGGCCCCGATGCCCGAATCGTTCGCCGACTTCGAGGGCCGCTGGAAGAACAACCGCAACAAGACGCGCCAGGCCGTGCAGTCGGCCGTGCCGCTGTTCGGCCGGACCCTGGCGCGGGAGACCCTCCACCGGGCGGGCGTCGACACGGACGAGCCCGCCGGCTGCGACGAGGCGGAGCGCCGGGCCCTCTTCGACGCCGCCATGACGCTCCGAGAGGCCCTGACGGCCCCGCAGCCGGTGATCTACGGGACCGGGCAGTTTCCGGACGCGTTTGCGCTGATTCCGCTCCGCCACCGGGAGGACGAGGCCGCCGAGCCGTTCGACACCGTCGACGCGGCGGTGCGCAGCTTTGTGCGGCGTCGTCTCGCCGAGCGGCACTTCCACCGCCTCTACGACCCGCTGGAGGAGGCCCTCGGATCGGCGGCCCGGCACTACCGGCAGAGCGCCGAGCGGATGGCGGCGGAGCTCGACAGCGAGAGCTGGGCGGGACGTTACGAGCGATGGGGCCACCTCCTCATGGCGCAGCAGGCGCAGGTGCCGGCCGGGGCCGAGGAGGTCGAGCTGCCCGACCTCTTTGCGGACGGCATGCCGGTGACGATCCCGCTCGATCCGGGCACGTCGGTCGTCGAGAATGCTCAGCACTACTACCAACGCGCCCGCCGCACGCGCCGCTCCCGGGCGGAGGCCAGGCGCCGCCTCGACGAGACCCGCGAGCGCGCCGACCGGGCCGAGCAGCTGCTGGCCGAGCTCCGCGCCATTGACACCCTCGACGGCATCAAGCGCTTTCGGGACGAGAAGGAAGAGGCCCTCGCCCCATTCGTCGAGCGCGAGGACGCCGACGTGGATCGGTTTCCGTACCGGCGTTTCGACCTCGGCGACGGCTTCGAGGTATGGGTGGGCCGCAACGCGCGCCAGAACCACGAGCTCACGTTCCACGCCGCCCAGAAGTACGACCTGTGGCTGCATGCGCGGGAGGTGCCGGGGGCGCACACGGTCCTCCACCTTCCCAACCGCGACGCGGAGCCCAGCACCCGCCGTGTCCACACCGCCGCGGCCATCGCCGCCCACTTCAGCAAGGCAAAGGGCAGTGCCCTCGTGCCCGTCATCGTCACCGAGCGCAAGTACGTGACGAGCCCGACGGGCGCGGATCCCGGCGTGGTCCGGGTCGACCGGGAGGACGTCGCTCTCGTCGAGCCGGGGCTGCCGACGTGAGGGCCGGCGACGCCTCGGGCGGCGGCCCTGGGCCCGGCCTGATACTGAATCCCGTAGCGGGATGTACTGCGTCGGGCGGCCCTCGGCCTCTGGTGGGGTTTGAATGTGTGGGAGTGTAGAGGTATGGAGGCCACGCACGTCCATACATCCACCCCGACAGTGGTCGGGACCCGCACGTCCACGCCCCGGACCCGACCCGCGCGTCCCCTCGAGGAGATCAAGTACAAGCGGGGGTTTGTATGAAGGCGGTCCCGCACGGTCGAGCCGACTGTGAGGAGCAGGCTCACCCCCGCCCGCAGAATTCCGCGTACGATGGACCGGGGCCGCCCCGTCCGCGGCGTCTACACGTCGGAGTACACGTCGGAGGACGTGGGGCCTCCCGACGAGGCGCGGGCGACGGGCTCCGGCGTGACCAGCTCGGAGAATACGTCCGCGGGACCCGTGTGGCGGAGCCGATCCAGCAGCAGGTCGGTGGCCCGCTCACCGATGTCGTGCATGTTCTGAGCGACGCTGCTGAGCCCGATGAAGCGGCTGATTTTGATGTCGTCGTATCCGATAAGCGCCACGTCGTCGGGCACACTGTATCCCTCGTGCCGGAGGGCCTGCCAGGCCCCGATGGCCTGCACGTCGCTGCTCGCGAAGACGGCCGTCACCTCCGGGCTTGTGCGGAGGAGAGACGCTGCGGCCTCGTACCCGGACTCCTCGCTGAAGCCGGCGTGCTTTTCCGTCTGCCCGGTGGCGATTCGATCATTCCGGGGACTGATGCCGGCGTTCCGCAGGGCCTCTTCGTACCCC
>JBDGQP010000115.1:0-3785 GCA_042218975.1 Salinibacter sp.
CTCTCTCAACCTGCACGGACTATTGTTCAAAACCAGTTTTTTTTTGCAATAACAGAAACGATCTAAGGCCGTCTCTTCCGGGCGATCAGAGTTCCGCCACCAGCGTGCGGATCTGCTCGAGGTCTGGCAGGTTGCCGGCGTTGTCGAGGACCTCTCGGTACCGTACGACGCCCTCCTCGTCGAGGACAAAGGCCGCTCGCTTCGCGATCCGGTCAAGTGCCATCGGGGTAAAGTTGCCGTCGTACTTGGCCCCGTATTGCTCGGCCACGTCGGCGTCGTGGTCGCTCAGAAGCGAAAACTCCAGTTGGTTCACGGAGCGAAACTCGTCGAGGACGAAGGGAGAATCGGTCGAGATGCCCACCACCTCTGCGTCCCCAAAATCCGGAAGGCTGTTGTTTACGCTGTTGAGTTCGTCTGTGCAGACGCTCGTGAAGGCACCCGGAAAGAACAGCAGGACGACCGGACGGCCACGATGGTCGGATAAACGCCAAGCGTCGCCGTTGTGGTCGTACAGTTCGAATGCTGGGGCTGGTTCACCAACCCGGAGGGTCGAATCGTTCGTCTGGGACGTCATAGTCGGGGGGGGATCGTTGGAAAGAGTGCGAGGAATCAAACGCCGCTCGGGTGCGGCGGCGAGGAAAACGGCGGCAGTGGGGATCGGAGAGAGGCTCGCTACTGAAACCGGATCGCCCGCACGGGCTCGATACGCGCCGCCACTCGGGCCGGAATGTACGCCGCCAATCCACACAGCAGAAGAGTCAGGACGCAGACGATTAGGTAGTCAATCGGATTGAGAGCAATGGGCGCGGTCGTCATGTAGTAAGCCTCCTCCGGGAGCGGGATAAGATCGAAGCGTTTCTGCAAAAGTCCGAGCACCAGCGCAAGCCCGGCGCCCAGAGTCGTCCCGACTGCCCCGATCAGGAGGCCGAACGCCAGGAACAGACGTTTGAGCGTGGTCTGGGACGTGCCGAGGCTCTGGAGGACTCCGATCTCACGCGTCTTCTCGAGGATGATCATCAGCAGGATGCCGACGATGTTGAACGCCGCCACGATCACAATGACGGCGATCACGAGCGGAATTATGCCCTGCTGCAGGTCAACCCACGCAAAAAGCGACGCGTAGGGCTGCAAGTTGTAGATGGTTCGAGCCGACGCCGGAAAGCCAACGGCCGCCTCGATCTGGGCCGCGACGGAATCGACGGCCGAGACGTCCCGAACCCTCACGTCGAACCGACTCACTGCGGAGGCGGACAGTCCCACGAGCGACCGGGCCGTCTTCAACCGCGTGAACGCGAAGTTGTCGTCGATATTGGAGAGGCTCGTGTCGTAAATCCCCGTGACTTGAAACTGGCGCACCCGTGGGGGAGCCATTCGGCTGCGTCCCGTGCCTCCCTCCCGCAGCGAGAACGCCGTCACCACCTGACCGACCTCCAGCCCCAGGCGTTGGGCAAGGTCGCTCCCGACCACCAGGGGGGCGTGCCCCCGCGGCGACGACTGCAGGGCGAACGTGCCTTCAGACATCTTCTGCGAAAGGTAACTGGGCGCCGCGTCGGTGCCCAACAGCCGTACCCCATCGATGGATCGGTCCGACTGCCTGAGCAGCACGACGTCCTCGACCACCGGCGACACAGAGGCAACGCCCGCCGTGGAGCGGATCTGCTCCCCCAGTGACGCCGCGGGCGTGAGCGCCTGGTCCTCGACGTAACTCCGGACCTGGATGTGGGCCCCGAAGCCAAAGATCTTCTCTGTGATCTTTTGACTGAAGCCCCGCACGATGGCGAGCGAGAGAAGAAGGGACGCCACGCCGAGGGCGACCCCTCCGATTGCGACATACGTAATGAACCGGAGGAAGCTCCCCCCCTCGGCCCGCCCCTCGGCCCCCCGGAGGTATCGGAGGGCCACAAAGGGTTCAAATCGGCCGGACACGATAGCGAAGGGGCGGATGACACAAACGATGCACGAAGCTTACGGCGTGTGCGCCACTGGGTTGCGAGCGTCTCGACTGCAGAGCCTTCTCGTCGAACAACGCACTCAATACATCAGTAAATATTTTGCATGATACCCAGAGGTTTTGTCCACCGAGCCCCCCAGCGAGATGAACAACGCCTACGCCCGCTTCTCGCCCCCCGACAACGAGCCCACGTACTCGTATGCGCCCGGCAGTGCCGAGCGACAGCGTGTGCAGACGCGGCTCCGGGAACTCCGAGAGGACACGATCGAGATTCCGGCGATCATCGGCGGCGAACCCGTACATACGGGCCGCACCTCACCAGTGACCCCGCCGCACGACCACCAGCATCTCCTTGGTCACGTTCACCAGTCCGGAGAGGCAGAGGTCGAGCAGGCGATCGACGCGGCCCTGGACGCCAAGGCCGAGTGGGCCGCGATGGACTTTTCGGACCGGGCGGCCATCTTCATGCGGGCGGCCGAGCTCCTCTCAGGGCCGTACCGCGCCACAATCAACGCCGCGACGATGCTTGGGCAGGGCAAGAGCATCCACCAGGCCGAGATTGATGCCGCCTGCGAGCTAATCGACTTCCTGCGGTTCAACGTCCACTTCGCCGAACAAATCTACCGGGAGCAACCCAACGACGCGGAGGGCATCTGGAACCAGCTGCAGTATCGACCCCTAGAAGGGTTCGTTCTGGCCGTCACTCCGTTCAACTTTACCGCCATCCAGGGAAATCTCCCCACGGCGCCCGCCCTGATGGGGAATACCGTCCTGTGGAAGCCTGCCTCTCGGTCGATCTACTCTGCCTGCTTTACCTATCAGGTGCTCCGCGAGGCGGGGTTGCCTCCAGGCGTCATTAACATGCTCCCGGCCGACGATGGCGCCGAGGTGGGAACCCCCGCCCTCCAATCACAACACTTCACGGGCCTGCACTTCACCGGCTCCAAAGACACCTTTGACTCGCTTTGGTCCGACATCGGCCAGAATTTGGGTCGGTACGACACCTACCCCACGATCGTTGGGGAAACGGGCGGAAAGGACTTCATCGTCGCCCATCCCTCGGCCAACGTGGAACAGCTCGCCACCGCAATTCTCCGGGGGGCCTACGAGTACCAGGGACAGAAGTGCTCGGCCGCGTCTCGTCTGTACATCCCCGAGTCCCTCTGGCCCGACGTACGGGGCCTTCTTGCAGAGTGGCTCGACGAAATCAGCGTTGGCCCCCCGGAAGACTTCACTCACTTTCTCAACGCCGTCATCGACCAGCGCGCATTCGACAAGATCACCGACTACATCGACCGTGCCCAAACGGACGAGGCCGTGACGGTGGTGCACGGGGGCGCCTCCGACGACACGACCGGGTATTTCATCGAGCCGACGCTGCTCCGGGCCCACGACCCGCACCACGAGACGATGGAGGAGGAAATTTTCGGCCCCGTCACGACCGCCTACGTCTACCCCGACGACGAGTACGCCTCGACGCTCTCGCTCGTTGACGAGACCTCTCAGTACGGACTGACGGGGGCCGTTTTTGCGACAGACCGCTCGGCAATTCGGCGGACGGCGGACGTCCTCGAGCAGGCCGCCGGCAACTTCTACGTCAACGACAAACCTACGGGCGCCGTCGTCGGACAACAGCCGTTTGGCGGTGCCCGCCGGTCGGGAACGAACGACAAGGCGGGCTCGGCCTTCAACCTTATGCGGTGGGTCTCTCCTCGTGCCACCAAGGAAAACTTCACGCCCCCACCCCACTACGGCTACGCCTGGAATCAGCCGGACCAGGGGGCGTAAGCTCTCTCCTCCCGCAACGGGATCGCGGAGACGGGTCCGCCCCCCC
>JBDGQP010000115.1:3795-36459 GCA_042218975.1 Salinibacter sp.
CGAACGTCCGCGACCGTGACCACGAGCTTTCAGAGCAGACACCACCCGGGACCTCGTCCACGGGCGTCGGTATACGCCGAGCGCCTGATTGGTCCGCTGGGCACCTGCACCCTTCCGGTGATGATCGGCGCCACCGTGACGGCACTGGAGGGACAGTCGACGTGGCCGTTTCTGGTGTGGGGGTTTCCTCTGGCCCTGGCGACCGCATCGATCTGGACACAGTTCGCGTTGTCGCGCACGGTGGCCGCCGTCCATCTGCGGGAGGGCGAGTGCGCCGTCGAAAGTGTCCACGAAGTGCTCCAGGACGGGCCGCGCCAATGGGAAAGTCTGTACGACGTTCGGGAGACCGGCGGCTCCATCGAACTGTTTCTGGAGTGGACCACCTACGTCTGCCGTCGGCCCGACTGGCCGGAGTTTGCGGACCTCCGTCGGGCGGCGCGGCAGGCTACGGGAGCACACCCAAGCCGAGGTCAACCGTCCTCCATGTGCGCGTAGCTCCAATGCACGGAGCGCCCTGCGGGCTGTGCATTCACCGCAACGCATTATTTTGCAATAACAGAATTACAACGGACCGCGCAGTAGGATGCCGATCATCGGTCGGGCGACGTAGGGAGCATGAACTCGGGGTGATCGAGTGGAGGCAGAGGTCGTAGGAACACTGTTGACGCGCCGGGGCGTCCCTGTCCGCACATCGCATCCTGATCTGCCTGCACCGTTCCCCGTCATGGCCCGTCTCGAGATCGACTCCGAGTCCAGCCGGCCGGCGAGCCGACAGCTCGTCGATCAACTCCGGTATCTGATCGCAACGGGGCACTACAAGGTCAATGATCCTCTCCCCTCGACCCGGGAGCTGGGCGATCGTCTCGACATTTCGTTTCACACGGTACGGAAAGCCTACAAGACTCTCGAGGAAGAGGGCCTGCTGAGCGCGAAGGTCGGAAGCGGGTACACGGTGAAGGAGCGGACGCCCCTCAAAAAAAGCAACCGGATCGAAGAAGGCGCGAAGGTCGTGCAGAACGCCCTGAAAACACTCGTCGGCCTGGGCCTCAGCGAGGCAGAAATCGAGTCCCTTTTTCAGGAGCAAACCAACCTGCTCGATCACACCGGTCTCGAACGAAAGCTGGTGTGCGTGGGCCCGTTTCCGGAGTTGAACGCCATGTGGGCCCAGCAGTTAAGCACGGCTCTCCAGCAGACCGTTCAGCCGGTCGTCCTCTCCCAACTGGATCGGCACCGCGACGCCGACTACGGCTTCACGCCGTACCCGTACCTGACGCAGGTCCTGGAGCACCTGCCCCGGGGAGACACGCTGGGATTCGTGACGCATCTTCCGTCCTCTCCCCTTGAGCGAGCCGCCCGCCTCCTGGACCGGCAGGCAGTGGGGCTCGTGACCCGTTATCGCGGGAGCATTCCGCCCCTCACCGATCAGCTCCGTGAGCAGACCGCGTACGCCGGACAAGTGATCGCCGCCTCGATCGAGGAGGGCGTCGGGCACCTCCCGAACGTCGTCGGGCAGACGGACCTGCTCCTCCACACGCCGGAGAGCACGCGGCGCCTTCTACCGTTTCTGGACGAGGGCGGCCCGGAGCACGTCGAGCTGCGCGTCCTGGTGAGTCAGGAATCGGTCGCGTCCATCTCGGAGGCGGTCCCGGCCTAGGCTCCGTCGGTCCGAAGCACCTACGAGACGTCTTGGGAGGACGACCCCGAGTTCCCCGCCTCGTCGTCGGCACGACCGTTGCCGCTACCGGTCTCCTCGTCGGGGTCCGGGGAGGAGGACCCGATCGGCTTGGTCATCGACTCGGAAGGCCCATCCTTGGGGGACGCCGCCTCCCGGCGCGCGGCCCGCGAGTGCGGGGACGCCTCGGCCAGTTTCGGTCGGGGCTCGCGCGGGTCGCGGAACCCGGAGACGGCGTCGAGCTGGTCCGTGTCGGCCCTGTGGGCAACTTCCCAGGGCCCCCCGTTGAGTTCCACGGACACTTTCTCGTAGGACGCCTCTTCGGTGAGGGCCACGACGGTCGGGTCGGGCTCTTCCTCCTCTTCGACTTCCTGATCGGGGTACTTCACCCGAACATGATAGATGCCGAGGAGCATCTTCAGGAACGTGTCCTTGATGAGGCGGAGGTCCTGAAACGTGAGATTCGTCTCGTCGAGCTGCCCGTCGTCGATTCGTTCCCGGAAGATCAGGTCGATGAGCGATTTCAGTTGCTTGTGCGACGGGTCGTCGAGACTCCGGCTCGCAGCCTCGATCGAATCGGCGAGCATCAGGATGCCGGTTTCTTTGGTCTGCGGCTTCGGCCCCGGATACCGAAACTCCGACTCCAGCACGGGAGACGAATCCTCCTGCTCCGACCGCCCCACCGCCTTCTGGTAGAAATATTCGATCCGGGCGGTGCCGTGGTGCGTGGGGATGAACTGGAGCACGCGTTCCGGAAGGTTATACTCCTTCCCCATCTCGAGTCCCTCCTTCACGTGGCTCGCGATGATGAGGGCACTCATCCGCGGCTTCAGTCGATCATGCGGGTTTACGCCGGCCCGCTGGTTCTCCACGAAGTACTCGGGCTTGAGCATCTTCCCGATGTCGTGGTAGAGCGCCCCCACGCGGGTCAGGAGGCTGTGGGCCCCGATGCGGTCCGCGGCGGCCTCCGCCAGGTTGGCGACCTGCAGGGAGTGATTGAACGACCCGGGGGCGCGGAGACTAAGGTCCCGGAGCAGCTCGTTGTTGGTGTCCGAGAGTTCCAGGAGCGTGAGGTCCGTCGTGATATCGAAGGCGCGCTCCAGGGCCCAGAGGAACAGGGACGCGGTGATCGTGAAGGAGGTCCCGATCGCGGCAAAGAGGAGCTCTCGTCCGTAGAGATCCGACGGTGTGCCGAGGTACAGCCAACTGGCCGTAAGGACCAGGAGATAGCCGACAAACACCAGGCCGGCACTCACGAAGAACTGCCCCCGGTTTTTGATGTCACGCACACTGAAGACGCCGAACCCACCGGCAAAGAAGGTGGCCAGCGTGTATTCGAGGTCCAGTCCCAGCATTTGTCCTCCTGTCAGGGCGAGCACCAGTGTTCCAAAGAGGCCAATCCGCGAGTTGAACACAATCGTCAAGAGCACCGAGGCGAGGGCGACCGGGACGACGTAAAGGTTCGCCCAGGAGAGCCGGACCGCGACCCCGAACAGCATCACGATGAACCCGAGGAGCAGCGTGATAAGGACCATGTCCCGATCGTCCCGCCACACCTCCGGCCGGAGGAGGAAGAGGTAGAGAAAGAAGAACCCGAAGCTGATCAGGGAAAAGAGGCTCTCCCCCAGCAGCTGTTTCCAGACGATGTCGGAGGCCATCCGCTCGTTTCTCATCCGCTCGAGGGAGGTCAGCCGACGTTTGATTTCCTTGGTGACCCGCTGCCCCTTCTGAACGATCACCGCTCCCTTCTCGACGCCCCCCTGGATGGCCGTCACGTTTTGGGCGCGCCGGTTCCGCTCCTGCATGGTCTCGGCCCGCATGTACTGCAGTGAAGGTTGGAAGATGCCCCGGAAGAACGACAGGGCAATGTCCGCACGCTGCGGATTGTCCTGGAAGGTGTCGTTGAGCTGTTTTTCGACGTAGTTGAAGGCCTCGTTCAGCCCGTAGACATTATCGGTGTCCACCGAGCGTTGGGTCCGTTCCTCCTGATTCCGGACAATGATGTTGTTGGTCAGAACCGAGTCGCGAGCACGATCCATGACCCCGACGTTCAGGAGTTGGGCGGCCAGCCGGTACGACTCGTCGAGTAGGACCCGGTCGAGTCGGCGGTCGTCCTTCGGGGGGGACCGCCCTCCCTCCGTCGAGAGGCCCGGCGATTGCTGCTGGAGGTAGTCTTGCGCGAGGCGTTGCCACTCGGCGGCCGAGAGCGCGACGACGGAGTTGCGGCGATGGCGGACGTAGGCCATCGAGTCCTTTCGGGCCGCGTCGGTCTCGCCGGCGGCCCGGTGTCGTCGGTAGTCGACGTAGGCCTGCAGGGCCCGGTCGAGCTGGGCCGCGAGGGTGTCCCGGTTGGCCTGCAGTTTTTGACGGGCATTGGGCAGTTCCCGGAAATAGGGCGGCGTGTTCCGGCGCACCGTGTCGCGCCGCGCCTCTACCTGCGCCTGGTCGATGTAGACCGGGAAGTCAAACGGCGCCTCGAGCGTCGACTGGCGCCAGGTGTCGCCCACCTGCACCGTATACTCGTAGACCTCGCCACGCGGGAACGCGGCGGCCGTGACGCCGATCAGAATCAGCAGAAGGCCCGCGCGGAGGGCCCAGTACCTCCAGTCCGACGTGTCGTCGGTGGACCGGCCGCTTTTCTCCAGTTCGTGACCAACCGGCTGAGCGGCGGGGCGACTCCATCCAAGCTGCTCAAGAAGTCCCATGGGATCCCGTCGGTCAACGAGAATTGGCAAGATGCAGCACCGAAACGTCCGCCACGGCGTCAAGGGCGTGAATGACCGAACGGGGTCGGAGGATCCTCTCGGCCCGGCCAAGCCCGTCGACGATGGGACGGGGCCCGGCCCTCAACGAGGTCGGACCGCCAACCGGGAACCACGCTACTCGTACGGGGGCGGCCCCTCACGCAGGAGGCGATCGAGCTGGGCCGAGTCCTCGATCTCGAGGACCTGCGCCTCCTCCTCCCGGGCATCTTGAAGCTTCGACCCCGGATTGGCGCCGGCCACCAGCAGGTCGGTGTTCCCGCTCACGCTGGACGTGACGCTTCCCCCGGCCTGCTCGATCGCATCGGAGGCCTCGCTCCGGGTGCGTTCGGGCAGAGATCCCGTGAGGACGACGGTGAGATCGGCCAGGGGCAGGTCCGCGGCGGCCTCGGCCGGGGCCTCGTGGGGCTTTCGCTCCACGTTCACCCCTTCGGACTCGAGGTCCCGCACGAGGGCTCGATTTTTCGGCACGGCGAACCAGTCCACGACGCTCTCCGCGATGGTCGGCCCGATGCCGTCGATGGAATTGAGCTCCTCGGTCGACGCGTCCCGCAACGGCCAGATGGACGCGTAGTGCGCCACGATCGTCTCCGCGACCGTCTTCCCGACGTGCTGGATGCCGAGTGCAAAGAGGAGCCGGCTCAGGGGGCGATCCGTCGAGTCCTCGATCGCCTCCACGAGGTTTTTCGCGCTCTTGCTGGCAAAGCCCTCCAGCGGGATGAGATCGTCCGTCTCGATGCGGTAGATGTCGGCCAGGGTCTCGATGAGGCCGAGGTCCACCAGGCGGTGCGAAAGGCGCTCGCCCAGCCCCTCGATGTCCATGGCGTCGCGCTGAACGAAGTGCTCCACCAGCCGCTTGAACTGTGCGGGGCACTCGCTATTGGGACAGAAGTGGTCGGCCTCGTCGGGCAGGCGCACGAGCGCCGTCCCGCAGGCCGGGCACTGTTGCGGAAACGACCAGGGCTCTTCGTCGCCCGTTCGGGCGTCGGGGAGCGCGCGCACCACCTGAGGGATGACGTCCCCGGCCCGCTTTACGACCACCGTGTCCCCGACTCGGATGTCGCGGTCGCGGATGTAGTCCTCGTTGTGGAGGGTGGCCTGCGAGACGGTCACCCCGCCCACCTCGACCGGTTCAAGGACCGCTTCCGGGTTGATTGCCCCCGTCCGGCCGACGTTCACGACGATGTCGTTCAGGGTGGTGGTCGCCTCCCGGGCGGGGAACTTGAAGGCCACGGCCCACCGGGGCGCGTCGGCAATCGTGCCGAGCTCCTCGCGGTAGTCGTGCCGGTCAATCTTGACCACGACCCCGTCGACCTCGTAGTCCAGCGCGTCCCGACGCTCCACCCATCCCTCGCAGAAGTCGAGGAGCGGCGCCAGCCGGTCGAATCGCTCCGTGTGGGCCTCCCGAGGCAGTCCGAGGCCGTCGAGCAGGTCGAGAACGTCGCTGTGGGAGGACGGCTCGTCGTCGCTGATCGGCCCGACCGCGAAGGCGAAGAAACTGAGGGGCCGGCGCGCGACGACCTGGGGATCGAGTTGGCGGAGGGTGCCCGCCGCGGCGTTCCGGGGGTTCGCGAACGGCTGCTTTCCCTCCTCCACGAGCCGTTCATTGAGCGCCTCAAACTCACTTTTGCGCATGAACACCTCCCCACGCACCTCGATGAGGTCGGGAGGGGGACGGCCGTTCTCGCTTCCGGCGGGGAGACGAAGCGGAATCCGATGCACCGTCCGGATGTTGTGGGTGACGTCCTCCCCCACGGTGCCGTCCCCTCGAGTCGCCGCTACGCTGAGGCGACCCTCCTCGTAGGTCAGGGCCATGGCCACGCCATCAATCTTAAGTTCTGCCACGAGGGCGGGCTCGACATCGCCGTAGCGGTCGGCCAGGCCCCGCTGGCAGCGCTCGTACCACTCGCGCAGTTCAGTGCGGTCGAAGGCATTCGACAGCGAGAGCAGCGGTTCGGGGTGCTCGTGCTTCTCGAAGTCGTCGATGGGCTCCCCCCCCACTCGTTGCGTCGGCGAGTCCGGGGACTGGAGGGCCGGAAAGGTGCGCTCCAGGATCTGAAGGTGACGGTAGAGCCGGTCGTACTCCCCGTCCACAATCAGCGGATCGTCCTGGACGTAGTAGCGGTGGTCATGTCCCCGCACCACCTCCCGCAGCCGCCGGACGAGGGACGTGGCCTCCTCTAGGGAAAGCGATTCCGGATCGACCCCCTTCAGGTCTTCCTGCACACTGCGGGTTGTCTCCAACAGGCTCATCGATCGAGATGCTTGACAAGAGGTCGCGCGAAGCCCCCACGGGGGCCAGTCCACGGTGCGCCGCGACGGGCCGCGGGCCCGAACGGCATAGGGACTGCTCGTTACTGCGTGGGCGTTCCAACGGGGATCGTGTCCGGGGACGCCGGAAGGGATGCCGGAGCCCCGCGGAGGGTGTCCACGAAGGCCTGAAGCCTCGAACGCGTGAGTTCAAGGCCCCCGACGGTGTCCTCGGGCTGCACCGGATACGGATACCCCTCGACGAAGAGGCGGACGTCGGATAGGCCGTTTTCGATCGTCACCCGTTCCCGAAATGGAAAGACACTGGCCTGCCCTTTCCGGATCCAATACGGGCGGCGGAGATCCTCGTCGCGCTGGATGCGCAGGCCACTGACGTTGGTCTGGGCCAGCACCGTGAGGTGCACTGTCGAGTCCAGGCGGACGTTCGCCGGGGGCGGCGGTGGAGCCGAGGCGGCGGTGTCGGTGGGGGCGGGTGCACCGGTAACGCCCGCCGACGCCGCGGCCGCAGGGGCCGACTGCTCCGTCTCCCCGGAGGAGAAGTACGCCAGCCCGAGGCCGACGAGGGCCAGCAGCACGACGGCAATGCCGACCCCCACTACGTAGAGTCGCGGGCGCCCGTTCATGACCGATGCGGCCCAACCTGCGCCGGAACGGGAGGCCCCCAGGTCGGAAGTGCCAAGCGGGCGCGGCATCTCCGGCGCCGATTCGTCGGGGGGGCCGCTCCCCATTTCCGTCGGTTTGCCGACGACGCCGCTCTGCCCTGTACCCGGGGCTGCCCCCTCGGCTCCCTCCGCGGGCGTGGCAGGGGAGGGCTCAGAGACCGGCGCCTCGGCGTCGCCTCCGTCCATCCAGGCGGGACTTTCTTCCGGGACGGCCGGGTCGTCGTCGGTCTCGTCTTCACTCTCCGTGGCCGGCGGCGTGTCCGGCGCACCCGTCGGGTCCGACTCATCGGGCGCCCGATCGACCGAGCTCGCCGATGAGGCCTCCGCCTCGGGGTCTTCCTCAGCCTCGGGGTCTCCCGCCGCATCGGGATCTTTCTCCATCTCGGGATCTCCCTCCGTCTCGGGATCTCCCTCCGTCTCGTCGGCCGACGAGGAACCGTCCGACCGATCGGTACGGGAGGGGGGTGGGGAGTCGTCGACGGGAGAGGCCGAAGGGCTCGGCTCGGCTTGCTCCGGGGGATCCTCTCCCACCGCTCGGGGCGGGCCGACGATGCCGCCCCTCCCTTCCGGCCCTCCCGCTGTCGGGGCCCCCGGCGTGTCGGAAGGCGCGCTCGAGGCCTGCGTCTCCGCGTCGGCGGGCTCCGGAGGCTCGTCTTCAAGGGAGACGTCCGGTTCGGATCGCTCGGCCCGGTGCGTGGAGGCGAGCGCGTCGTTGTAGGTCCCCTCGAGGGCCGCGTCGAGTCCCTCGAGGGCCGTCTCACGGGAGATGCGTATCGCGTCCGCGTAGGCCTTTACGAAGGACCGGAGGTACACCCGGTTGTAGGTCGGATGGTCGTAGAGCCGACCCGCCTCAAACGACTCGATGAGTGTTTCCGCGACTTGCGTCTCGTGGTGAATCTCGGCGACCGAGATGTCCCGCTCCTCCCGAATTTGCCGAAGGTCCTCGGAGAAGCGCTTCCCAGCGGTAGAGGAAGACTCGTCAGCCATATCGGGACGGCAAAGGCAACGCGTGCAGCGGCGGGAACCAGTGGGCTCTAAGTATAGGCGGGCGTTCTCCGCGACGCAACCGGTGAACCGGGCTCCACACACAAAACCACTTCTCGCTCCGTGGTGCGCGCACTCGTCGGTCCAACGAACCGATCCGCCCGGCCGTCCCGGGGCGGATACAGAAGCCGCCCCGTCCAGGGATAGCGGGCGGACGGCCGCGGGGGTGGAATCATCGACAAGATCCCTGGGTGTCGGGACAGCCGGACTCGAACCGGCGACCTCCGCTCCCCCAGAGCGGTGCGCTACCGGACTGCGCCATGTCCCGAAAAGTGTTGCTCTATTATGACAAGCTGATCGAGAGGTTCGGAAACGGTCCCCGGCCGTTCGACCATTCGGGGGAGTTCGTGGAAAATCTACGCGGATCTCGGCCGCGGGCCCTGAAGGAACCCGTTATGATTGTAGCTCGTCGCCCGCCGGGGGCAGCCGGCCCTTTGGTCTCCTCCCCTCAGAGTTGATCCCGGAGATCGGCCAGAAACGCACGCAGGTCCTTCAGGGTCTCCTCCTGCTCCTTGCGGGCGGCCCCCCGGGCGATCGCCTGCCGCGCCCCCTCAATCGTGTACTTTTCTTCTTTGAGGAGGTAGCGAATCCGCTCGACGACGTTGACATCGTCTTCCGTGTAGACGCGGCGGCCCGCGCGGTTTTTCCGTGGGCTCAGCACCTCGAACTCCTGTTCCCAGTACCGGAGTACGTGGGGCTCGTGGCCGACACGGTCGCTCACCTCACCAATTGAGTAGTAGAGCTTTTCCATGGGCGCGGCGGTCGGGGACAAAAAGGCGGAATCGGCCTTCTCGGAATCGGCGGCCGGGGCGTTAGGCCGTAACGACTTCAAACGTCGAACCAACGACAGGATCCTTCTCTACCTCGACCCGCACCGGAAAGGCCTCCTTGAGCCGAGGCAAGTGGGTAATGACGAGAATTTTCGCGAAGTCCTGCCGGATCTCCTGAATGGCGTCAACCAGACGGGCGATGCCTTCCTCGTCCTGCGTGCCGAAGCCCTCGTCGATGACGAGGGTCCGGACGCGCACCCCACTCCGCTCGGCCAGGAGCTGGGCCAGGGCGACGCGGAGGGCGAAGTTCACCCGGAAGCTCTCTCCCCCGGAGTACGTCTCGTAGGGCCGCGCGACGCCCTGTTCGTCGGTGATGATGATGTCGAGGGTCTCTTTCGTGCCGCCGCTTTTCTTTTTCTTGAGGGTGTCCAGGCGGACGTGCATCCGAGCGTCGGTCAGCCGGTGTAGAATGTCGTTGGCCCGCTGCTCGATCTCGGGCAGGGTTTCCTCGATGATGAGGGACGGGATGCCATGCTTGCCGAAGGCCGTGCGCAGGTGCTTGTAGAGGCGGCGCTGTTCGGCGCAGTCCTCGAGGTCCTCTTTTGTCGCCTGCAGGGCCTTGCGATCCCGTTCGGCCTGGTCGAGGCGTTCCTCGAGCTTTCCAAGCGCCTGTTGCGCTTCACTGACGGTCTCCTCCGCGGCGGCAACCGCCGATTCGAGCTCGGCAATTTCCGCCTCGAGGGCGTCCTTCTCCTCGAGCTCGGTCTTCAGTTCCTCGAGACGCTCTGTCTTTTTGCGCCGGTCGGAACGAAGTCCCTCCAGGCGGTCCTCAATCCGGGTCATCTGCTTCATCCAGTCCTCTCGGTTCGACCGCGCGTGGCGGAGGTCACTCATGCGATCCGGGACGTCGCTGAGCTCGTCTAGCTCGTCCCGGACGGCCTGAAAGCGGTCCGGGTCGAAGTTGAGGTCTTCCAGCTGCGCCCCGAGCGCCTCGATGCGGTCCCGCAATTCGTCGAACGCCGAACCGTCGCTCAGGGTCGTGCGGAGGGACTCAATCTCTTCGTCGTGCGCCCGAATCTTCTCCGCCAGCGTCTCCCGTCGGTCCGCCTGCGCGTCGAGCTCCCGCAGCCGGTCGGCGTAGCGGTCCACCTGGGCGGCCCGGTTCTGCAGGGTGTCGAGGCGGTCCGCGTCAAACTGAAGGTCGGCGCGGCGCTGGGCACACCACTGCCACCGACGTCGCTCCTCGGCCCCGTAGGTGCCTTCTTCCAACCGTCGTCGCAGCCGATCGACCCGCTCGGCGTGCTCGTCCCGGGCCTCGATCCGCTCTTTCAGGGCTCGCTTCTGCTCCCGCGCGGTCGTGAGGGCCTCCGCGACGCCCCCCAACTCCTCGCGTTCGGACCGGCGCGCGGCGTACTCCTCTCGGAGGGCCGAGCGGCGCTCCTCGAGTTCCTGGAGCCGGGACTCCCCCGCTTCGATGCTGCGGGTGAGCTCGTCGATGCTCGACTGGAGCGTGGACTCGACCTCCGCGCGGTGCTCGGGGGTCAGCTCCGTGCCACAGGTCGGGCAGGTCGGTCCCTCGGCGGTGCGGAACCGACGGAGTTCGGCGACCTCTCGCTCGCGCTCCTCGCGGCGGGCCTCGAGCTGGCCCGCCCGTTCCTGGATCGTCTCCGCCAGCGACGTGCCCTCGCGCTCGATGCGGTTCATCTCCTCGGTCAGGCGCTCCCGCTCGTCCGCCTTCTCTTCGAGCGCCGCGATCCGGTCCTCCACCGTGGCGAGGGAGTCGGCCGCCTCCCGCTCCTCGGCAAGCTGCTTCTGGAGGGTGTCCAGCTCGCCGCGCAGCTGCTGGCGCTTTCCCACGAGGGCCCGCCGGGCCTCCGCCTGTCGGTTCGCCAGGCGCTGCCGGCGGTCGCGCAGCGTCTCCCACTCCGCCATCTGCTGACGGGCCGCCTGGGCCGCCCGCAGCTTCGCCTCGACGGCCGGCCGCTGTTCGAGCGTGGCCTCGCACTCGGCGAGGCTTTCCTTGTACTGCTTCCGCTCCACCGTCAATCGGTCGAGGCGTCGCTCCAGTTCGTTGGTTTTCCGCCGGAGGGTGGCCTTCTTCTGCTCGAGTTCTTTCTCGAGGGCACGGTGCCGGTCACGCTGTTCGTCGAGGGTGTCGCGTTCGTCCTGGAGGGCCTGGTAGCGCTCGTAGGCCGCCTCGATGGCGTCCTCGTCCTCAAGCACCTCGTCGGCGTCGGCAATCCGCTCCTCCAGCGCCGACCGGTCGGCCTCCTGTTCGGAGATTCGGGCTTCCAGGTCATCAATGGCGGACGCGACCGAGTCGGCCTCGCGGGCCTTGGCCTCCAGGTTGGCGAGGGACTGGGTCAGCTCCTTCTCCCGGACCCGGAGCGTCCGGAGCCGATCCTGTTTGGTTTCGAGGTCGGACTCGAGCTCCGCCTGCCGGTCCGTCCACTCCGGGACGTCGGCGATGGCATCCTGGAGACGATCCACCTCGGCCTCAAGGCGCTGCTGTCGATGCTTGGCGTCGCGCCAGCGGTCGCGGGCCCGGTCCTCGAGGGCCTCGTAGCGGCTGAGATTCAGGATGCTCACCAGGATCTCCTTCCGCTGGCTCGGGCTCTTGTTGGTAAACTCGTCGGAGCGGCCCTGCAGCAAAAACGCGGAGTTGATGAAGGTGTCGTAGTCGAGGCCGAGGGTTTCCTCGATGCGGGCCTGCGTCTCGCGCTGAGTCGCGCCGGTGAGGGGCCGATAGGTCGCCTCGTCGGGGTCGTAGAGCTGGAATTCAAGGTCCGATGAGGTGGTCTTCCCGGTCTCGGAGCGGGAGAATGACCGCGTAACTCGGTAGCGCGTGTCCGCCAGGTCGAACGTGAAGGCCACCTCCATGTGCCGACTCCCGATGCGGATCAGCTCGTCGTCCGGCTTGCGTTTTCCACTGGACTTGCGAGCCTCCCCCCAGACCGCCCAGGTTATCGCGTCAAGCAGGGCCGACTTCCCTTCTCCGTTGCCGCCCGAGAGACAGGCCACGTCGAACTGCTCGAAGTCGAGGGCCGGGGCGTCGGTGCCGTAGCTCAGAAAGTTCTGGAGTTCGAGGCGGACAGGGACCATGTGGGACAGAACCGTACAGGGAACCGCGGCGGACCCAGCGTCCCGCAACGACGTCGACACTATCGAAACTGAATGGGAGTCACGCTCACGGTCACCTCCACCGCGCCACGGAGATCGTACTGATGGAGATAATTCTGAGTGGTTTCCTCCAGGGCGTCGGCCAGGCGGGCCCGGTCGGGGGGGGAGACGGCGTCGTCGATGGCCGCCACGACCCCGTCGTCGCCCTCAAAGTCGAGAGTGACGGTGACGCGTTCGCGGGGGGCCCCCGGAACCCGGTCGGCCACGAGGTCAACGTTCACGCCAAGGTCGTAGTCCTCAACACCGTGGCCGTCAAGGGTACTACGCGCGCGCTCCTCGACGGTTTGCCGAAGGCGCTGGGCCAGGTCCGAGTGGACCCGCGCACCGTTCTGGCGAACGACTCCACGAACCGTATCCATATCGGCGTCCTCGGTGAGATGAAGATCGACTTGGATCGTGCTCCCAACAACAGCCATGAGGGCGAGAAGGTCGGATCGGGGAGAAGTCACGGAAAAGAACCGATCGGCACACCGGTCACACACCAGGGTAAGCATTCACACGGTCTTAATGCAAGTGGGGAGGATTGGGGGTGGTCCGGGTCGGGAACGAACAGCCGAGGGCCGGACATCACGGACCGGCGGCGGCCCTGATCCGAATGCCCCCCGCAGTGATGCCCGATGGTTCACGCCCCGGCTCGTCGCTGACATGATTGCAGGGGGGCCCGAGAGCCCCTACGGTCCGACATCGGAGACGCTTCTCCCCCCTATTCACTCGGTGCCCATCGGGCCTCCGACGATCGCTCCGGTGCCCGTTCCGGGCTCAGGATGTCGGCGGCGCGGTCGGCGGCCGGCAGGTACGGCGCCGCCGCCTCAAGGGTCATCGGGAGCGCCCGTGCCGTCGGGGCGTAGAGCACCGATGCCTCGCGTGTCTTCTCACTCGGCATCTGAAGGCCGGAAAGCACCAGGAAGAGCACGCTCAGGAGCAGGGCCGCCTTCAATCCGCCCAGCGCGCCGCCGGCCGCCCGGTTCATCAGCGAAAGCGAGAGCGACTCCAGAAGTCCCTCGACCAGCCGCGACAGGGCGAAAAAGAGCAGATACGTGCCGATGAAGATCACCACGAACCCCGCGACGGGCCCGATGGCGGGGGAGAGGCCAGTGCTCGAGACGACGACGGCCCCGACGGGATGCATCAGCTGAACCGATAGCAGGAGCGCCGCCACCAGGCCCGCCAGGCTCGCGACCTGACGGACCGCCCCGGCCATAAATCCGCGGAGGAGGCCCCCAGCCAGCACCAGAAGGATAAACCAGTCGAGCAGGGCAAGTGGCATTGCGAACTGGGCCCGCGGAGCGGCGGAGCGAGCAGAGAAAATGCAGGTCTCTGTAACGGCACGGGCGGGAAAGGTTCAGCATGCACGTCGGTCGTCATTCTCGGAGCAGGTCTTGGACCATCTCCTGGACCCGTCCCCCGTCGACCCGACCCCGGAGCTCGCTCATCGCCCGTCCCATCACCGGTCCCATATCGCCCAGCGAGGTTGCGCCGACATCCTCGATGATCGTTTGGAGCCGATCCCGGAGCTCGTCGTCGCTCATCCGCTCCGGCAGGTAGTCTTCGAGGACCGCAAGTTCCTCACGCTCTTTCTGCACGAGGTCGTCCCGGCCCGCCTCCTCGTACTGCTCGATCGAGTCCTCCCGCTGGGTGACCTGCTTGCGCAGGACGGCCAGTTGATCCTGGTCGCTGAGGACGGTGTCGGCTCCGTCCTGGCGCTGGTCAATCTCTTTGTTCTTCAGGGCCGAACGGAGGGACCGGAGGGTGCGGAGGCGCACCTTGTCCTTGGCCCGCATGGCGGCCTTCAGGTCTTCGCTGAGGCGGTCGACGATGGACTCGGAAGAACTCATGGCGGCTGGGATGACGGAACACAGTATCAGGGGACGAGGAGATCATGGGACGCGACTACGCATCCTCGACGGCGGAGAACAGATCGGCGTCGAGGTGCTGGTCGCACCACTCCCGGAGGCGACGCCGAACCGTCCCGGCGTCGGGGGCTCGCAGCAGGTCGTCCGCGAGGGCCTCGGCGGCGGCGAGTGGAGTCTCGGCGACGACGTGACGGACCAGCGGCAGGTAGGACGGCGGCACGCTCAGTGTGTCGAGCCCGAGGCCCAGCAGGAGCGGCACCGCGGACACGTCCGCCGCCACCTCCCCGCAGAGGGCAACCGGCGTGTCGGCCGCCCGTCCGGCGTCGATCGTGCGCCGGAGCAGGGCGAGGACCGCCGGGTGGAGGGCGTCGTACCGCTCGGCGACCCAGTCGTTGCCCCGGTCGACCGCCAGTACGTACTGCGTGAGGTCGTTGGTCCCGATGGACAGGAAGTCGACCGCCCGTGCAAACCGATCGGCCTGAAGCGCGACGGACGGGACCTCGACCATGGTGCCCACGGGCAGGGCCGCGTCGTGGGCCGCACCGGCGTCCGACAGGCGCTGTGCCTCTTCCGCCAGCAGGGTCCGTACATGGTGCACCTCGTCGAGGTGCGTCACCATCGGCAGCAGGACGCGGAGCGAACCGTGCCGGTTGGCCCGCAGGAGCGCGCGGAGCTGGGGCCGGAGGAGTTCGTCGGGGCGATCGAGGAGCACACGAATGCCCCGCCACCCCAGGAACGGATTCTCCTCGGTCGTGGCGTAGGGTATCCCCTTGTCGCCTCCCAGGTCCAGGAGCCGGATCGTGGCCCCCGCAGGCCCGGCCCGTTCCGCGGCGCGGCGGTAGAGGGCTGCCTGACGAGTCTCGGAGAGCGGTTCGGGCTCCCCCTGCAGGAACAGAACCTCGGTGCGCATCAGGCCGATGCCGTCGGCCCCGGTGGAGTCAAAGTCGTCGAGGGTCGTCCCGAAATCGACCGTCGCCTGAAGGGTTATGGAATGGCCGTCCGCCGTGGTCGGGGGGGGGCCGTCCGTCGAGCCGTGCTGATGGCGGAGGGCCTCGTGGCGGGCGCGTCGCGTCCGGTACCACTTGACGGTGTCGGCGGAGGGGGCTACGACCAGCCGCCCCCGATGCCCGTCGATGATCGCAGTCGCGCGGGACGGCGCGGCCGCAGGTACATCATCGACCCCGACCACCGCCGGCAGGTTCAGGGCCCGGGCCACAATCGAAACGTGGGAGGTCTCGCCCCCGTGGGCAGTGGCGAAGCCGAGCATGCCGTGTTCACCGAAGCGAATCACGTCGGTCGCCGACAACTGGTCGGCCACGACGATGGAGCTGGGATCGATCCGGGCCGCGGTCCTGCGACGGTCGAGCGCCCGCAGGAGCCGGGTCTCCAGCTCCTGGAGGTCGCCGGCCCGCTCCCGAAGGTACTCGTCCTCGCTGTCTTCGAGGCGCTGCCGGTGGGCCTCGAGGACCGTCGTGAGCGCGTAGGCGGCGGACTCGTGCCGCTCCCGGATGCGCCGCCGGACCGGGCCGAGCACCTCCTCGTCCCGAAGCATCATCCCCTGAGCGGCCAGAATGGCCTCCCCCTCCTCGTCGAGCCGGTCCTCGGCCACCGAGCGGACCGCCGCGAGCTCCTGTCGGGCCCGCTCGAGGGCAGCGTCGAGGAGTGAGAGCTCGGTCTTCACCTCGCCCGGGTCGATCTGCGTGCGGGCCACGGGGGGCGGGGCGGCCTCGTGGCAGTACACCGTCCCGATCGCGATGCCGGGCGCCACGCCAATCCCACTCAACACCCGGTCCATCGGGGCGTCACGCGCCGCATCCGAACCGGACTGGGAGGAGGCATCGCTCATGGCGGGAACGGGGCCCGGAGGAATCGTAGGGCTCAGGCGGAGGGCTGCTCTTCGCCGAACCCGTCCTCGAACAGCCCGGCGATGGCGTCGGCGGCGGCGTCTTCGTCCTCGCCCTCCACCACCAGGGTCAGGGTGGCCCCCTGCTCCGCGGCGAGAGTCATTACCCCGATGACACTCTTTCCGTTGATTTCGTAGTTGTCGCGGCGCAGGAAAATCTCGGATTCGAACTGCGACGCCGTGCGGACGATCATGGAGGCCGGTCGCGTATGGAGGCCAGCCCGGTTCCGGACCGTCACCTCGCGTTCAATCATGGGTGCGGACGGGATCAGCAAAACGTAGGCCTGGGGACACAGAGTGTTCGGGGACGACCGCGATTAGTGATCGCGCCCTTCCAGCTCGGAGAGCAGCCAGCGCAACGCTCGCCGGGGGTCCCCATCCGGCAGCACTCGAAGGTGGGCCCGGGCCTCGTTCGTGTACCGCTCGACGGCCGACCGGGCGTCCTCGAAGACCCCGAGTCGGTCCATCCGGCGGCGGGCCTCGTCGACGTCGGACGGAGGGATGCCCCCCTCACGCGAGAGACGAGCAAACCAGTCGTACTCCGCTCCGTCTGCCCGCTCCAGCGCCCGAAGCGTCACGTACGTCTTCTTGCCGTTCACGAGGTCCCCCCCCACTGCCCTGCCCCAGTTCTCTCCGTCGGCAATGACGTCGAGCAGGTCGTCCCGGATCTGAAAGCCGCGGCCCATTAGGAGGCCGGCCGACCGGAGGCGCTCGCGATGCGCCACCGGGGCCTCCCCGACCACGGCCCCCAACTCGAACGCGGCGCTGAGCAGGGCGGCCGTTTTCCCGTCGACCATTTCGAGGTAGGACTCGACCGAGACCGCCCGTTCGTCCTCGAAGGACGCGTCGAGGGCTTGGCCCGAGCAGAGCTGCGTCACCATCGGGTGGTATACGTCGTAGAGCGCCTCGAGCGGCACATCCTCCACCTCGCCCAACAGCTCGTAGGATCGGCCCATGAGCAGGTCGCCCAACAGGATCGCCGTCTCCACGTCCCACTTCACGTGCACCGTCGGGCGCCCCCGTCGCTCGACGGACGCGTCCATGATGTCGTCGTGGACCAGTGTGAAGTTGTGAAAGACCTCGACGGCCAGCGCGGCGGGCAGGGCCGCCTCGACCGATCGGCCGTACGCCTCCGCCACCAGGAGCAACAGGGTCGGGCGCACGCGCTTTCCTCCCCCTTCGAGCACGTAGCGGGCGGGCTCGTACAGCGCGGCCGGCCCGGCATCGGGCGGAAGGGCCGGGAGGGCCTCGTCGATGCGGGTCCGGAGCGCGGCCACGTGCTCGGCGTCGGACTCGGTCGTGGTGGACGACATAAACCAAGCGGGATGGGAACGAAAGGCAACTACGTCTGGGACCGGGCCACCCGAGTGTCAAGCGTTTCCTCGATGCGGCCGTACACGTCCTCGATGCTGCCCTCCCCGTTTACCCGCACCAGGGTGCCTCGATCCTCGTAGTACGCCTCCAGGGGCTCTGTTTCCTCGCGGTACACCGAGAGGCGATTGCGGACGGTGTCGGGCTGGTCGTCGTCCCGCTGGACAATGAGCTCCGGGTCCACGTCGTCGGGCGGCGGGCTGTGATCGAGATGATAGGTCTCCCCCGTCTCCCGGTGGACACGACGTCGGCTCAGACGCCGCACGAGGACGTCGTCGGATACGTCCAGGCTGAGGACAGCGTCCAGTGGACAGTCGTTCTCCTCCAAAAACGCGCTTAGCCACTCCGCCTGCTGATCGGTGCGCGGGTAGCCGTCGAGCACGAAATCGTCGTAGTGCTCGTCCGCAATCGCCTTTTCGGCGAGGGCCCGCACCACCTCGTCCGGGACGAGTTCGCCATTTTCGATGTAGGTCTTCGCCTTCCGACCCACCGGCGTTTCATTCTTCATGGCCTCCCGGAGAATGTCGCCGGTAGAAATCTGAACGAGGCCCCGACGGTCTTCGAGGAGGCCGGCCTGCGTGCCCTTCCCGGCACCGGGCGGGCCAAAGATGACAAGTCGCATAGCGGTAAGCGTCTGGTGGACAGAAGCGTGAGCTGTCGTTATTCGTCGGGGAGCTGATCCTCAACGACCGCCTCGACGTCGAGGCTATCGAGCATCGAACTGATCGCCTCTCGGGCGAACAGGCTGAGCCCGGTACTGAACACGATCCCCCCTGCCTCCCGGAGCCAGCCGCCGCCCCCGCGCTGGCGGTCCCCGTCCGACGAGTACACCACGAGGGGCACGCGGTTACGGAGCGCCTTCTCCAGGGCGGGACCGGGCTCGTCTCCCCGACCGACGGCTTCCTCAACTTCCTCGCGCAGCGCGGCCAGATAGCGGTCCACGAGCTCGGCGTGCCGCTTCCGACGGGCCTCCCGTCCCCCCCCGAAGAGCAGTCCTACGGCGAGACCGGTGGCCAGCATGCCACCGACGCTCTTGAGGGGATTTTGGACGATCCAGTTCCGAAGGGAGAGGCCGGTGGAAGAGACCTCGTCCTGAATGGACGCCATGCGGTCGGACATCGTCTCCGCCGTGTCGCGCAGGCGGGACTCGACGTCGGACTTACTCGGTTCTGAATCCATGAGCAGCCGGGGGAGGTGGTTGGAGGCGCGCTACGATGCATCCTCGGGGGGCGACGACGCAGACTCGGGATCGGAAGAGGCCGCTGCGTCGTCGAGGCGCCCGCGGAGACGGGAAAACAGGTTGGACGGAGGGGCCAGGTCCGGACGCGCCCGGGCGAGGACCGACACGAAGAGGACGAGCGCCGCGGACACGATAAGAAATCCCCAGAACGGGTGCCCGAGCACCCACCCGAGCCCGAGGGCCACGGTCACGAAGACGAACAGGGCCGCGAAGAACCCGAAGAAGGCCAGCGTGATGCCCAGGGCCACCTCGTTCCGGAGCTCGTCGACCCGTTCCTCCAGCTCCAAAATAGCCAGGTCGAGGCGAAGGTCAATCCACTCCCGAAGGTCGTCGACGAGACCCCGCGTGTGACCGGCAATCCGACCCAGTCGGCCGTCCGGCGTGGAACGGGCGGATGAGCCCTCGTCGGACGCCGAGGACCGGTCCTGAAACGTCTCCATGGCGACTGCGGGTCGGGGGTGAAAGGAACGGGGCGGTACGAAGGTAAAAATACCACAGAGAACCGCACTCGCAAGTGAATTCGCCGTCCAACCCTCGCGGAGTCCCATCGCGCGAATCACCGCCGGTGCCCCCCCGTACGCACGCCGATCCGTGGCCCCGGACTCCTCCCTTCCGCGACCGTGCACCCACAGCATCCAGGCATGATTCAGGTGGAGCGCACCCCCAATCCGAACAGCCTCAAATTTACGGCCACCGCGGGGGAGTTTTCCGGAAACGAGATCGTCGCGATCTCTTCGACGGCGGAGGTCGACCGGCACCCACTCGGGGAACGGCTGTTCGCAATCGACGGCGTGGCCGATGTGTTCATCACACCGGGGTTCGTTACCGTCTCGAAAGAACCGGGGGCGGACTGGACCGATCTGCGGAATGCCGTTGAGGTCGTCCTCACGGAGTACCTGGAGGCGTCCGACGCGTCGTAGGTCACTCAGGCGCCCGCCGATTTGAGGAACCGGACGACCTGGCGCCCCTCTTCGTCGTCCAGAGGAGGAATGTGCACGCCTCCGGGGGTGCGGAGCGGCCACGCTTCGGGGCAGGTTCCGTGGAGGTGAGACCGGGCGACGACGGCGTAGACCGACTCCCGGTGCGAAGCCCACCACGCTCCCACCTCATCGAGGTCCGTGTACTCGGCCCAGCGCACGTGACCGGGCGCCTGCACGTCCGGCTCGCCTCGACTCACCAGGAACTCGAGACCGGCGGCGTAGGCGTGTGGGGCATCCCGGGCTTCCAGGAAGGCCTGCTGCATCTGCAGCGCCCCTGGGGTGTCCTCATGCGCAGGAAAGAGCCCGCGGAAGCGCGCCATCGCCTCCAGGTACGGGTCGGGGGCGTGGTCGGTCGGCGCCCAGACCACAGCGAGGCGACGGCGCCCGTATCCCTCGTACAGCAGCATGTCTTCGGCGAGCCGCTCCATCTCGTCATCGGACTCGTGCCCGTCGACGACGCCCACGCTGAAGCCCTCCGCCCGCAGCAGGCGCCGGCCCGGACCCAGGCCATGCTCCCCGCAGGCCGACTGCAGGGCATCAACGGGGGGGCTCGGGGCCGCTACGATCACATCCGCCCGCTCAAGGGTGGCGTCCACGGACGTGAACGCCACCTCGACCTCCGGCAGTCGGGCCGAGACCTCCGCGCCAATGGCCGGCAACAACGCGGGGGACGTGTCCGGAACCGTCCCGACGAAGTTGAACCCCAGCGCCCAGGCCGCAAGGGCGTCGCGGAGCCCAGAGAGTGGCTCTTCCTCTCCGTGGAGGACCCCAACGCAGTCCCCACGGTCGGCAGATTCATCCCCCACCCATCCCTCGAGTGCCTCTACGGTAAGGCGCTCCATCCAGCGGTCCAGCGCGTACTCAAGGGCCGGTTCCGTCCACCGATTCGGGGCTTCCAGGGTCTCTTCGATGGCACGACGACGCGGGCCGTAATCGGAATCCCGCCACTCGGCTGCGATGCCGGCCAGCGTCTCAATACGCTGTTCAGTTTTTTTCATTTGCAATAACAGAATGTAGAGGTGAGGGGTCTTCTACGGCGACCCCGACGAATGCGCACGTTCGCCCGCTACGTCAAAGGTGGACCTGTCGCCTGTCTGCGGGAGGCCTGCGGGCGGCCGCTGTAGGAATCGGCCGGTCCAGTGCTGACGCTGGACTAGTTGGGGAGGTTCAGTCTGCACCCAAACGCCGTCTTCGACTTGGTCGGTACAGCCTGATCGGAAGCAACGGCCTCCACCGCGTTCCGAAGGTAGGCGTGCTCCACTCTGCTCGGCATGCTCGGGCTGTCGTCGATGGCCCCGGCGTAGCGGAGGGTCCAGTTTTCGTCGAACACGAAGGCATGGGGCGTCCGGGTGGCCCCCATCATCCGGGCCAGACGGGCATTCGGGTCCCGTACGTACGGCATGGAACCGCCCTCGTTGAGTGTCTGCGATTGGGTAGCCTGGGGCGGCTCGCCCGAACGCCCGGAGGAGGTGTCCACACCGACGAGGACAAATTGGACGCCCCGCGTGCCGTAGGTTGCCGCCAGGGAATCGACCCGTTTCTCGTACCGGTCGACCCAGGGACAGGGGTCGCTCCAGAACAGAAAGACCGTCCCCTCCTCGCCCCCCAGGCTACGAGGCGAAACTGTGGTGCCGTCCGTTGTTCGCAGGGTCGGCCCGGGCGACGGCAGGGAGTCGCCTACCTGGAGGGAGTCGCCTACCTGAATCGTCTGCTGGGCCCAGGCCCCACCGGGGAGAAGTGTGGCGGCCAGGATCAGCCCCAGTATCGTGGAGCCGGCGCGGGGGCACACGGCGGTGTGAGTACGAGGAACGTAGACAACGGAAGGCCTCTATCCGAGATCGGACCCGGCGTTCCCCCGACCAATCCTATGAGGAGGCACGTCCCCGAACGCGATTTCGGAATTTCGGTGGGACTTCTATACCTTCTTCGGTGATACGCTCCCGTCCCGACTGCAAAGCACCTTTTCTTGATGGCGGACACCGACTACGAACTGTCGCGTGCCCAGTGGGGCTCCCGGTTCGGATTTCTGATGGCCATGCTCGGCGCCATGATCGGGGCCGGCAACATCTGGCGCTTTCCGTACGTGGCGGGTCAGGAGGGCGGGGGCGCGTTCATCCTGGCCTATCTTGTTCTTCTGGTCATTCTGGCCATCCCGGGGCTCATCGCCGAGGTTGCCCTCGGGCGTTTCGCCGGGAAGGGCGTGATCGGCGCGTTCCGGCGAATTGGCTCCTCCCGCGGCCTACTCGGCCTCGGGGTTGTCGTGCTGCTGGTGAATGTGGTACTCATGTCCTACTACGCGCCGGTCGTGGGATGGACGCTCTACTATGCCGTCCACTCGCTGCTCCTCACCTTCACCTCCTCGGGCTTCGCCCCGGAGGCCTTCTGGCAGGCGTTTCAGGCCAGCACGGCCCTGAACCTCGGCATGCACTCGGTGGTGATGGCGCTGGTGGCCGGGGTTCTCTACCTCGGCATCCGCCAGGGCATCGAGCGACTGGTGACCTACGCGGTTCCCGGGCTCATCTTTGCGCTGGCGGCCATCACGATTCGGGCCCTTACCCTCCCGGGCGCCGCGAAGGGGCTCATCTTTACCTTCGACGTGGAGTGGGCGGCCCTCGTCCGGAGCGGCACCTGGATCACCGCGCTCGGCCAGGCCCTCTTCTCGACGGGACTGGGCTGGGGCATCGCGCTCACGGTGGGCAGTTACCTGCCCGAGTACGACGACATTCCGCTCGGGGGCGGTGTCTTTACCGTCATCGGGCAGTCCAGCATTGGCATCCTGGCCGCGTTTGCGATCTTCCCCATCGTCTTCGCCTACGGCATCGACCCGGCGGAGGGCTCCGGGCTCACCTTCGTCTCGCTCCCCCAGGTCTTCCCGCAGATGACCGGCGGTGCCCTGTGGGCCATCCTCTTCTTCGTGGGGTTCTTCCTCGCCACCTTTACCTCCGCGGTTCTCATTACGGAGGTGAGCGTGACGACTCTCACCGAGGAGAGCGGCTGGGGCCGCGAGCAGACCGTACTCGGCGTCTGTGGGGGCATCTGGCTCCTCGGCCTCCCCAGCGCGTACTCGGGCACGGTCCTCGGCTTCCTCGACTTCGTGTTCGGCAACTTCGGGCTCCCCCTGGCGACTCTCGCCATCATCGGCGCGATCGGGTGGGGCTTCACGCCCGAGAAGCTTCGCGTCTTGGAGGTCAACCGAAACGCGGGGGCCTACGTCGGCCCGGCCTGGAACCCAATCGTGAAGTACGTCATTCCCGCGGTCATGGTCTTCATCCTGGGCAACTACGCCTGGACCAATTTCGGCGCACCGGAGATGATTGGCGGTGTGGTGGTCCTGTTCACCTTTCCCCTCCTCGGGTACGCCATCATATCGGTCGCAGCGTCCACGAACGCCTCGTCTCCCTCAGAGCCCTCCCCCAAGCCATGAGTCTTCCCCTCGACGTCTGGGCCATGATGATCTTCAGCGTCCTCGCCTTCTTCGGCGTGTCGATTTGGACGCTCCTCTACACGCTCCGGCAGGAGGACCAGAAGATGGTCATCCTCCGCTCGGAGGACCGACTGGACACCCATTCCCCGGCGGCCCTGCGCGACCTGCGGGACTGGATCGAGTCGAACCCCGACGATCCCGACGTGGACTCGGCCCGCACCATCTACCGGGAGTGTCTCGACGCCCTGCAGACGACCGAGCGTCACGTCTACGGGTGGTCCGACGAGGAGATTGAGTCGTTCGATCGCCTCTAGCCCCCGGTCACCGGGGCACCAGGGTGCGGCGGGAACGGACCGCTCTCCCCGGAAGGGCCGAGGGCGAGGCGGCCGTGCGGAGCGGAAAGTACCCGAAGTCGAGATAGGTTGGCAACTGGGTGTCGTAGAAGTACGGATCCAGGGGCCGCCCGTTCTGCCCCCCCGGGTAGACGCCGTACCCCGTCGGCGGCGTGGTCGAGAAGTCGATGAGGACGCGCTGGCTGGCGCTGTGGGTGACGGTCCGCCCCCGCCCCGGTGAGAGCGTGGACGCAAAGCCGGGGTACTCGTACGGCCCCCGCCACAGGGGACGGAGCAACTCGCTCCCCGACAGGTGCTGGACCACCAACCTGTGGTGGTCTCCCCACCGCCAGTCCTGCGGCGCCCATCCGTAGTGGGCGGCCATGGTGTCGGCCGTCGCCTCCAGGACGTGCGTCAGGAGTGCCGAGGCATTCTCCCGGGCGCCGGTGTCCTGCACGTCGAACCACCGTGCCTCCGGACGCGTCCGGAGCAGATGCACCAGCTGAGCATCTTCCGGGTCCGGGGCGGTGGCAAAGACCGATTCGTCCCAGGTCTCCCGTCGCAGCAGGGACAGAAACTCGTCCATGACGAGCGGCTCCGCACGATCGAGAGTCGCCTCCCCGTTCCAGGTCCGCAGCATGCGGCGGAGCGTGTCCGCGCGGGGGGAGAGGCCGCTCAGCGGCATGAGGAACGGCACGAATACGTCCTGCTGCTGGACGTTGACGTCGCTCTGGTACCGCTTGAAGTCGGCGACCGAGTGGGCGGTGTCCGCCCGCAACAGCGCGTTGATCCGAAGGGAGCGGTAGCCGTCGCTCCAGTCATGCCCGAGGTAGTAGGGATACTCCGGCCCCGTCGGCACCTGATTGGCGGACGCCAGGTAGTCCTGCGCGGGATTGCGGGCCGCGGGCAGCGAATCGAACGGCACCCGCCCGATCCACTCGTGGGCGTCGGTCGAGCCGGCGAGCAGGCCCCGCCCGGTGCCCGATCGCCGAATCGGCAGGGCCCCGGCCGAGCGGATCGCGATGTCGCCGCTCTGTCCGGCGTAGAGGATGTTTTGCATGGGGGTGTCCCAGAGCCGGAGCGCCTTGGTCACGGCCGCCAGGCTGTCGGCCCGGTTCATCTTCCAGAGGGCCTGGAGGGTCCGGGACGTATCGTGGGCCACCCAGCGCTCGGCGATGGCGGTGTTCCGGCCCCCCTCGTCCATGTGCACCGGCCCGTGGTGCGAATAGTACAGCGTGTCCAGCACCGGGGCGCCCCCATTCACCCGGATTGTGTCCACGTCCCGACGGAGGTCCCGCCACGCCCCGTCGTACCGGTAGCGGGTACGAGTGGAATCGAGCCGGAGCGACAGGTGATCGATGACGTCGGCGCCCGTGTTGGTGAGGGTCCAGCCCACGTGTCGGTTGAAGGCCTGCACGAGCACCGGCGCACCGGGCACCGTGATGCCGTAAGCGTTCATCGTCGGCGTCACGAGGTGCGCCTCGTACCAGATGGACGGCAACGAGAGCGAGAGGTGCATGTCGCCGGCCAGGAGGGGGGCCCCCGTCTTCGAACGCGCCTCGTGTACGGCCCAGTTATTCGATCCCTTGCCGGGGACGTCCCGTCCCCCCACCAGCCGCCGGAGCGACTGCCGGCCTGCTCGTCGCCGTCGAAGGATGGACTCCACCGCGGCGGTTCGTCGCGGCGTCGTGCCGGCCGGTTCCGGGCCGCGTGCGGTCGAGGCCCGAAGCTGTTGGGAGGGCGGCACGATGGGCTCGAACAGACCGGAGGGACGACGCGGATACAGGGTGTTGTACGCCTCTGTCCCGAGCCGGGCGCGGAGCCGGGAGTAGGCCGGGTCGTCGGTATTGTACGTCAGATCAAAGGTCATGTACTGCAGGAGCCGCAGCGCCTGGATGGGCCGGTACCGATCGGGGCGGTATCCCAGCAGCCGAAACTCGAGCGGGAGGTCCGCCGGCGCAGTGCGGTCGAGGTAGGCATTCACGCCCATGCCGTACCATCGTATCGACTTGAGTTCGATACCGTCTGCCTTCCGAATGCGCTTCAGGTTCTTCTGTGCTCCCCATTCCATCCCCGTCCGTCGGAGGAATCGATCGGTGTCCACGGCCTGTGGGCCGAAGGCTTCGGCGAGGCGCCCCGAGGCCACACGGGGAATGAAGTCGAGCTGGAAGAGACGGTCCCGGGCCGTGACGTATCCCAGTGCAATAACGGCATCTCGGTCGCTCTCGGCGTAGATGTGGGGCACGTGGCGGCGATCCCGAAGAATGGTCACCGGGGCATCCAGGCCCGGCAACCGGAGCCGGGTGGTGTCGGCGGCCGGGGTCGCCTGTCGGGCCGTGCGGTACAGCCCGTCGACGGGGTCAAGCACCGTGCTCGCGGCCGGGAGGCCCTGGATTCGGACCTGGAGGCCGTAGAGCACGCCGGCGGTGAGGACCAACAGGCCGCTCAGCAGGGCGACGCGAGCGCGAAACGAAGACATGAACGGAGCGGTCGGGCAGAGACGTTAGGAGTTAAGGGCCTCGTCGGGGAGGGGAACATCGTCCACCTCAATCGACGGGGGATCTTGGTCGGGTCCGTCCGCGTCGGCGCGGTCGTTCCGACGAATGCGACGGAGCAGCTCGTCGGTGACATTCGCGTAGTCCCGCGCCCCGCGGGCCGAGGAGTCGTGGTCGAAGACGGTCGTCCCTCCCTCCCGAGATTCCGCCAGCGCCGTGCTCGTGCGAATTACATTCTCAAGCACGAGATCGTCGTACTTCTCACGGAGATACTGCTGGTAGGTGCGGTGGATGCCTTTGCGGGCGTCGACCTGCGTCAGCAGGAAGTGCCGCGAGGCAAGCCGCGGGTTCAGCTTGTTTTCCACCAGGTGCGTGGTCTGGAAGGTCTGCTCGGCTCCCACCACCGCCTGGTACTCCGGCAGCACCGGGATTATTACCTGGCGGCTCGCGACGAGCGCGTTGAGGCTGTACACCGTGACGGCCGCCGCGGTGTCGAAGAGAATGACGTCGTAGGACAGGTCCGCCCGTTGAAGAGCCTCTCGCACCCACAGGACGTCGGTCGGCTTGTTGAGGTCCCGCATCCGTCTGGTGAGGGTGCTGGAGGACGGCAGCAGGTCAAAGCCGCTGACGTTCCGGAGCGTCATGCCTCCGAGGTCGGCCGACGGGTCGAAGAGGGCCGCCACGGTCGATTCAGGGGCGGGCTCCTCGATTCCCATCGTCCGGGTCAGAAACCCCTGCGGATCGAGATCGATAACCAGCGTGGACCGCCCCGACAGGCCCAGGGCTGCGGCCACGTGGATGACGGTCGTCGTTTTCCCGGTCCCTCCCTTGTGGTTACAAACCGACAGGACGAACATAGAGTGGGGGCGTGTAAAGGACAGTTGCGCCTGAAAGGTAGGTGCTCTCGGCGGACGTGTCAACCCACCCGATCGTGCGCCCGCTTCGAAATCAGGCCCGCATTCGGCCGGGCATCCTGGGTGGCAGTCGGCGGTCCCCCGCCCCTCTCGTCTCCGCACCCGACCGACGACCGGACCGTCCATGAACCCCCTCATTTCACTCTCGATCCCCCTCATTCTGGCCTCGCAGTCGCCCCGGCGGCAGCGTCTTTTGGAACAACGAGAAGTGTCCTTCTCGGTTCAAGTAAGCCCGGCCGACGAGATCCTAGAGGCCGACGAGGCCCCGTTCGAACGGGCCCGTACCCTCGCGGAGCGAAAGGCAACGCCGGTGGCGGAGGCGCACCCCTCGGCCCTCGTCCTGGCGGCCGACACGATCGTCGTCCACGAGGATGCTGTACTGGGGAAGCCCGACTCCACCGAGCAGGCCACCCGGATGCTGCGGCGCCTCAGTGACGCGACACACACCGTGTACACCGGACTGTCGCTCCATCACCGCGCCAGCGGCCGACGCGTAACCACGGGTCGCGCCACCGACGTCACCTTCGCCTCCTTGACGGCACGCGAGATTGAGGCGTACGTGGCGACTGGCTCGCCCCTCGACAAGGCCGGTGCGTACGGAATTCAGGACCACACCGGCGCCCTGTTCGTCGACGACCTTCACGGCGACTACTACAACGTGGTGGGCCTTCCCCTGCGGACCCTCTACGCGACGCTCCAACGCGACTTCACCGACTTCCTATCTCCGTCCCACGCGGGGTAGCCCAGGGCCCTTCTCCTCTTAGTCTCAACTTTCCGCCCCCTTCAGAGTATGCGTACCCCATTCAATCGCCGACTCTGAACCCCTTTACCCATGACGGTCCCGTTTCGGGACGCCGATTCTCCGCTCGTCCACTCCCCGCTTTGGACCCAGTCTCTGGAGGTCCTCCTCATCCAGGCCCGGCGGTCCCGGCAGATGGTGGAACAGGAGCAGCAGTGCTTCGCCGAGCGCTGCCGTCTCCCGCACGATCGTTTCCGGGTCGTCAATGTCGTGCGCGGGGATGAGCCTTCCCCCACCCACCTCGAGGGTGCCGACGCCGTCCTCATCGGCGGGGCCGGAGCCTACTCCGCCGTGGACGACTACGAGTGGACCGCCCCCCTCCTCGATCTGGTGCGGCACATCGTGGACCGGGACATCCCCCTCTTCGGCTCCTGCTGGGGCCACCAGGTCATTGCCCGGGCCTTGGGCGGCCGGGTGAAATACGACCCTGACCACGCCGAGCTGGGGTGCCGGTGGGTCGAGCGGACGGCGGCCGGCCGCACCGACCGCCTCTTTCACCGCTTCCCGCAGCGGTTTCGGGCCAACATGGGGCACCACGACCGGGTGGTGGAGCTGCCGAGCGGGGCCGTGGAACTGGCCCGCAACGACCTCCCGTTCCAGGCCTTCACGCTGGAGGGACGCCCCGTCTACGGGACCCAGTTCCACAGCGAGCTCGACGCGGAGCGGGAACGGGAGCGGATTCTCGTGTACCGGGAGCACTACCGCGACGCCCTACCAGACGAGAAGACGGTTCGCCGCGTGCTCAGCAACCTCGCCGACACCACCGAGGTGGACCCTCTCCTCTACGACTTCCTCACGACCTTCGTGGCCCGCAGCCGACCGTCGGGCGTTCGTGCCACCCTCGAGGCCCCCGCGCCCCTGCAGGCGCACCCCGACGACGGGGCGGACGGCCCCTCGCTCTCGGGCCGCCGCCAGCCCGCGGCGTGACTATGTGTTGTCGATCCGGTACGTCGCCTCTGCCCGGTCGCAGGGGCCTCCCACGGGCGGATTGGGCTTCCGGACGGTCACCTCCACGCCCTCCACACTGGGGTAGGTCTCAAGCACCTGATGGGCAATCCGGTAGGCGAGCTTCTCGATCAGGTAGAAGTTGTTTTCGGTGACGAGCGAGCGGACGAAGTCATACACCTTTTCGTAGTTGACCGTCCGGGTGAGGTCGTCGTGCCGGGCCGCCTCTGCGAAGTCGAGGTCGACCCCCACGTCCACCTCGTAGCGGCCCCCGACCTCGTGCTCCTCCTGCATCACCCCGTGGTGACCGTAAAAGACGGCGTTCACGAGGCGCACCCGTCCCGATGTGGGACGGTGTTCGGAGGACGTGCTGGGGTCGGACAAATCGGATGCAGGGTCGGCCATAGAGGGGGAATCGTTCCAGAAAGCGGACCGGCAGGAGACCCCCGACCGGTCGGCACGTACGAGCTACGCCGGCTGCTGCTCGACCGGCACGAGGCTGGGAATCGCCGCGAGGTCGCGGAAGGACTGCGCCCGCTCGCTGATGTCGATCGGCCCGAGGTCCAGCAGACGCTCGGGCCCGTAGCGTTCGACGACGAAGGACGCCATGACGCTGCCGTAAATGACGGCCCGCCGCAGGGCGTCTGGGTCGTACCGGTCGGCCCGCACGAGGTGACCGGCAAGTCCCCCGGCAAAGGCGTCGCCCGCTCCCGTCGGGTCCTGAATGTCCTCCAGCGGGTAGGCGGGCGCGCTGAAGACCGAGTGGTCGGTGAAGAGGAGCGCCCCGTGCTCGCCCTTCTTGATGATGAGGGTCTCCGGCCCCATGTCGCGGATCTGGTCGGCCGCCGCGACGAGGTTCGGCTCGCCCGCGAGCTCCCGGGCCTCCGAATCGTTGATAACCAGGCAGTCTACCCGCCGGAGGGTCTCTCGTAGCGCCCCGGGCGTGTTCTCGATCCAGAAGTTCATGGTGTCGGCGATCACGTAGTCCGGAGCGTCGACCTGATCGAGCACGCTCTGCTGGACGCTCGGGTCCAGGTTGCCGAGACACACGACGCGGCTGTCCCGATACGCCTCCGGGATCTCAGGCTCGTACCCGTCGAGAACGTTGAGTTGCGTCTCGAGGGTGTCCCGCTCGTTCATGTCGTAGTGGTACTCCCCGTGCCAGAAGAACGTCTTCCCGTCGGGATCGACCTCCAGCCCCTCCAGGTCGACGCCCCCGTCCAGGAGGGTTTGGCGATACTCCTCGGGGAAATCGTGGCCGACGACCCCGACGAGGCGGATGTCGTCGCAGAAGTAGCGGGCGGCGAGGGTAATATAGGAGGCACTCCCTCCCAGGACCCGGTCGGCGGAGCCGAACGGGGTGTCGATGGAATCGAACGCAACAGTTCCAACGGCAAGAATGCTCACTGATTAGCGGGGGGTCTGGGATAGACGCATTGAACTGCTAAACGTAGGAGACACGGCACCGCTTGACATCGTGGTCGTGCGAATTTCGCGACAAGGTACCGGGTCCGGCGTCGGGGGGCCTCTCAGAATCGGTGTCCCTGTCACCCGCCGTTTCCATTCGGGGCAGGGTGCCCGGGACGGTTGGCCGCGAGTGGAAAACCGACCGTACAGTGAAACAAGTTGATAGGGCGGAACGGCTTCCTAGAGCCAGCCCCGCAACTTCAGAGCGAGATACCCGCCCGCGGCGGTCCCGGCTAGCGCCAGGAGGGTACGCGTGTAGGGCCGACTCTCGTCGGCGCTCGTGTCAACGGTCCCGGCGAGCTGACCGGCGTACTCCTCGACGGTCTCGGCGGCCTCCTGCCCGAGGTCCTCAGCCTCCTCGGCCGCCTGTCCGCCCCGTCGACGGAGTTGGCGCGACGCCTCGCCGGACGCCTTCCGGAGGCGCTCGGTGGCTCCCTTCGCGAGCTCGCTCGCCTCTCGGCGGGCGGCCTCCCCGACCTCTTGTGCCTCACTGGCCAGCTGCCGACCGGTGTCTTTGGCGCGGCTGCGGAGCTGTGCGCCGGTCTCCGCCGCCCGGTCGCCGGCGCGCCGGCGCAGGCGCGAGGCCACCTCGCGGGCATCCTGCGTCAGGCGGCGCAGGCGGCGCCGTGCGTGGTCCGAGAGGCTCCGAGGCGGGCGGGGGCGCGTGGCCACAGCGGTCCCGTACCCCGCGGCCGTTCCCACCCCAATTGAGAGGGCCAGCGTAAGGAGCGGGTGACGTTGAATCCAATTCTGGGTCTGGGTCCGGGCCTGCTGGGCCTTCAGCCGCGTGATCTCGGCCCGGAGCTCACCGACCAGCTCTTCCAAGTCTCGCTCTTCCTGATCGGGGCGACGGGCGTCGTCGGCAGACTCGTGGTCGGCGTCCGTGTCGGGGGACGGAGAGGAGGAGGTCATGGGGAGATCGTGTTCGGGTGAAGAGGCAAAGAGAGATACCGGATCAAAAGGGGCCTCAGTCCCGCAGTAGGCTACCGAGAACGACGCCGGTGGCGAACGCGCCAAGCATCGTCAGGGTCTGGTGCTGCTTGACCCAGGACCGAGCCACACCCAGCGCAAGGGACGCGTCGAGAAGGGACCCGCCCGCCCCCGGCTCGTCGAAGCCGCTCCCGGGGCCCGGATCCTCCGGGGCATTGAAGGCGTCGTCAAACCCGGCGAAGGGGGGCTCACCCTCTCCAGACGGGGACGGGTCGGGCTCGGGCGGGGACTCAGCGGGCATGGCCGGTAAAAACATCTGCGGCGGAGGAAACGAGAGCGCGCGCTCCAATTAGGAGCCTTCGACGCAAACGAACGGGGAAGACTTGTGACTTCCGGTGTGCCCCGGCATCTTGGGGGAGCACAGTTGCGCCGTCCGTCCGTTGAACGGACTGATTTACTTCCCTATTGAACGCGCTTAGATGTCGAGTATGATTCCCACACCCCGAAGAATAGTTCCCTGGGTCACCGCGGCCCTCCTGTTTGTGGGAGGAGGGTGGCCCTCGGCCCTCTCGGCCCAGCCCGATCCCTCGACGGCCCAGCGGGCGTACGCCGACGCCGTGCAGCTCTACCATCAGCGCCTGTACGCGGACGCCATGACGGCGTTTGAGGCCTACCGGACCCGCCACCCGGACGCCGCGCACAGCGGCGAGTCGCTGTACCTGGAGGCCAAGGCGGCCCTGGCGCGGGACCAGGACCAGACGGCCATTCGGTTGTTCGAGCGCTTTCAGCGCCGGCACCCGAACCACCCACGGGCGGCGGAGGCCCAGTTGAGCCTGGCCCAGTACTTCCTAGACCGGGGCAACACCGCCGCGGCCCGCAACCAGCTCTCCTCTCTCGCCCAGGATCCGTCCTCGGCCGCTCAGGCGGCCCGCGCCCTCTACCTGCTCGGACAGACGGAGCGCGACCGGGGCAACCTGGAACAGGCCCTTCGGTACTTCGACCGCGTCCGGACCCAGCATCCCGAGTCGGAGGTGGCCCCCGCGGCCCTCTACGCCCTCGGAGCCACCTACGTTCGTCTAAAGCAGTACGATCGGGCGGCCCGGTCCTTCGAGCAACTCGGGCAGTCCTTTCCCGACTCCCCCTACGCACAGAACCTGGGGACGGCCCTCGGAGAGGTCTATTACCGGCTCGGCCGGTACGAGCAGGCCGCATCGGAGCTCTCGTCGCAGCTTTCTGAACTGGAGGGGAGCCAGCGGGCCCGGGCCCACTTCCTGCTTGCCGAGGCCGCCAATCAGCGTCGGGCGGGCACGGAGGCAGTCGAGCACTACCGGCGCGTGCTCGACCAGCATTCCAGCTCGCCGTACGTGACCCCGGCCCGGTACGGCCTGGCGTGGCACTACCTGCAGGCCGGCAACTACGAAGAGGCCGCATCGACGTTCGCGCAGGTCCGACAGGACTCGGATGCCCGTCTCGCCGGCCGCGCCGCCTACTACGAGGCCGTGAGCCGGGCCCGCACGGGCAACCAGAACCGTGCCGTCGAGTTGTACCGGACCGTCTCGGAGGAGGAGCCCAGCCGTCGCCTGGCGTCGGAGGCCCTCTTCGAAGCCGGACTGCTCCGGTACCGGCAGGAGCAGTACGAGGCCGCTGCCG
>JBDGQP010000115.1:36469-37734 GCA_042218975.1 Salinibacter sp.
CTCGTGCGGGAGTACCCCGACGCTCCCCGGGTGGGAGACGCCTACTACTGGAGGGGCAACAGCCATCTGATGGCCGACCAGCTCGACCGGGCGCTCAGCGCCTACAAACAGGCCACCCAGCGCGGCGCGGCCCCCGACTCCCTGGTGGTCACCGTGCAGTTCCAGCAGGCCTGGGCGCAGTACCAGTCGGGCGACTACGCAGCCGCCGCCGACGCCTTTACGTCCCTTGCCCAATCCCATCCCCAGACCGACCGCGGGCGGGAGGCTCTGTTCTGGGGCGGAGACAGCCAGTACCAGCGGGGCAATTTCGCACGGGCCCGGCAGCTCTTCGAGCGGTATCTGAACGAGAATCCGGAGGGCGAACACGTTAACGGCGCCCGCTACGCCCTGGCCTGGACCCACTTCAAGCAGAACCGCTACCAGCCGGCGGCCCGTCTTTTCCGCCAGTTTCTGGACAACTACGACGCCGGCTCCTCGTCGATCCCGTACCGTCAGGACGCGCGGCTCCGCCTCGCGGACAGCTACTACGCCCTCAATCAGTACGAGGACGCAATCGAGGTCTACCGGCGTGTGGGGGGGACCGGTGCCGACTACGCCCTCTACCAGTCCGGCGAGGCCCTCAATTACGCCGGCCGGCCGCAGCAGGCGCTCAAAACGCTCCGCCGCCTGGTGACCGAGTACCCCGAAAGCTCCTGGCGACCGGAGGCCCTCTACCGGATGGCCACCATCCACTTTCAGCAGCAGAACTACCAGGAGGCGGAGTCGACCTACCAGCGACTGCTCGAGGCCTACCCGAACCACCGCCTCGCCCCCGAGGCCCAGTACGGCATCGGCGACAGCCGCTACAACGCCGGGGCCATGGAGCAGGCAGTGACGGCCTACCGGAAGGTCCTCGAGCAGTACCCCGATAGTCCAACGGCCACGGAGGCGGCCTCCAGCCTCTTTTTCGCCCTGAACGCCGCCGGACAGTCCGACCGGGCCGAGCAGATCATCCAGTCGATCGCGAAGGCCAACCCGGACGCCAACCTCCGAGATCGCCTCCGCTTCCAGCGGGCGAAGGCGGCCTTTCAGAGCGGCGAGTCCAAGAAGGCGCTCTCGCTCTTTCAGGAGTTCGTTCGCACGACGTCGACGGACGCCCGCCTGCCGGAGTCCTACTACTACCTCGGGCTGCTCTACGCCGATCAGGACCGCCGGACCGAGGCCAAGAATTATCTCCAGCAGCTCGTCAACAAACTGCGCGACCCTTACCAGGTAGTCGGACGCCG
>JBDGQP010000115.1:37744-46949 GCA_042218975.1 Salinibacter sp.
CTCCAGCAGCTCGTCAACAAGTACCCGGAGAGCGACGTCCTGCCGGATGGGGCACTGCGCCTCGGCGACATCTACATGAAGGAGAAGGCCTACCAGAAGGCGGCCGACGCCTACCGCACCGCCGCGGAGAACGACGCGATTTCCGATGAACTGCGCGCTCAGGCCCGTTATGGCCAGAGCACCGCGCTCTTGAACCTGGGCCAGAACGAGAAGGCGCGAAAAATTCTGAACCGCATTCTCGAGGAGAGCGACGGCGGTCCCCTGCAGGCGTCGGCCCGGCTGGGCCTGGCCCGGATCTACGAGGCCGAGAACCGCACGCAGGATGCCCTGAAGCTATACCGCTCGGTCGTTCAGTCCAGCGACGGGGAGACGGGCGCGGAGGCGCTGTATCGCCTCGGCCGGTTGCTCCGGAACCAGGGCCAGCACCAACAGGCCCTCCAGGAACTGGACCGGATGTCGTCTCTCTTTGCCGGCTATCCGGAGTGGATTGCGCGGTCGCTTCTGGAGCAAGCCCGGGCGTACCGTGCACTCGGCCAAACCGGCCAGGCCGCACAGCTGTACGATGAGGTGCTTCAGTCGTACCCCGGAACGCCCTTTGCACAGACGGCCCAGAAGGAACGCGACGCCCTCTAGGGCCCGGAGGTTGCTCACGTGTTTCCCTGTCACTCCTCCCTCGGACGCATGCATTCTCCCCTGACTCGCTGGCTCAGCCTTCTCCTGTGTCTTGGGGGCCTTTCCGCCCCGACCCTCGCCCAGCAGCCGGACACAACCCAGCAGCTGCCGGAGATTGCGCCCCGCGAGATCGAGATCCAGGGCGAGCTCCAGGTGTCCTTTCCCACCCTCGAACGACAGCCGCTGCGGGGGTTCGCCTCGCCGCCCACGGCCCCCACGGTTCCGGACAATCGGACGCCCTACCTCGCCCCCTACAAGCAACAGCTGGACAGCCTCCCCGAAAGCCTGCCGCCTCCCCAGACGGCGTCTGCGTCTCTGCCCCAACCGGCCCCTCCGAAGTCAGGGTTCGTGCAAATAGGCGGCGGTCGCTATGCCTCCCGGTTCGCCAACGGGCACGTCACCCTTCCCCTCTCGGCCCGTCAGACCGTGTCGGTCGACGCCGATTACTTCGGCACCTCCGGCTTTCGTCCCTTCGACGGCGGGGCGTCCGGCGTCGATACCCCCACGGATCAGGCCGACGCCCACGTTCGCTTCGAGAGCCGGCACGACGGGCTCACGTTTCGGGCCACGGCCCGGGGGGCCGGGAGCCGCTACACCCTGTACGGGGAACCGGCCCTTCTCCGGGGTTCCGACCGTGCGGCCCCCGGTCGCTCCGGGCTTCGGGGCGAGGTCGGCGCCGAGCTGCGGACCTACGGCCGGGTCGACTCGCGGGTGGCGCTGTCCTACGGCCGGGCGGCCTACGAGACCGAGCGCCCAACCGCCACGGTCGCCTTCCGGGAAGACCGGGTGGAGGTAGACGGTCGGCTCACCACCCCGCTGGCGGAAACGGAAGTCCACCTCGACGTCAGCGCCGCCCACTCGACCTTCGGCGGCGACGTGCCGGACCAGACCGGCTACGAGATCGACGGCGGCCTCGGCGCTACCCTGGTCGACACCGATCGGTTGACGGTTGAGGCGGGGGGCCGGGTGCTCACCTTCAAGGCCCCAGGGGCGCCCCGGACGTCGGCCGCGTCCCCGGTCGAGGCCGTGTTCATCGTGCCCGACGGCCGCGCGTCGTTTTCGCTGGCGCCCGGCGCGACCCTCTTCGCGGAAAACCGACCCACCCTCTCCCGGGAGGGCCTGTCCAGCCTGTACGAGCAAAACCCATACGCAATACACGCCCCGCCGGTGCTTCCCACCCTCTACACGACGCGGTTCCGGACGGGAGGCGAGGTGGGCCTCGGCCCGCTCCGACTCCGCGGCGAGGTGGGGTACCGCTACGCACCGTCGTACCGCTACTTCTCCTCGCCCGGATCGGGCGCCTCCCTCAGCGATCCGGGCCTCCAGGTCGGGTACGCGTCGGCCCGGATCCTGCACGGCGGGGCCCGCCTGGCCCTGGAGGGGCTCCGCAACGTCGAGGCGGCCCTGAGCCTCTCGGTCCGGGACGGAGCCCTCCCCGGTGCCGACGCCGAGATTCCTTATTTCTCGCCGCTCGTCGCCGAGGGGCTACTTTCCGTCTCGTTTGCCGACCAGCGGGGACTGCTCCAAGCCACCGGCACCATTGAGAGTCCTCGCCCGACCCAGGTGAGCGGCGGCGAAGAGATCGACGCCTACGTGACGTTCGACGTGGAGGGCTCCTACCAGGTGACCTCGCTGCTGGACGTGGTCTTCGAGGTTCGCAACCTGAGCCCGTCGGCCCCGGAGCGATGGGCGCGGTACCCGCGGCCGCCGACCATTCTCAGTGGGGGCTTCCGGATTCACTGGTAGCCGCTCCGGCCCCCGCAGCGGGAGGTGCTGAACGATGTATGAGGAGCGGCATTGGCTTTCACCGACGACTCCGTTTCTTTTTCCCGATTTCGGCCCTGACATGAGCACGCCCTCCGCCCAAGAGACCATCGAGGCGTTCGTCCGCGTTCTCCGCCGGCGGCTGGAGCAGGGGGAGAGCATGGACGTGCCCGGCCTCGGCACCTTCTCCGTCGAGCACCGCCCCAGTCATCGTCGAGAGACGCCCGACGGCGAGGACGAGATGGTGCCCCCCCAAGACGTCGTCCAGTTTACCCCCGAGTGATCCGCGCCCTCCTCCGCCGCCCGACTCCCCCGCTGCCATGTCTGATTCGATTCACGCCCTTCTCGCCGACGAGCTCGATATCTCGGACCAGAAGGCCGAGAAGCTTCTCCTGGCCATGCTCCGCGAGGTCCGAAAACGGGCCCAGCAGGGCGGCGTGCGTCTCCCCGACCTCGGGAAGTTTCGGGTGGAGGACGGTGAGCTGACCTTCTCCCCCGCCGACTCTCTCGCCCGGGCCGTGAACCACCGCTTCGAGGGACTCCAGTCGGAGCAGCTCCGTGGCGCCCCGGACCTGAACCCCGACGAAGACACGGATCCCGAGGGGCCGAGCACGATCACTCTCGGCTACCAGGACAGCAGCGGATGGACGCCCCCCGGCGACGCGTCGGGGGAGTCGGAGGCCCAGGAGTCGGAGACCGACGACGAAGAGGCCGACACCGAAGAGTTTGAGATTCCCGAACATGACATCGCCTCGGAGGCGGCGGGCCAGGACACGGCCGCGTCCTCGCCCGCCGAGAGCGCGTCCCCGGACCCGAGCGACCCCGAGGACACGGAGAGCTCCGGAGGGGCGGAGGAATCGACCGAACGTCCCGACACCGAAGAGCTGTACCCCCTAGTCGACGAGATCACGGAGGCGTCCGCCGAGGATGAAGTCTCATCCGCCCCGGCGGGATCTGCGTCGACCGACGTCGATCAGTCCGAGGCCGCGGCCGAGACAGAATCCAGCGACGAGGATCGGGACGACCTCTCGGAGATTTGGGACCCGGGAGCGGACGAAGAGAACATGGACGGCCCGTCCCGCAACGACGAAGCGTCGCCGGCCGACGCCCCTACGGCCGACTCGGAGGAGGCTTCGTTCTCGGACGAGGACCGCGAGGCGGAGGCGGCAACCGCTTCCTCGGACCCGGAACCGTCCCACACGTCCGACGAGCACGCGGCGGGCGGCTCCTCGCTCCTTCCCCGCGTGCTGGTCACGATTCTGGTCCTCGTCCTCCTAGGTGGGGGGGCATGGTACATCCTGGGCCAACGCGGCGTGATGCCGCCCCCGAGGCAGGCGCTGTCCCCGACCAGTGACTCCTCGACGGCCGCCTCCCCCACCCAGCAGGCCGCCGGTCCGCCCGGCCCATCGGCGACGGGAACTTCCGAGCAGGATGCCTCTTCCTCGACCGAGACGAGCGGGGCCGGTTCCGACTCCGCCGCCACCGCGCCGGCCCCCCCCCGGGCCGAAGGCATCGACCCCGACGCCGGGGGCTGGACGATCGTCGTAGCTTCGCGGGCGGACCGCGCCGCCGCCGCCCCTCTCGTGGACACCTATCGGCAGCGGTTCAGCGACTCGACCTTGCCCGTCGACGTCCTGCGGGGAACGGTCAACAACACCCCGCGCTACCGAGTGGGCCTCGGGCAGTTTCGGACCCGGAGTGAGGCGGAAGCCTTTCTCGACGACAACAGCGACGCGTTGCCCAGCGGGGCCTGGCCCCTTGCACTTGAATGATTGCCCCTCTCCACCCTCTGCCACTCGCACCCACGTCCCCGCACATGATCCTCCTCCAACAGGTTGACACCGCGGCGGCCGACTCCGCACAGGCCGCGGCCTCGCAGGCCACCTCCCTCCTGGACGTGCTCGTGCTGGGAGGCTGGGTGATGATTCCGCTCGTCCTGCTGTCGGTCCTTACGATCTACCTCTTCATCGAGCGATGGATCACCATCCGGGAGGCCTCCTCCAACCCGGACGCCATTACCGACCGCGTGCGGGAGTACGTTCGCAACGGCGACGTCGACGGGGCAATTGCGTACTGCGAACGAAAGGACGTACCCATCACCCGCATCCTGCAGCAGGGACTCGAGCGCCTGGGGCGCCCCATTTCCGAAATCCAGGACGCCGTGCAGGCGGCCGGGAAGCACGAGTCCTTCGAGCTCGAGAAGCGGACGAACCTGCTCGCCAGCATCGCCGGCATCGCCCCGATGCTCGGCTTCTTCGGGACGGTCATCGGGATGATTCGGGCCTTTCAGCAGATTCAGAACCTGCAGGGGAACGTGAACCCCAGCGTCCTGGCCGGGGGCATCTGGGAGGCGCTCGTGACGACGGCCGCCGGCCTGCTTGTCGGCATCCTGGCGCTCTTCTCGTACAACTTCCTCATCGGGCGCATCCGCCGGCTCACCAACGACATGGAGCGCTCCGCCACGGACTTCATCGACCTGCTGCAGGAGCCGGTCTCGTCCGGCCAGCGGAGCGAAACCTTCGGATAGCCCACCGACGCCGTCCACCGGTCCTCCCCACCACTGGCCTTCGTCGCCATGCCGCTCGACTTCTCTCCCTCGCAGGAGCCGATGACCGACATCAGCCTCGCGGGCATGACGGACATCGTCCTGCTCCTGCTGATCTTCTTTCTCCTCACCTCGAGCTTCATCCCCCAGATGGGAATTCAGGTGACGCTGCCGCAGGTCGACAGTTCGGCCCCGGTCCAGGAGCAGGCCGTAACGGTGGCGCTCACCCAGGACGGCACCTACTACGTCAACGGATCCCCCGTCCCCTCCTCACGCCTCCTCGACGAAATCCGGGCCGCCCGGAGCGCCCAGAGCACGCTCATCCTGCGTGCCGATCAGGGCGCCACGATCAGGCAGTTCGCCTCGGTGGCCTCGGCGGCCCGGGCCCTCAACATGCGCATCCTCGTCGCGACTGAACGCCCCGGGCGGACGCCCTGACCGGGGACGGTTTCTCCTCGAGCCCGGGCCCCGCGACGCCGTTTCTCGGGTCTCGGCACACGGGCGCTACGCCAGCGCCTCCTGCACGAGGGACGGCACCTCCTCGAGGACCGGGTCGAGCCGATCGGTCTTGCGGCCGCCGGCCGACGCGAGCCGGGGACGTCCGCCGCCGCCGCCGCCAAGCCGTTCGCCGAGGGTTCCCACGAGGGATCCGGCCTGCAGGCCCCGCTCCTGGATGAGGTCGTCGGCGACGGTGGCGACGACGTACGCTTTTTCGCCGTCGGCCCCGACGCTGCCGAGCACCCCGACGCCGCCCGCCCCGATCTTGTCTCGGAGCTGCTGGCCGAGCTCCTGGAGGTCGTCCATGTCGGCCCGGTCGATGCGGCCGGTGACGACGGTGACATCGTCGACTGTGGCGGCGTTTTCGTCGATGAAGGCGTCGAGCCGGCTCGCCATCTGCTGGTGGCGGAGCCGGTCCACCTCGTCCCGGAGGGCGTCGCGCTCTTCCTGCAGCCGGGCCACAGCGTCGGGCAGCGGCTCCTGGAGCGACCGGAACTGCCGCCGCGCCCGGGTCAACTCCCCGAGTTGCGCCTCGACGTGCTCGTAGGCGGCCTCACCGGCCACCGCCTCTACCCGACGGACGCCGGAGGCCACCGACCCCTCCGACAGGAACCGGAAGAGGCCGATCTCCCCGGTGGCCTCGACGTGCGTCCCGCCGCAGAGCTCCATGCTGTAGTCGGGGTCGAAGGTGATCACCCGCACCCGGTCGCCGTACTGCTCGCCGAAGAGCGCCAGCGCCCCCTGCTCTTTCGCCTCCTCGAGGGGCACGTCGCGCGCCTCCTGCTTGGGGATGTTGCGGCGGATGGCGGCGTTCACCTGCCGCTCGACGGCGCGAAGGGTGTCCTCGTCGACGGCGTCGAAGTGACTGAAGTCGAACCGCAGCCGGTCCGGCGCCACGAGCGAGCCCTTCTGCTGCACGTGGTCACCCAGCGTCTCCCGCAGGGCCGCGTGCATGAGGTGTGTGGCCGTGTGGTGGGCCCGGATGCGGCGGCGACGCTCGGCGTCGACCGAGGCCTCGACGGGCGCGTTCAGGGGCTCGGGCAGATCGGGGACGGTGTGGGCGATGCGCTCCCCCTCTCGCTGCGTGTCGATGACGGGCACCTCCGTGCCCCCGACCCGGAGCACGCCGGTGTCGCCCACTTGACCGCCCGCCTCGGCGTAGAAGGGCGTGTGGCTGAGCTCAAGGTCGTACCGCCGGTCGTCCGCCCTCTCTACCACCCGAACCGCCCGGACTTCTGCGTCGTGGACCGTCTCCTGGTCGTAGCCCACGAAGACCGACGCCTCCGCGCCGTCCGTGACGGGCTGCCAGGCCTGCACGTCGCTCTGATCCACCTCGAACGAGGAGGCCGCACGGGCCTGCTGCTTCTGCCGCTCCATGAGCGCCTCGTAGCCCTCCCGGTCGACCCCCAGCCCGCGCTCCCGGGCCATCAGCTCCGTCAGGTCGACGGGGAAGCCGTAGGTGTCGTGCAGGAGGAACGCCACGGGGCCGGGGACCTCTCCCTCCCGGGCGATCCTCGCAAAGGCCCGAAGGAGCTCGTCGTCCTCTTCGGTGTCGACATAGGCCTGATCCAGCAGGTCCATCGCGCGCCGGTCCCGCTGGAGATCGCCCAGCACTTCGTCGGTCGCCTCCCCGTCCGTGCCTGCGAGGTCCACGACGTACGGCACCACCCGCTCGAAGAAGTCGATGCCGGTGCCCAGCGTCTGCAGGAAGCCCTCTTCCTCCGACCGGATGGCCTGCTCGATGTAGTCCCGCTGTTCGGCGAGGCCGTCGAACTGCCCCCCCATCTTGTCGATCAGGGGCGCCACAAGCTGGTGCAGGAAGGGCTCCTCGAGCGACAGGGTCTGGTAGCCGTACCGCACGGCGCGCCGCAGGATGCGGCGAATCACGTAGCCGCGGCCGGTGTTGGCGGGCATCACCCCGTCGGCGATCGCGAAGGCGATGGCGCGGATGTGGTCGGCCACCACGCGGAGGGCGATGCGGACCTGCTCGCGGGCCTCCGGGTCGTCGACGGCGAGGTCTTCGTAGCCGTGCACGCCGTCGCGCGGCGAGAGGTCGGCGACCGCCTGCAGGAGCGGGGCGAAGAGGTCGGTGTCGTAGGTCGACTCCTTCCCCTGCAGGACGGCCACGAGCCGCTCGAAGCCCATGCCGGTGTCGACGTGCTGGTCGTCGAGCCGTTCGAGGCGGCCGTCGGGCTGTGCGTTGTACTGGATGAAGACGAGGTTCCAGATCTCCATGACCTGCGGATGGTCGACGTTCACGAGGTCGACGCCCGGGGTCTCCGCGCGGGCCGCCGCCGGGCGAAGGTCCACGTGCAGCTCCGAGCACGGCCCGCAGGGCCCGGTGTCCCCCATCATCCAGAAGTTTTCCTTCGAGGGCTCGTAGAGCACGTGGCCCTCATCGATGGGGGTTTCCCGGAGCCAGAGGTCGTAGGCCTCCTGGTCGGCGTCGAGGCCGAAGTCCTCGTCCCCCTCGTGGACCGTCGCGTAGAGCCGATCCGGGGCGAGGCCCCACTGGTCCACCAGCAGTGCCCACGCCCATCGGATGGCCTCGGCCTTGAAGTAGTCGCCGAAGCTCCAGTTGCCTAGCATCTCGAAGAAGGTGTGGTGGTAGGTGTCGTGGCCCACCTCCTCCAGGTCGTTGTGCTTGCCGGAGACACGCAGGCACTTCTGGGTGTCGACCGCCCGGGTGTAGGGCCGATCTCCAACCCCTAGAAAGACATCCTTGAACTGGTTCATTCCCGCGTTTGTGAAGAGCAGGGTGCTGTCTCCCCTCGGCACGAGGGATGCGCTGGGCACGACCTCGTGGCCGCGCTCCTCGAAGAAGGACAAAAACTCGTCCCGGATCTCCTCGGAGGTGCGGCTAGGGTCGGCGGTCGACTGCAGATGCTGGTCCATCGGAAACGAGGGCGGGTGACGGTCAATGATCGATGCAACTAAAGAAGCGGAGGCGCGGTGGCGTGCAGGGGAGGCGGGGTTCTACGGACGAGCGAGGGCAGAATTCCCTTCATGGGACCTCCGGGCCGGGGCGGGGCCCGTTTACGTCTGGTCACTGGGCGTGGCGGGCGAGACGTAGGGATGCCCCTCCACGTAGAACCGCCATTGCCGCTCGACCCCCTTCGAGAGGCCGATCCGAGACGACCGCGCGACACGGGCCTCGGGCGGGGGGGCGCCCTCGGCGAAGTACAGCGGAGGGTCGGTAAGGGCGACGCCGTGAAAGGCATCGTCGATGCCGAAGGCTTCGGTGAGCTTGCCGGGACCGTTCGTCAGCTCCAGGTCGGATCGGTCGGGGCCCCGGTTTCCTCGCATGCGGGCCGTGCCCTCGAGGGGCTCGACGGCCCGTACCAGAACGGCGCCGCCGGTCCCCTCCGGTTCGGTCACGACGTTGAGAAGCCAGTGCATCCCATAGATGAGATACACGTAGCCTTGGGCGGGGGCCGCGAAGAGGTCCGCCGCCCGGCCCTCGCGTAGAACCGACTGCGTCTCCGAGTCGTAGAGATTCCACCCGTGGAAGGCCGGGTCCTCCTGCGTGTATGCTTCCGTCTCGACAATGCGGCCCACGCAGGGCGCCCCCCTCTCCGTTTCCCGGACGACCCGGTCGCCCAGGAGGTCGCGGGCCACCGTGAGGGTGTCTCGCCGAAAGTAAGCGGGGGGATGGGGACGCATTCGGGAGCGGTCGCGTTGGCAATGGGACGCGGTGACTCCTATATTGGCCGTGGTGTTATCCGT